>CAYLJO010000225.1:0-10109 GCA_964383905.1 uncultured Blastocatellaceae bacterium
CAGTGCTCTGGTCATCTTAAGGCGCGCGCTCGGACTGAGCGCTCATGCGTTAACGGTAGAGGTTGTTGACTCACGCCGTAGCATGAGAAGCCATGCTCTTTAGGGCGTGGAGTAGTCACTTATGCGCGGCGTGGGTTATCCGGCTTCAACGCGCTCGGCGGAACGAGGGCGCGCTGGCCGAGAATCAACGCGCCGTGAATTCCGCTGTCGCCTCCGAGCGCGGCCTGTAAGATGCGTACCTTTTCAGCCGGCAATAACTTTACCCTCCTCAGGATCTGGTGGCGCAGAGGCCCTAAAAGCTGCTCGCCTGCGGTCGAAACTCCTCCACCTAAGATGATCGCCTCCGGCGCCAGTGTGAGGATGATATTGCTCAGACCTATCGCGAGGTAGTGGATCATCTCATCCCATACCTCGCAAGCCAGGGGGTCTCCGTTGCGCGCAGCTTCGGCGACTGTCTTCGCCGTCACCTCGTTGGGGCTATTCGCCATTGATCCGATAGAGCTTGGCGCCCCACTCAACAAGCGTTCGCGCGCGCGCCGGGCGATGCTGCTTCCTGAGCAGAGCGCCTCCAGACAGCCGTAGGCGCCGCAACCGCACTCGGGGCCGTCCGGCAGCACCGTCATATGCCCTACTTCGCCCGCCCCGTTCTCGACTCCGTGAATGAGATCACCGCCGATGATGATGCCGCCGCCGATTCCGGTCGAGATCGTGATATAGACCATGTCATTCAAACCGCGGCCGGCGCCGTACCACTGCTCTCCGAGTGCGGCCGTATTGGCATCGTTGTCTAAAAGCGAGGGAACGCCGAAGCGTTTCTCAACCAGCTCGATGATCGGAAACCTATCCCAGCCGGGCAGGTTTGGGGGCGACAGGATCACGCCGCGCTCGCGGTTCAACGGCCCGCCACATCCAATCCCGACGGCAAGGAGACGCGCTCTCTCTTCCTCAATCATCTTCTCAATCCTGTCGAACGTGAGATCCAGTATTCGATGCGGGCCAAGCTCGACACGAGTAGGGAAGCGGCAAACGGAAAGCACCTGCCCGTCAGGAGCCGCGAGTGCGACCACAATTTTGGTCCCACCGATGTCTATACCTGCAATGGCGTCCTTTGCCATATCAATGCTGTGGCTATCGACGACAAATGGCTCTCCGCACGCGATACTGAGCGGTGCGACCAGGCGCGCCCAACAACCGCGCCAGAATAAAAAATCATCACAAGCATACTCCAGCATTCGCGGGTTCTGCTATAAAAAACTCCAACATATGCAGCATACCGGGGTGGCGTAAATTAGTAATCACTATTAGATCACATGGCCGAGTGCGTCATGGAAAACAAGCGCCCCTTCATGCCGGGCGGGGAAGGGTTGAAAGCTCAAATGACAAGCAGGTACATCGTCCGCGCTCGAACCTGTACGAATCCTTGCGGTCTCTTGTACATCCTGGTATTTATCTCCTTGCTTCTAGTGTAGGCGCAGGCGTGGTAGGTTGAAGACGAACGGTTCCCTAACGGAGGCTGACTGATGAATGAGAGTGCCGTCGGCGCACCGCTCAGCCGGGTGGACGGGCGCGCAAAGGTCACAGGCCGAGCGCAGTATGTCGGCGATGTTGTCCACCCCGACCTGGCTCACGCCGTAGTCGTCCAGAGCGCTATTGCCAGAGGCCGCATCGAGCAGATAGACACGCGCGCCGCCCTGTCCGCGCCGGGCGTCCTGGCCGTCATCACACACTTGAATGCCCCAAAGATCTCGCCCTCGCCGATTGCGTTGGGCGGTGAGATGAGAGAAGGGCCGGGCGGCTCGGCGGGGCAGAGTCATCTGCCGTTGCAGGACGCGGTCGTGCATTACAGCGGCCAGCACATCGGCCTTGTGGTTGCACATACGCTGGAGCAGGCCCTGCGCGCTGCCTCCCTGGTAACTGTGCGTTACGCGCAGGAGTCACCGGCGGTCGGGATCGAGGGTGAAATGCCCCGCGCCTTTAAGCCGAAGAAGGTTTGGGGCGAAGAGACGGACACGTTGAAGGGGGATCTCGGGCGGGGGCTGAAAGAGGCCGCCGTTCGCGTGGACCGGTCCTACCAGACCGCCCTCCAGCATCATGTCGCGATGGAGCCGCACGCGACCGTCGCGGTCTGGGATAAGGATAAGCTGACGCTCTACGAGCCTTCGACCTGGGTTTACGGCGTGCGGAAGACCGCCGCGCACTGGTTCGACCTGCCGGAAGAGAACGTGCGCGTCGTCCAGCGGTTTGTCGGCGGCTCGTTCGGTTGCAAGGGGCCGACGTGGGAACACGTGGCGCTCGCGGCAATCGCCGCCCGCCAGCTTGATCGCCCCGTCAAGCTCGTGCTCACGAGGCAGCAGACGTTCACTTCTGTCGGCCACCGCCCGCGGATTCTTCATCGTATTCAACTCGGCGCGACGCGCGACGGACGGTTAACCGCGCTCGCACACGACGCGACCTCACACACCTCGCCGTTCGACGACAGGGTCGTTGCGCCCGTCACGAAGACGAGTCGAAAGCTCTACGCCTGTCCGAACGTGGCGACTACCTACCGCCTCGTACACCTCAACATGCCCGGGCCATTCACGTTGCGCGGCCCCGGCGAGACGCCCGGTCTGTTCGCCATCGAGTCCGCGATGGACGAACTCGCCGACGCGCTCAGCATGGACCCGATTGAGCTGCGCCTGCGTAACTACGCGGACGTTGATCCCGAAAACGATAAGCCGTGGTCGAGCAAATCGCTGCGAGAATGTTACCGGCAGGGTGCCGAAAGGTTCGGGTGGAAGAATCGTCACCCCGCGCCGCGCTCGATGCGTGACGGTGAGTATTTGGTCGGGATGGGCATGGCGAGCATGGCCTATGATGCCAAATCTGCCCCGGCGACGGCGCGGGCCAGAATCTCTGCTGACGGCCGCGTCCTCGTGCAGAGCGCGACCTGCGATCAGGGCACTGGCTCATACACGGTGATGAGTCAGATCGCCTCGGACGCGCTCGGCGTGCCGGTCGAAAAAATCCGGTTCGAGCTCGGCGATACGTTCATGCCCGAAGCGCCGATCTCTGCCGGCTCGCAAACGGTCGCTAGCGTCGGCGCGGCGGTCGAGCAGGCCACGCAGTCGCTCAAGCGTAAAGTGCTCGCGCTGGCGTTGTCCGATCCGTCATCGCTACTCTACGCGCAGCCCGAGGATCAGATAGCGGTAGAGAACGGTCGTCTATTTGTCAAAAATCGTCCGCAGTCCGGGCAGACTTACGAAGAGATTCTGCGCAAGGCGGGGCACGATGCGGTCGAAGTCACGGAACAGGTCAAGCCGGGCGAGGAGGCTGAGAAATATACACGCTACTCCTTCGGCGCACACTTCGCCGAGGTTCGCGTCCACCCGGCTCTGGGCGAGGTGCGTGTGACGAGATATACGGCGGCCTTCGGCGCGGGCCGTATCCTCAATGCCACGACGGCGCGCAGCCAACTGACCGGGGGAATCATCTGGGGCATCGGCATGGCTCTGATGGAAGGGACTTTTATGGACGAGCATTTCGGGCGCATGGTTAATACAGACCTCGCCGAGTACCAGGTGCCCGTCAGTGCCGACGTGCCCGAGATCGATGCCTTTTTTGTCGAGGAGCGAGACGAGCGGGTTAATCGCCTGGGCGCGAAGGGCATCGGCGAGATCGGTACCATCGGGGCGGCCGCCGCCGTCGCCAACGCCGTCTATCACGCGACGGGCGTGCGCGTACGCGAATTGCCGATCACACTAGACAAACTGCTTTAATCCTGCGGCCCTCATGCTTCGTTGACAAACATCTGCCCGGAGGGTGACCATTTGTCCGTCAAACGGACCACAACACAGGGGAGCATATTATGGAGCGAGAAATAGAACGCGACGATAGTTCTTCCGACGCAGGCGCGGCTGGGCGTGAACCCTCATGCACAGATGCGACCGGCGATGAAGATGAGGTGGGCTTGTTCTTATCGGAGGACGGGGAGGCGCGCCGCCGGTTCTTGAAACAGGCCTTGATTGCCGGCGGCGGGCTGGCGGCGGCGAACCTGTTACTGCATTATCAAGCGAACGTCTCGGCCCGGGCACTCGTGGCGGCAAATGTCGCCTCAGCACAGACGAGTCCCGCGGGCGCCATTCCCGTCACGCTGCGCGTCAACGGCAAGAATTATTCGTTGCAGCTTGAGCCGCAGGTGACGCTGCTCGACGCGCTACGCGAAAGGATCGGGCTGACGGGGTCAAAGAAGGGTTGTGATCGTGGGCAGTGCGGCGCGTGCACGGTGCTGGCCGACGGACACCGCATTAACTCGTGCCTTGCTCTCGCTGCCAGCTACGAGGGCGCGGAGATCACCACCATTGAGGGGCTGGCCAGGGGCGACGAACTGCATCCCGTGCAAGCGGCGTTCATCAAGCACGACGGCTTCCAGTGCGGCTACTGTACTTCAGGACAGATCATGTCGGCGGTCGGGCTGCTGCAGGAAGGTTGTCCGCCGGGCATGACGGTGCGCGAGTGCATGAGCGGCAACATCTGCCGCTGCGGCGCGTACCCCGGCATCGTCGCGGCCGTCGAGGAGGTTCGAGGTGGAAGGTCATGAAGAAGGTAATCAGCCGTCGCGCCGCTTATCAACGTGAGGCTAATTGCGACGAGCGAAGTCCAGGAAGGTAGAAAGCTATGAACCCGTTCACATACAAGCGTGCGACCAGTCAGGCCGAGGCCGTTCGGGAAGTCGCCGGCAACAACGCGAAGTTTCTGGCGGGGGGCACGAATCTCATCGACCTAATGAAGATGAACGTGCAGCAGCCAAACAAGTTAGTGGACATCAGCCGCCTCGCGCTGAAAAAGATCGAGCAGATTCCGAACGGCTTACGCATCGGCGCACTCGCCAGCAACAGCGACGTGGCTAACAACGCGCTCGTCCGCGAAAACTTTCCGGTGCTATCGGAAGCTCTGCTCGCCGGCGCTTCGCCACAACTAAGGAACATGGCGACGGTCGGCGGCAATCTCTTGCAGCGCACGCGCTGTTACTACTTCATGGACACGGCCTTCCCCTGTAACAAGCGCGTGCCGGGCTCTGGCTGCCCAGCGATCCCGGGCTTCAACCGCATCCACGCCATCCTGGGCGCGAGCGACAAATGTATCGCCGTGCATCCTTCGGACATGTGCGTGGCGTTAGCCGCCCTCGACGCCGTCATCCGCGTCGAGGGCCCCGCAGGCGCGCGACAGATTCCGATCACAGACTTTCACCGGCTGCCGGGAGACACGCCGCACATTGACACGAACTTACAGCCGGACGAATTGATCGTCGCCGTTGATCTGCCTTCATCGGCATTTGCAAAGCGCTCACACTACCTGAAGATCAGAGACCGCGCGCAGTACGCTTTCGCCCTCGTTTCGGTTGCGGCGGCGTTGGATATACAGCAGGGGCGCATCAGCGCGGCGCGGCTGGCGATGGGCGGCGTGGCGCACAAACCTTGGCGCGCGCTCAACGCGGAGAAAGTTCTAACCGGGGCGCAGGCCAGCGCACAGACTTTCGCTACGGCAGCAGAGGCAGCCGTCCGTGGCGCGGTGCCGCAAAAGCATAACGCTTTCAAGATTGAGCTGGCGAAGCGCGCCGTGAGGCGCATCTTGGGCGAAGTCGCCGGCGGTACGACGGGAGGTGCGGCGTGAGCGCGAATCAGAACGGCAGCCGATCAAGAACTCAGGGCAACGGGGTAGTGGGCCGGCCGCTCGACCGCGTGGACGGGCGGCTGAAGGTGACGGGCGGCGCGCGTTTCGCAGCCGAGTGGCCGCTCAATAACATGGCCCATGCTGTGCTCCTCAGCAGCACCATCGCCAACGGGCGCATCAAGACCTTCGACACGAGAGAGGCCGAGAGAGCCCCGGGCGTGCTGCACATTATGACGCACGAAAACGCGCCGAAGCTCAAACCCGTCATGACGAATCCGGCCGAAGGAGATGCCGCAGGCCGTCGCGTGCCTCTGCAAAGCCCCGTCGTCTATTACGCCGGCCAGTACATCGCGGTCGTCGTCGCTAACACACTGGAGCAAGCGAAGCACGCCGCCGATCTCATTCGCGTCACTTACGAAGAGCAGCCGCCCGCCGCCGACATGGGCAAGGAGCGTGGCAAGGCTTTCGTGCCGAGGCAGAAGGTCGCGGGTAAGCCCGCCGACACGCTGCGCGGCGACGCCCTGGCCGGACTCGGCGCCGCGGACGTCCGCGTCGAGGAGGTTTACCGCACGCCGACGGAGCACCACAACCCGATGGAGCCGCACGCGACGATCGCCGCGTGGGACGGAGACAAGGTGACGGTCTACGACGCGACGCAGTACACCTACGGCGTGCGCCACGCCGTCGCCACGACTTTCGGCGTCCCCGAAGAGAACGTGCGCTGCGTCTGCAAATTCACGGGCGGCGCGTTCGGCTGCAAGGGCACCGTCTGGTCGCATGTCCTACTCGCCGCCGCCGCCGCGCGCCAGATGCGGCGACCCGTCAAGCTCGTCACCACGCGCCAGCAGATGTTCTCGAACATGGGCCACCGCGCCGAGACCGAGCAGCGCGTCACGCTCGGCGCGAAGCGCGACGGGCGGTTGACGGTCATCGTCCACGAAGGCGCCACTCACACCTCGACTTTTGACGAGTACGTCGAGCCGTTCACCAAGCCGACGCACATGATGTACGCCTGCGAGAATTTCAGAGCGTCGCAGAGGCTCATCCCGCTCAACGTGGGCACCCCGACCTACATGCGTGCTCCGGGCGAGTCCTCCGGCATGTTCGCGCTCGAATCCGCGCTCGACGAGTTGGCCTACAAACTCAATATGGATCCCATCGAGCTGCGTGTTATCAATCATGCGGATACCGACCCTGATACAAAGCTGCCGTGGTCAACCAAGCTGCTGAAAGAGAGTTACAAGATCGGCGCCGAAAGGTTCGGCTGGTCGCGGCGCAACCCGCCGCCCGGTTCGATGCGTGACGGGCGCCACCTCGTCGGTATGGGGATGGCGACGGCCGTCTATCCGGTCAATCATTTCCCGTCTTCGGCCCGCGTCCGCATTCGGCAGGACGGGATCGCCATCGCCGAGAGCAGCACGCACGATCTCGGCACGGGCACATACACCGTGCTCACGCAGATCGTCTGTGAGACGTTGGGGCTGCCGCCCGAGCGCGTCGAGGTCCAGATAGGAGATACTAACCTGCCGAAGGCGATGGTTTCGGGCGGCTCGTCAACCGTGATGTCGGTCGGCAGTTCCATTCAAGGCGCGGCGCGTGCTGCGCTGGCGAAACTGATCGAAGTCGCGCGCGCAGACAGCCGCTCGCCGCTCTACGGCGTAAGCGCTGACCAGGCGGTCGCGCGTGACGGCAGACTCGCGCTCAAAGGCGACTCTGCGAAAGGTGAGACTTACAAAGACATCCTCACGCGCGCCGGCGTGAAGGAGGTCGAAGGGAGTTACGACACCCAGTTCAACGACAAGGAGAAGAAGTTCTCGTCGCACGCATTCGGCGCGCACTTCGCGGAGGTGCGCGTTGATCCGGACTTCGGCGAGGTGCGCCTCGCACGCTTCACCGGAGTCTTCGACGTCGGGCGCGTAATGAACATGAAGACGGGTCGCTCGCAGATGCAGGGCGGCATCATCATGGGGATCGGCATGGCGCTCATGGAAGAGACGGTGCTGGATGAGAATCGGGGCATCATCGTCAACCGAGACCTCGCGGAGTATCACGTGCCCGTCAACGCCGACGTCCCGCCGATTGATGTCGTGCTGCTCGAAAATTTCGACGAGCACGCCAGCCCCATCGGGGCTAAAGGCGCGGGCGAGATCGGCATCGTCGGCGCGGCCGCCGCCGTCGCCAACGCCGTCTACCACGCGACGGGCGTGCGCGTGCGCGACCTGCCGATCACGCCCGACAAGCTAATCGGAAAGGGGGCGCTTTCGTGAACGAACTGCAAGCAATCGTTGACGCCTACGCGGAAGCGTGCGCGCGGGGCGAGCGCGCGGCGTTGGCGACGGTTGTTAACGTCATCGGGTCTGCTTACCGTCGTCCCGGCGCGAGAATGTTGATTACAGAAAGCGGTCGGACCGCCGGGTCGATTAGCGGCGGGTGTCTCGAGCGCGACGCGGTGGAGCGCGCCGCGCAAGTCATGGCGTCAGGCACGGCGCGCGTCGTCGGGTATGACACGCGCGGCGACGAGGACGTCGTGTGGGGGCTCGGGCTAGGCTGCAACGGCGTGGTCGAGGTGCTGCTCGAAAGCCTTCACGAAGGAAGCTGCGGCGCGCTCGCTCTGCAATTCATCGGGGACTGTTTACGCGCCCGTAAGAGCGGCGTGCTCGCCACGGTGATCCGCGCGCCGCAGACTGCGAATGATGCGAGCTTAGAACACCGCATCGAAAAGCCCGGCGAACGATTGATGTTGGATGAGCATGAATTGAGCTTATCCGATCAATCCGGCTCAAGCGGTAAACTTGTCGCGTGCGTACGCGAAGGCGCCCGCGAGGCGCTCATGAATCGACGTCCCGTAATGCGCACTTATGAAGTGAGTAGAGGTGGGACGGAAATCTTCTTTGATGTTATCCGCCGCCCCCGCTCTCTCATCATCTTCGGCGCGGAGCATGACGCCGTACCGGTCGTGCGACTGGCGCGAGCACTCGGCTGGCACGTCACCATAGTTGATACGCGGGCGCGGGGCGCAACAAGAGACCGCTTCCCGGAGGCGGACGCGGTCGTGCCCTGCCGCGCTGAAGATGTGGCCTCGCGCATCACGCTCACGCAAGACACGGCGGCGGTCGTGATGACGCACAATTACCTTGACGACGTTGAATTGCTGCGCGCCCTGCTGCCGTCGCCCGTGAGCTACCTGGGCATCCTCGGCCCCAGGCAGCGCACAGAGAAATTACTCAAAGGCGTTGGCACGGAAGACTTCGGCCTCGCCGGTTCACACCCGGCACGCCTTCACAGCCCCGTCGGCATAGACATCGGCGCGGAGACGCCGGAAGAGATTGCGCTGGCGGTGATCGCTGAGATCAAGGCCGTGTGGTCCGGGCGCCAAGCCGGTTTCCTGCGTGATGGCAACGCGCCGATTCATGACGACTGCGCCGTAAATCTTGCGCCCATAGAATTCAGGATCAAGCGGCAAACTGCCGTACGCGAAACCGCGTCCAACATCGTCTGCGGTTCGTCATGAGCGAGTTGCCGATCGCCATTATCGTGCTGGCGGCGGGCGCGAGCGAGCGCATGGGGGGGCCGAAGCAACTACTGCGCTACGAAGGCGAGACGCTGCTCGGCCGCGCCGTCCGGGCGGCGCTCGACTCGCGGTGTCGTCCAATCGTCGTCGTGCTCGGCGCGCGAGCCGAAGCGCTGCGAGGTGAGATCGGCGGCGCGAGAGCGCAAGTCGTCGTTAATCAGGAGTGGGCGGAAGGCATGGGCTCTTCGATTCGCTGCGGCTTGGCTGCGCTCGGAGCGGCAACGCCAGCGCCGGTGGACGCGGCAGTTGTAATGCTCTGTGATCAGCCGTTCGTCACGGGCGAGGTCATCAACCGGCTGCTTGAGACTTACCACACGAAGCGTT
Organism: uncultured Blastocatellaceae bacterium; assembly: GCA_964383905.1. GTDB lineage: Bacteria > Acidobacteriota > Blastocatellia > Pyrinomonadales > Pyrinomonadaceae > CAYLJO01. The sequence continues at coordinate 9,548 of CAYLJO010000225.1, forward strand.
CACTACTGGTTGCTTCTGAATACGAGGCGAATGGTGAAAGAACGCGAGGCGTTCCGGCGCTCTTTAACCGCGCGCTATTTTCTGAGCTGATGAATTTGCGTGACGCTGAAGGAGCAAAGCGCGTCATCGGGCGACACTCATCTGAAGCAGCTATGATCGCCGTGCCTGAAGCCGCGTTCGACGTTGACACGCCGGAAGATTATCGGGTCTTAAAACGCTTCGGGGCGAATTGATAAGAAAGGTGCTCTCGGCGCAGCCAGCGGATGAACTATTGTCAGCCAACAACTCTTCGTAGGGAATCCAGTTTGGGGCTATGGGCGCAAGATACGGCTGATGTTTTGATGTCGGAGCAGGCGCGGCGGGATTGGCTGCGGCGCGTGGGTTGAGCGCGGCCGGGCTCAAGGTCATCCTGCTTGAGGCGCGCGATCGAATCGATTGGAGAATCGATACGCATCTTGATGACGATCCCGCATGGCCCGTCGAGTCGTGCGCGGAAATTATTCACGGCGGCTCATGCTTGGCCCGGGGCCGCCGTGACACGCAGACATTACAACGCTCTCAG
>CAYLJO010000226.1:0-9982 GCA_964383905.1 uncultured Blastocatellaceae bacterium
TTGTCCATCTGGCTTGTGCTTTGGTCACTCTCAAACGGGTTTAGGGATGGCTTCTCAACTAAAACAGAAACTTCAACGCTAACTGAACCTGTCGGGAGGACCCGGAGTCACCAGTCGCGAAGCGGGTACTGTTGATAACCCCGAACGACGTGCTCCCGACCAGCGCGACGCGCCCCGGCTGCCCAAAGTTTGTGTGGTTGAAGAGATCGAAGAACTCCGCCCGAAACTCCACGCTCTTGCTCTCACTTATCTTCGTCCTCTTGATAATCGAGAAGTCGGTGTTATTGAATCTGGGGCCGATGACCGCGTTGCGCCCCAGACTGCCGAAGTGAAAGACGCCCGAGGGCGAAACCGGTAAGGCAAAGACCGAATCGGCCGTGCAGAAGCCCGTCGTATTCGGGTTTGTGATGCGTGGATCACAGACCAGATTGGTGATGCCCCCATTCGTAAACCACTGGTTGGGATTGTGGGTGACAGGGATTGGGCGCAGCAGATCGGGCCGGAGTGTGTTTGCCACTCCGGTAAAGGCACTAATGTTCGTGACGATGTTGATCGGACTACCGCTCTGGGATTGCGTAATGGTTGAGAGCTGCCAGCCTTCGACCAGACGGTTGCCACGAAAAGGTAGCTCGTAGAGCGCGCTGATGACAAACCGGTGGCGCGTGTCGAAGTCCGAGATTGCCCTGTCACCGCGTAGATTGTAGCTATCCTGCACGACGATGCCCTGGTTAGTGCGTGAGTTGTAGTCAATAGACTTCGAAAATGTGTAAGACGCGTTGAACTGAAGGCCTCGCGAGAAGCGCTTGTTTGCCGCCACCCACAGTGCGTTGTAGTTGGAGTTGCCCGTGCTCTCCCTGTTCGTGATGTTAGTCAACGGTGTATTGGGGAGGATCGGGCTGTTGGGCGCAAGTTTTGGGAATGGCCGGACACCGTTGAAAAACTGGTTGAGGTTGCGCGTGATTTGCAGGTGAGTGCCCTTCGACCCGAAATAGCCGATCATCGCGCCAAAGCCCCTTCCGATTTCGCGCTGGACGTTCAGGTTGTAAGACTGAACGTAGGCGTTGTCAAAGTCATGGTCAATCGAAGTGGGAGCGATTGTGCCACCGGCCCTGACGTCAGAAAGCGCACTGCCAAACGTGGTCGTTCTTCCGCCCGGTAAAGCGACCGGAATGGCAAGCGGGGGGTTCGAGCTGGTCGCACTCACGATGCTCGTAATTGGCTGCTCGACAAGCACCGCGTAGGCACCCCGCACAGATGTCTTACCATCCTTGAAGGGGTCCCAGGCGAAGCCGACGCGCGGCTGAAAGTTCTTGTTGTTTTCATGATAAACCTTGTCGATGTCTGTGCCGACGCGCCGGAGCGAGTCGGTCTGAGGATCAAAGACGACGAGGCGCTTGAACCGCTCGTGCGGAGTCATGTTCCAGTCATAACGCAGGCCAAGCTCAAAGGTCAGATTCCGCCTAAGCTTGTAATTATCTTGCACGAACAGTCCGAAGGAGCCCGTGACAAGGCTGTTCGTGCTGCTACCCTGAGTAATATTAAACACGTTGGCGGTTCCCGCGTTAAAGGCGTTCATGTTGGCAAAGGAAAACGTGCCCGGATCAACACTAAAGTTGTTATTGTAGAAGCGGCGGACCTCACCACCGAATTTGAACGAATGCTTGCCGCGCAGGTAGCTGAGCGTGTCTGAGAGAACGTAGGTGGTATCCCCGCGACCTTGTGGCTCCGCCTGGGGGCCGCCGAAGCTCAAGTTGAGGCTGCTGATGGTGATGCTCGGCAGCCCGATGGGCGTATTAATTCCCGTGTTTATTCCGAAATTAGCCGGGTTGAGAGAAGCAATCGGAATAAAGGTGATATGAATTCGATTCACGCCGAGGCGCGCTTCGTTGACCAGGTTCGGGCCAAACGTATGCGTTTCATTTAAAGTGAGCAACTGGCGACGCGCCTGGCGCGTATCACCAAAGCCGGGGATCGTATTAGTGCCCGCTAAAGCGCTCGCCAGCGCCTCATTACGCAGGTCCGTCTGGAAGGCGTAGTACCCGTGCAGACGGTCGTTTTGGGTCAAGTTATGGCTGATATCAACAGTATATTGATCGAGGTTCACGGGCGCCGTGGCGGATCCCACAAATATCGGGTTACCTCTGGCATCAAAGGAGTTAGCCACCGGGATCAAGCCGAGCAATTGCCGTGAAGAGGGATTAACGGCTGCCGCCCGCTGGCTATTACTGGGCACCTGGGTATTGATTGTGAGGCCCTGGCGCTGGCGAAGCCCCTCGAAGCTGAAGAAGAAGAAGGTTCGGTTCTTCCCGCTGTAGGTCGGGCGCCCGCCTTCGCCAAAGCGCGGCAGGTAAACTGGGCCGCCAATATCAAAGCCGTACTGGTTGCGCTTGAATGGCGGGGGGTTCGGCCCGTCGTAGAAGTTGCGCGCGTCGAGATCCTCATTGCGGAAGAACTCGAACAGCTCGCCGTGAAATTGATTCGTGCCTGAGCGCGTCGCGACGTTTACTATCGCACCGGAGTTGCGGCCATATTCTGCGCTGAAGGTCGAGTTATCAACCTTAAATTCCTGGACCGTGCTGATCGACGGCTGGAACGTGACCTGATTCTGAAGCATATCGTTAAGGTTGATGCCGTTGATTTGAAAATTGGTCGTATCCTCACGATTGCCGGCGGTATTGAAAGCCAACGCCCCCTGCCCGCGGATCGGCGCTGTGAGGAACCCGGTCGCCGGGTTCGGCGCGACGGAACCGGGTATGAGTAGCCCGAGGTCCACTAAGTGCCGGCCGTTGAGCGGAATCTCCTGCACTGTCTTTTGATCGATGACTTGGCCGACTGAGGTCGTTGCCGTCTCGATGACAGGACTTTCTGGGGTCACCGTCACCTCTTGCGTGAAAGCGCCGACTGTCAGATGGATGTCCTGGGTCTCGGTCCGGGCGACGTCCAGCTTAAGGTCATTGATCACCTGCGTCTGAAACCCCTGGGCCTGGGCCTCGATGCGGTAGGTACCCGGTGGCAGCGCGGCGACCTGATAGTTGCCGTCGCTGTCGGACTGGGCGGTTCGTTCGACTCCGGTGGCCTGATCTCGCACCGTGATCTTTGCGTTGGGTACGACCGCGCCCGACGGATCAACGACTCTTCCCTGGAGCGTGGCCGTAGATTGGCCAAACGCCGAGATGCTTAGAATCAGTAATAAGACCGCGGGCAGCGGAAGTATTAAGAGTCTATGGTAGACTGTTTTTTTTGACATACTCTTCTCCTCAACTAATAGGTCGATGGGAGGGTTGGCCTGTCAGAGAGAGATCAACCCCGTGATATTCGTTTAAGCGCCCCGTTAAGGCCGCTTTGGCGCGCGCGCCGTGTTGCTTCTGCAGGCCCAACCAGAAACCTTCTAGCACATTAAGCGCCCGTTTGCACCCCTTGTTTTTCAGGTCTCTGGTAAATTGGTATCTTCTCTTCCAGGAATCTTAGAAACTAAAACCGACCACTTTCCTTCTCGATGCGGGAAGGAAAGTGGCCGGTTACTAAGAAATCTGTCTGGGGGTGGTGTTAGATGATCATTACACGCCGACAGCCCGACCGTCCCTCCGCGCGGAGAGCGAGCTGTAATAATAATAACAGCAGGGGTTGTTAGGTTGACTGATCATTTGACCACAAGGCGCCAGAGTTTATGAGACCCGGCTGAAAGGTAATTCAGACACTCGACCGCGCTTTTGTCAAGGTAACTGGCGGCCCCGGAGATCAAGGCAGCTATGCCGGACCGCATCTGCGGATAAACGTGACCCACTTCCCGCGCGGGCACACGATAACGAGTCCGGCAGTGATGAGCACCAGGTTCTTCATCACAAACTCGCCGTCCATCGTGAGAACCGGGAACTCTGGCGCGAAGAACAACTGCGGATTAATCAAGACCACGCTCAGCGTGCCAAAGAGGTGCAGGATCATCAAGATGGTGGCCTGCTTTGAAAGTCTTTCGGTGACCAGCCCGGCGGCGATGCCGATTTCTACGAGGCCCAACAGCTCAATATATGGCGATGCCGCAAGGAAGGGGAGGGTGCTTTTCAGTAGTGCGACCACCGGGCTTACGTTAGCAATCTTCAGGAGGCCGAACCAGAAGAAGATCGCGGCGAGGCTTAACCTCAGCAGGAATATGACGCGTTGCTAGGTTATCGCCTTAAAACAGAGGCCCCCTTGGCGCTCGAGGCTTGCCGGGTCAAGCTGGATGACAAACCTTGATCCGGCTGGCGCGCCGTAAGTATGGCCTGTGGTGCGATCCGATGTCCCGGAGTTCGCCCGCGGGGGAATTGAATACCGAAAATGGTGGTCATCCGGCCAGGCAATCATCGTTTTCGATTCCGTTCGCGCCGGCACATCAGGTAAAGGGCGTCTATTCAACTTCATGCCTCTCGCTTCTCCGCCGTGATTCGTTCTGACAGTCAAACGCTTATCTGATCTTTATCGACGGGCAGTCGCCAGCCTGAGATCGGGAACCGCCCGGTATAAGGAGCCGGAGCAGTTCCGTTAATTCAGACGCTCAAAGGAACTGATTGGTCGAAATATATGATTTGATGACAAAATTTGTTTCCGCAAGTTGCAGCGTCCGGCAATCGGGGCGCATGGAGAAGCCCGGTAAGGTCTGGATGGGGAGCGGCGAGTGGGGGTTGCCGTTATTGACAGCCACGTAATTTGTCATCAATACTCAGCAGCATGAATGTGCCGAGATTTATGCTGCTTGGTTTCAAGCGACCGCGCGAAGCCGTGTGCCACAGCCTGGGTAAGCTTGAACGTCAAGTGATGGAGGAGGTGTGGCGGCGCGGCGAGATCAGCGTGCGCGAAATGCACGGTGCGGTTCAGGGACAGATGGCATATACGACGCTGATGACGACCTTTGACCGGCTCCACAAAAAGGGGCTACTTCATCGCCGTAAAAAAGGCCGCGCATTCCTCTACTCGCCGCGCGTCTCGCGCGCGGAGTTGGAGCGGGGCGTGGCGAAAGATGTGATCGATGGCTTGCTCGGCCGCGGCGAGGAAGGGGTAGAGCCGATGCTGGCCTGTATCGTAGAGGCAGTCAGCGAGCACGACCGCAGCCTGCTCGACGAACTTGATCGCCTCATTAAAGAGAAGCGGCGAGAACTAAAGCATAAGGGCTAACGACTAATGTACGGTCTGCTTGGAATCTGCCTTGCGCTCAGCGTCCTGCTCGCGTCTAACGCGCTCGCTTCACTGGTTGTCGCATGGCTGTGGCGAGCCATCGCACGACCTGCGCGGGTGTTGCCGGCAGCGGTGCGGGCCGAATTAAGCTTCGCGCTACGCATCCTTCCGGCTGCCGTCTCATTGGCTTGCGTGATCTTCTTTTTGACCCCGGCTTATATTCTCTACGAACCGGCGGCCGCCGAGGCTGTGAGTATCAAGCTCGCTGCCTTCGCACTTGTTTCAGCCGGCGGGATTGCGCTCGCCGCCTGGCGCGGGTTCGCCTCGTGGCGCGCGACGCGCAGGCTCGTCTGCGATTGGATGCGGCACGCCGAAGCAATTCAAATCGAGGGTGTGCGCATCCCCGCCTACCGCGTTCGGCATACGTTTCCGGTGATCGCCGTCGTGGGTGTGATCCGCCCGCGGCTCTTTATTGCGGGTCATGTTTTCGACGCGCTGAGCGCAGACGAGGTCGCGGCGGCAATGGAGCATGAAAACGGCCACCTGATTGCGCATGACAACCTCAAACGCGGACTTTTGCGCGCCTGCCGTGATATGTTAACGATTTTACCCTGTGGCCGCTCGCTCCATCAGGCCTGGGCCGAAAGCTCAGAGGCCGCGGCAGACGAATACGCGGCGCGCAAGGGCGCATCTGTGGCGCTCGATCTTGCATCGGCACTGGTTGGGATTGCCCGTATCGCCCCGGCGGGCGCAGGCCCGACGATGCCGGCGGGCGCTTTTTTAAGTGGCGAAACGACCGGAGGGTTAGAGCGGCGGGTGCGCCGGTTGGCGCAGCTGGCGACGCTTGACCGAGCGCACAACGGTCGCAACTCATTTCTGTTCAGCCGTATCATCTATGTTTGCCTCAGCGGTTTCATTGCCGCCCTGGCGTTTACCGCGATGAGCCCTCACGTTACGGCAACGGTCCATGCGGCAGTGGAGGGTATGGTCTGGTCCTTACGGTGACGGTTCTCAGCTCGCGCCCAGCCGCATCGCTAATCCAGATCATCAATCTGCAGCCCGATCGGCGTTGCGCCTGCTCCTTTCACCCCATCGATCACCTTGGCGACATCGCCGTAGTGGATTGATCGCGGGGCTTTGATGAAGACGGTTCTCTGAATCCGATCTTCTTCCCTAAGCTCACCCGGTGTTTCCAATTCATAGTTATACGCGTGGTTCTCTTTTCGCTCTTGAAAGAGTTGCTCGAGGGTGGCGCTTAACTTCGCTGTGTCGTTGACCGATCCCATGTCATCTACCTGATTCAACTTGAGGCGGAGGTCTTTATCAATTGTGACGATGAGAGCCAGAGGATTTGGCGGCAAACTCTCAGGCGGAGGCCCTTGTGGGATTTGCGTTTTAAAGCGGCTCGGCTTTTGCGGCGTGACCACCATAAAGATGATTAAAAGCACGAGCAGTACATCTATCAGCGGCGTGACGTTAATGTATGGAGCGGAGTGGTTTTTTTGCTTCTCCGCAAGCGCCTTCATATCTTTAGCTCCTCCATCAATTCGGCCCGTAGGCTATTATTCAATTAATTGCGCGTAGCAGTTTTTATCGATCAAATAGATCCCGGATCATTTAGACACCGTACAAGACAGAAAGTTCCGCCTAAACAAGCGGAACATTTGCAGACCAAAGTAAGTCCGAAAAAGTTCTTTGACAACTGTCTCAATTGGTCAGCCAGAACTCTTCCGAGAAGACTCCGGCTTTGCGTAACCGCTCACGCCGACTCATGTCGAAGATGTAGCGACATGCGGCATCTGCCGACTTATCAATCGAGAGCGTCGGGCGATTTGCCAACGCACGCCCTTTCACACTGCGCCAGAGATGATCCATCGCGTTGAGTTCCGGCGTGGCGCGTGGCAAAAGGCGCACCTGAATGCCTAACCCTGCCGCCAACTCTCGGCTCTCTTCTGCCGTATGCGGTGTGCCGCGATCTTCAAACAGCACGATCTGCCAACCTCGCCAATGCGAGCGGATCATCTGCAGAAAGTATTGATGCGTCACTTCATCCCACACTTTAGTTATCAGCAGCAGCACGTCGCCGCTGCCAATATTGATGACGCCATGAAAGATGCGAGTCTTTCGATTGCCCGTGACCGGCACGCGGCACTGCTGCCCGATGCGGCAATAGCAACTGTAGAGCGGCGGCGTCTCGGTGATGATGATCTCGTCGAGCATCAGGATGACGCAGCGTTCCCGCTCAAAGAGTCCGCGTTTCAGCCCCCTTTGGCTTGTCGCCACGTGGTCGGGCGCAAGGCTAACTGGTGGCGCGGACGTTTCCAGCGAACTCGCAGCCGTGCAATGGCTAAACGCGCGCTGTCGTCGGAGACCACGAGCCTGTGTTGATCGCACAAATACTCGACCAGGAGTGGGGCTGTCCAGACGGTCGAGCGGTAATCAAACTCGCGCGGGTCACGCTCGATGACGGCATCAATGAGCGGATCAATAATGCCTGAAGCCGTGCAGGGGCGACCACAGCGCGGGGCATCGGCGAGGCGCAAGGCCAACTCCAAGTCGGTGCGTGCTTTCAAGCGGCTGGCCCAGTTGTAAACAGTCTGGCGGGTGACGCCTAAGCGTTGTGCGACTTCTGGCACGGACTCGCCGTCATCGAGCCAGAGTAGGGCATAGGCACGAAGTGTTTGCCGAGCGTCGTGCGGGTGCGCAATCAAGTCTTACAGGTTGAGGGCGCGAGCCGAAGCCGTACCGCAAGTTAAGATGTTTTTCAAAGAGCGAGTTTCGTTACTACTCAGGGTTAGGGGTTGTGCTTCTCTTGTCATACTCAAAGGGTACGACAAGAAAGCTGGCTAATCAAACAACTTACTTTCCAATGTACTTAATACATTGGAAACTAAGTTTTTTGATATTGAGCATTCTTAGCATTGACTTCTCTGTAATGCCTGTTCAATTTACCTCTGGCTTCTTCGATTGAGAACTGCCAATCAATCTTGATGGCTTTCTCTTCGCGCTCTTTGACAAGGCTTAAGACTTCTCTCGTTAGTTCTTCTTCTTTACTGGCAATGCGCCGATTTAAGCATTGCTTGGAGAGAGCCGAAAACTCGATCTCCATCATGTTCAGCCACGAAGCCTTCTTGGGCGTGGAGTAGAACTCAAAGCGCTCTGACAAGGCAAAAGCTTCCTCGGCGCTGAAACTCTCATAGAAGGAACTGGTGGAGTGCGTGTTCAGATTATCTTGCACGACTCGAATCTTCTTGGCTTCCGGGTAAACTGCCGCCAACTCCTTCATAAAGAGTGCGTACTCTTGTTTGGTGCGCTGGCCGAAGACTTGGGCCAGCCGTTTTCCGGTCTTCGGCTCAATCGCCATCAGAAGCGCACACGACCCGTTCTTCTCATAAGCATAATGCTGGCGTGCGACTTGACCGCTCTTCATCTCCAGGCCCGCGACCGCCTCACCAATCAGGAAGCAGGGGCGTTCATCGAAGCAAACTTGGGGATATTGTTCATCATAAGGCAGAGCATAAAGCGCTCGAATCTGTTCCATGCGGGCGAGAAAAGTTGAGTCCATAGTCCCAATGCACCACTGCTTTTTCAGATGGGGCTGGAGTTCGTTTTTTTCAGAATGACTCGCGCACGAGTATGTGACAGGCTTTCGCACAAGCCTAGCTCGACTGCTTTGTCTGCCAAGAGGCGCAACGTCCAGCGCGCACGGCCTTGAGGCGGAGAAGAACAAGCGAGGACAGTGATCGAAGCACGCTGCTTGCCGTCAATGCGAACGGGGCGACCACTGCGAGGCTTCTCTGCCAAAGCCTGCAAGCCACTTGATTGATAAAGGTCTCTCCACAGGGCGACCGTTTGACGACTGACATGTAAGGAGTTGGCGACGGCCAGCAAAGTCTGACCGCGATGCAACTCCAGCAAGGCCGTGGCTCTTTTGAAGACTCTGGCAGATGTTTGACCTTTAGTGGTCATCGTTATGAGAAAGTCATGGTCAGCTTGGCTGAGTGTTAGATGTTCTTTATGCATTTCTCTAGGGTACAGTCAAAGGACCAAAAACTTAAATTCCAATGTACTTAAATCACGGTGCGTTTAAATGGCGCTTACCGGCTTATCTCGCGTCACCTTTAGGAAACATCACCCGTTCGGGCGCGGTGTTCAGTTGCGCGAGCAGTTTTTTGATGAGCCTGGTTTTAACTCTTCCGGCCTCCTTCGGGTTGACGAGGTAGCGCACAATTGCCTCGAGCCAAGTATTGTCGTTGACGCGGAATAGTACGACCGGTCGCTCCTGCACCTGCAGCTCGTCGACGGGTGTTTGCGCCAGAAGCTCGCGGAAGACTCTGACCCTTTCCATCATCGCCTCGCCCACTTCTTCTTCCGCCACCCTCTGCATCGTCTCCGCCACAAATTCAAGGTCGCTTCCGTAGGCGATGTTGAATTTGATCTCGTTCCAGATGTAGGGGAACAACGGCCAAGAGTAGTTGTAAACGGGTGTGTTGAGAACCTTTGAGTTGGGAAATTTGATGACTCTGCCGCTCGGATGATCGGTTGAAAGGTATTCTCCGCCGAATTCCCAGAGCGTCGTATCGACGTAGCTGACGTCAATCACATCGCCCGCCGATTCGCCTATCTTGATCCTGTCGCCGACCCTATAGGGCGACCTGACGAGAATGTAGACCCACCCGATGAAGCTCGTGATTGGTGTTTGGAGCGAGAGGCCGAGGATGAGCGAGATGAGACCCAGCGAGACGACCGCCGTGTACCAGTTGGCGAAGATTACTGAAAGAATGACAGACTGTGTGAAAACTATTTTGGTCCAGTTGCGTATCATATCGCAGAT
>CAYLJO010000227.1:0-9918 GCA_964383905.1 uncultured Blastocatellaceae bacterium
CCGAGTAGTCGACGCGCTTGCCGAGCAGGTTCTGGCGGAAGCGGCCCTGCTTGCCTTTGAGCGTCCCGCTCAAGGACTTCAACGGCCTGTTATTCACGCCGCGCAGGACGCGACCGCGCCGGCCGTTGTCGAAGAGCGCGTCAACGGCCTCCTGCAACATACGCTTTTCGTTGCGCACGATCACTTCCGGCGCCCGCAACTCCATCAGCTTCTTCAAGCGATTGTTGCGGTTGATCACCCGGCGATAGAGGTCGTTCAAATCCGATGTGGCGAAACGCCCGCCGTCGAGCGGCACGAGGGGACGAAGCTCCGGCGGGATCACCGGGATGACGTCGAGGATCATCCATTCGGGCCGGTTGCCGGATTTCAAGAATGATGTGGCGACCTTGAGACGTTTGGAGTATTTGAGCTTCTTCTGCTGGGAGGTCTCCTCCTTCATGCGCGTGCGAAGCTCGGCGGCCAACTCCTCGATGTTGACCATCGAGAGCAGTTCCTTGATGGCCTCCGCGCCCATCTTCGCGACGAATTGCCCCGGGTAGTCGCGCATCAACTCGCGGTAGCGCTCGTCCGTCAGCAGCTCCCGCTCTTTGACGGGCGCGTCGCCCGGGTCAATCACGATGTAGGATTCGAAGTAGAGAACCTTTTCGAGCTCGCGCAAGGGAATGTCGAGCAGGTGCCCGATACGGGAGGGCAAGCCCTTGAAGAACCAGACGTGCGAGCACGGGCTGGCGAGATCAATGTGACCGAGGCGCTCGCGGCGCACTTTGGCCTGCGTCACCTCGACGCCGCACTTATCGCAGATGACGCCGCGGTGTTTCATGCGCTTATATTTTCCGCAGAGGCACTCCCAGTCGGCGACCGGCCCGAAGATGCGCGCGCAGAACAGCCCGTCACGCTCCGGCTTGAACGTCCTGTAGTTAATCGTCTCCGGTTTGGTCACCTCGCCGTGTGACCACTGGCGGATCTTTTCCGGTGACGCCAGACTGATCCGGATCGCCTCAAAGTCAGGGGCGAGTTGCGTTTTTTCTTGTTGGAATCGAAACACCTTTTAACCTCCATGGAAGTCCGGAGTCTGAAGTCTAGGGTCTAAAGTCAAAACAAAGGCGGCGATCGCGTCTCTTTTGACTCCCGACTCAAACATTCAGGCCCCGGACTATGCATTTGTTATCCTTCCGCGCCGCTTGTGATCAGGGCTTCGCCGGCGCGATCGCCGCTGCCGCCCTGCCCGTTGCCCCCGTCTTTGTTGATCAACTCAACGTCGAGACAGAGCGATTGGAGCTCGCGCACCAGCACGTTGAAGGATTCCGGCAAGCCCGGATCAAAGTCCGCTTCGCCTTTGACGATGGCCTCGTAAATCTTCGATCGCCCGGCGACATCGTCAGATTTCGCCGTCAGGAGCTCCTGAAGAATGTGCGCCGCGCCGTAAGCCTCAAGCGCCCAGACCTCCATCTCCCCGAAACGCTGGCCGCCGAACTGCGCCTTACCGCCGAGGGGCTGCTGTGTGATCAGGCTGTAAGGCCCGATCGAGCGCGCGTGAATCTTGTCATCCACGAGATGGGACAGCTTCAACATGTAGATGTAGCCGACCGTCACCTTCTGCTCGAAAGGCTCGCCCGTCAGCCCGTCGTAAAGAACCGTCTTGCCCGACTCGTTGACAATCTCTGGCAGGCTCAGCTCGCGCAGCCGAGCGCCGGCATCCAGCAGCCTTTTTTTAATCTCACGTTCGCTCGCCCCGTCAAACACCGGCGTCGCGAAATAGAGGCCGAGCACGCGCGCGGCCCAGCCGAGGTGCGTTTCAAGGATCTGACCGACGTTCATGCGCGAGGGAACGCCGAGCGGGTTGAGGACGATCTCGACCGGCGTGCCGTCGGGCAGGTAAGGCATGTCCTCTTCCGGAAGAATGCGCGCGATCACGCCCTTGTTACCGTGGCGGCCGGCCATCTTGTCGCCGACCGAAAGCTTGCGCTTCATCGCGATGAAGACCTTGACCATCTTGATGACGCCCGGCGCAAGCTCGTCGCCCTGGCGGAGCTTCGCGATCTTCTCTTCATAAATGTCAGAGAGGATCCTGATCTGGCGCTCGGTACGGTCTTCGTACTCCTTGATCTCCGTGCCGATGTCCACGCGCGTCGAAGTCAACTGCGCTTTCCGCAAAGCCTTCGGTTCGATCCCTTCGAGCATCTCGCGTGAGATCGTTTGGCCGCGCGGGATTAGGACCTCTTTGTTGATGACTAAATCGGCGGCCAGCTTACGGCCTTCGAGCAACTCGTAGATTCGCTGGTCGCGCTGCTCGCGCAGGATGCGTATTTCGTCCTCAAGATCGCGCCGGAGGCGGTCCTCCTCTTCCTGCTCGATGTTTTGCGAGCGCGCATCCTTTTCCTGACCCTTGCGCGTGAAGACCTGTACGTCAACCACCGTCCCATCGATGCCCGGCGGGCAGACCAGCGAGGCGTCTTTCACGTCGCCGGCTTTTTCGCCGAAGATCGCGCGCAGCAGTTTTTCTTCCGCCGTCAACTGAGTTTCGCCCTTCGGCGTCACTTTGCCGACGAGAATCGAGCCGGGCTTAACCTGCGCGCCGATGCGTATGATGCCGCTCTCGTCCAGGTCGCGGAGCATGTTTTCCCCGACGTTCGGGATGTCGCGCGTGATCTCTTCAGGGCCGAGCTTAGTGTCGCGCGCCTCGATCTCGAGCTCTTCGATGTGAATCGAGGTGTAGTAATCGTCTTTGACGAGGCGCTCCGAGACCAGGATCGCGTCCTCAAAGTTATAACCGCGCCACGGCATAAACGCGACGAGCACGTTGCGACCGAGAGCCAGCTCGCCGCGGTCCGTGCACGGCCCGTCGGCGATCACCTGCCCCTTGGTGACACGCTCGCCGACGTGGACGATCGGGCGCTGGTTGATGCAGGTGTTCTGGTTCGAACGCTTAAACTTGATCAGCGTGTAGATGTCGGCCGTCACCTCGCGTGAGATCGTGCCGTCCACATTGTGATCGGCCTTGATGATGATACGCTCGGAGTCGACATAGTCCACCACCCCGTCGCGCCGAGCGACGACCACCGCGCCGGAATCCTGCGCCGTCACCTTCTCCATGCCGGTGCCGATGTAGGGCGCTTCGGCACGCAGGAGCGGTACCGACTGGCGCTGCATATTCGATCCCATCAGCGCGCGGTTGGCGTCGTCATTCTCAAGAAACGGGATGAGCGAAGCGGCGACGGAAACGAGCTGCTTTGGCGAGACATCGACGTACTCAATGTCTTTCCTGAGCGCGAGAATGAACTCGCCGGCTTTACGCGCCGCGTTGCGCTCGTTGACGATGTGGCCGTCATCGTCGAGCTCGATGTTGGCCTGACCGATGACGTGCTTGTCCTCTTCCCAGGCCGTCAGGTAAAACGGGTACGGCTCGAACTCGGCCTTGCGGCCGTCCGCGCCGACGCGCTTGTTCGCCTTCTCAACCTCATCCTGTGGCACGTGATCGCCCGGCTTGAATTTGGTGTCGCCGCCGTTGATGATCCGTACGAATTCGACCACCCGCCCGTCGATAACCTTGCGGTACGGCGATTCGATGAAGCCAAACTCGTTGATCCGCGCAAAGCACGAGAGGCTGGAGATCAGACCGATGTTCGGCCCCTCAGGCGTCTCGATCGGGCAGATGCGGCCGTAGTGCGTCGGGTGCACGTCGCGCACCTCAAAACCGGCGCGCTCGCGCGAGAGTCCGCCCGGCCCCAGCGCCGAGAGACGACGCTTGTGTGTGATCTCCGAGAGCGGGTTCGTCTGGTCCATGAACTGCGAGAGCTGGCTGGAGCCGAAGAACTCGCGGACCGCGGCTGTGACCGGCTTCGCGTTGATCAGGTCGCGGGGCATTGTCGTCTGCATCTCTTGATGGATCGACATTTTCTCTTTGATGGCGCGCTCCATGCGCTCCAAACCGATGCGGAACTGATTTTCCAACAACTCGCCGACGGCACGGACGCGGCGGTTGCCGAGATGATCGATGTCGTCCGCCTGGTATTCCGACGGGTTCTTGCGCATCTTCAGGACGTACGAAACGACCTCGATAAAATCCCGCGCCGAGAGCAGCGGGTCGTCAATCCGCTCGAGCTCGGGCTTGCCCATCTTGATGTTGAATTTGAGACGCCCGACGCGCGAGAAATCGAACTTGCGCGGGTCGAAGAACATGCCTTCCAGCAGACGGAAAGCGGTCTGCACGGTCGGCGGATCCCCCGGCCGCATCTTGCGATAAATCTCCAGCAATGCGTCGACGGGCTTCGTAATGACATCCTTTTTCAGCGTCTGTGAGAGGATCGGGCCGACGTCATCGCGCTCCGGGAAGAAGATCGAGAAGCGCTCGATCCCCGCTTCAACAATCTCCTGTAATTTGGCGGGGGTGATCTCGTTATTGGCTTCGAGAACCACTTCGCCGCTCTCCATGTTGACGATGTCGGAGAGCGCGTAGGCGCCTTCGAGCTGCGCGGAGTCAACCTCCACCTCACCGATCTTGGCTTTGCGCAGGCCCTCGAGCGCGGTATGCGTCACCTTCTTTCCACTTCGGACGATCGGCTCGCTGCCGCGCCCCTTAATGTCGAAATCAACCTTCATGCCGATGAGGTTGCTCGCGCCCGCCTCCGGGACTTGAATGAAAATGCGCCCCTCCTCGAGCCTCACCTGGTCGACGGTATAGAAAGCGCGCAGGATGTTCTCGTCGCTGAAGGAAGCGTTCTTGACGGCCTCCTCCAGTTGCGCGTCCGTATGAAAATCGCGCTCGGCGAATCGCGGATCAAGCCAGATGCCGAGTGCCCGGAGGAAAATGGAGGCGAGAAATTTTCGCTTACCGACGCGCACGTAAAGTAAATTCTTCTGATCGTACTCGAACTCCACCCACGAGCCGCGGTACGGAATCACCTTGGCGACGTAGACCGGGCCGCGCTTGAAGAAGACGCCGGGCGAGCGGTGAAGCTGCGAGACGATGACGCGCTCAGTGCCGTTAATGATGAAGGTGCCGTTATCCGTCATCAGTGGGATTTCACCGAAGAAAACATCCTCCTCTTTGATGTCGCGGATCGAGAGCGCTTCCGTCTCGGGGTCCTTGTCGAAAACGGTGAGGCGGATTTTGACCTTCAACGGCACGCTGTAGCTCATGCCGCGTTCCTGGCATTCCTGCTGATCGTGCTTGTGCTTAAGGCCGACCGGTTCACCGCAGTTGTCGCAGAGCTGAGGGCGTACGGCGTTGAACGTGCCGCAGTTGTGGCAGAGCGTTTCGCCGGGCGTCAGCGGGTCAACCTTAATCGTCGCGCCGCAGACCTTGCAGTTCGCGCGCAGGTAGTTAAGCCCCTCGAGTCGGCCACACTTGCACTGCCAATTGCCGATTTGAAATTCCACGAAATCGAGCGTCGCCGTACCGCGGAAATCCGAGATCGGGAAGACGGAACGAAAGACCGCCTGGAGGCCCGTGTTCTCGCGCTCTTCGGGCAGCAAGTCCATCTGGAGAAAACGGTTGTACGACTCGCGTTGAATCTCGATCAGATTGGGAATGCGCACCGCCGTTGCGATTTTGGAAAAGTCCTGGCGCTCGGGTGCACGGCTCGTGCGTCGTCCGAGGCCGTTATTAGCAATTTGAAGCGGGTTTGCAGACATTAGCGATTCCTTTGATGAAGCGATCAATAAGCTGACCCAAAAGAGATATTTCTACCCCTCTCCTGGGTCAGTTGACTGAAGCTGATAGTTGAGTGACAAAAACTAATTTTAGAGACGCCAAAGCGCGGTCAGAGCGCAAATTGCCCTGACCGCTCTTGAACCAAAAGCGGCTAAATTTCTTCCTCAAATTCTTCGGGAGTAACGCCAGCGCCTCAATACTCCCCTATTTTACCCGCGAGCGACCTGACTGTCAAGCCCGACCAGTAAAGCTCAAAATATTGTCAAGACAGGTGTTAAGATGCGGGAGGGGGCTCGGGCGTTGCCCGCCCCCGGCCCGCACCGTCTAAGCTGCCATCAGTCGCCATCAAGGCCAATCTACTTGACTTCGACAGTCGCGCCCGCATCGGCAAGTTTCTGCCGGATGGTTTCGGCTTCTTCCTTGGAAACACCCTCTTTGACAGGCTTCGGGGCTGCTTCGACGAGGTCTTTGGCCTCTTTGAGGCCGAGCGCCGTGACCTCGCGAACGACCTTAATGACATTGATCTTGTTACCGCCAGCAGCCTGCAGGATCACGTCGAATTCCGTCTTCTCCGCGGCCGGCGCGGCTGCTTCGCCGCCCGGACCCGCGCCCGCCGCCGGAGCCGCGACTGTTGCCGCGGCCGCCGAGACGCCGAAGGTTTCCTCCAGATCCTTAACGAGCTGCGAGGCTTCGAGAAGGGTCATGCCCTTCAAAAACTCAATTACATCTTCACGTGTGGCTGCCATAACTGCTTTCTATTCCTCCTCCAAAGGGGTTCTTGTGTGCTCTGGTTACCGTGTTTTCGTAAGCCGCGAGAACCCACGGGACGCCTTCCGACCACTTGCTGCATCGCACGGTCGGGTCGACGTCCGAGCCCGCAAGAGACGACCTGACAAATCGTCCCGCTCGTTTTTCCCTGGTCCGGCTGACTCTTTAGAGGGATCTCAAATTTGAGATCCCCAATTTACTGGGCGGCTTCGCCGCCGCCCTTTTGCTCACCGATCTGTTTGATGACAATCGCGAGGTTGCGCGGCACGGCTGAAAGTACCGTGACAAGGCGTTGCGCCTGGCAATTGATCAGAAACATGATCTTCGAGATAAGCTCTTCCTTCGACGGCAGGTTCGCAATCGCCTCGACATCATTGATCTCGACCACCCTGCCCTCGACGACGCCAATTTTGAAGCTGAAAACATCCGGGTTGGCTTTGGTGAACTTGGAAATTGCTTTCGACAATCTGACCGGGTCGCCTGTGCTCAGGGCGACTGCCGTCACTCCCTTAAACTGGTCGGCGGCCTGCGCCAGCGGTGTGCCTTCGGCGGCCTTGCGCGCCAACGTGTTTTTGACGACCTCGTAGGTGACGCCGGCTTCGCGCAGCTGGTTGCGAAGCTCTTGATCCTTCGCCACCGTCATTTTCTGGAAGCCGACGAGCATGGCGGCCGTGGCGCGCTGAAACCGCTCGGCAAGGGCGTCCAAATCCTTCTGTTTCTGTTCTCTGGTCTTCATCTCTAAACGCTCCTCACCCTATTTGGCGTAAGCGGCCTCGTCCAGCAGAACCCCCGGACTCATCGTCGCGGCGAGATTCACCTTCTTGATGTACTTGCCTTTGGCCGTCGCCGGCTTCGCCTTCACGACCGCGTCAAGCAGCACCCGCGCATTCTCTTCGATCCGGTTGAGGTCGAATGAGACTTTGCCGACCGGGACGTGAATCACCCCCGTCTTGTCTACGCGGTACTCGACTTTACCGGCCTTGGTCTCCTTCACGGCGTTCCTGACGTCGAAAGTCACGGTGCCGGTTTTCGGGTTCGGCATCAGGCCGCGGGGGCCGAGGATTTTTCCGAGACCGCCGACCGAGCGCATCATGTCCGGCGTCGCAATCACGGCGTCAAATTCCAGCCACCCGCCGCGAATCTTCTCCACCATGTCGTCGCCGCCGACGAAATCCGCGCCCGCCTCCTCGGCTTCTTTGATCTTGTCGCCCTGAGCGATCACCAGCACGGTCTTGGATTTTCCCAAACCGTGTGGCAGGACAACCGTTCCGCGCACGAGTTGGTCCGCTTTACGCGGGTCAACCCCGAGCCACATCGTCAACTCGACAGTCTCATCGAATTTGGCGAAGGCGACCTCTTTGAGCTTCGCCACGCCTTCGCCCAGACTATATTTCCGCCCTGCTTCGATCTTTTCCGCAGCCGCACGGTACTTTTTTCCATGCTTCCTCATTAAACCATCCCCCGAGGTCCGAGCGAGGCGACCAGCAACGAATAATGATGACCAACCTCTCCCTCCGCTAAATTATGAGTGATGAATTAAAAGACGTCGTCTTCTAATTCACCCTTCCACCGTGAGTCCCATCTGCCGCGCCGTACCCTCGATGGTCCTGATGGCGCTCTCCAGGCTGGTGGTGTTCAAATCAGGCAATTTGGTCCTGGCAATCTCTTCTATCTTGGCGCGTGAAATCGTTCCGACTTTTTCCCGGTTCGGCCTGCCTGATCCCTTCGGGATGCCTGACGCCTTCTTCAACAAGTCGGCCGCCGGCGGCGTCTTGGTCTCGAAGGTGAAGGAGCGGTCCGCGTAAACGGTGATCACGACCGGAATCTTCAGATCCGGATCCATCTGCGCAGTCTTCGCGTTAAAAGCTTTGCAGAACTCCATGATGTTGACGCCGTGCTGCCCGAGCGCCGGGCCGATCGGCGGCGCCGGGTTGGCTTTGCCCGCCGGAACTTGCAGCTTAATATAACCTGTAACTTTCTTCATATTTTAAGTGATCAGTAATCAGTAGTCAGTAATCAGCTTGCTGCTTTTTACTGATCGCTGACTGCTTGCTATTCCTCTTCCGCAAATGTCACCTTTTCGACGTCCAGGAAGTTCAACTCGACGGGCGTCGATCGACCGAAGATGGTGACAGTCACCTTCAGGGTTGACTTGTCCTCGTTGACCTCTTCCACTTTGCCGGTAAAACTCTGGAACGGACCGGACTTGATCCGCACCGTTTCGCCCGCCGCGTACGAAAACTTCGGCTTCGGCTTCTCTGCCGCTTCCGTCACGTTATGAACGATCTGATCAACTTCCTGCGGGGTCAGAGGCGTCGGGTTGTGGCCGCCGACAAAGCCCGTCACTTTAGGCGTCGACTTGATCGTGTGAAAGACGTTGTCGGGAATATGCCCGCGCTCGTCGCACTCGATCTGAACCAGTACGTAGCCGGGGTAAAACATCCGCGAAGACTCGATCCGCTTGTTGCCGCGCATCTCGACAACCGTCTCTGTGGGGACGAGTACTTCGGTGATCTCATTCTGAAGGTCCGTGTCGCGTATGCGCGCCTTCAGGCTGTCACGCACCTTCTTCTCGTGCCCTGAATAGGTATGAAGGATGAACCACTGCTGCATCTAAAACTTCCCCACCGCTCAGGCGGCTCCGGTCAACCAATTGATTAAATGTTCGAGCTGCGTGATCAGAAACGCGAGGCCCCGATCGACCGCGTACAGATAAATCGCGAAGAAAATTACGGCGACGAGCGTGATGAGAGTCGTGTTCTTAACTTCGTTCACAGACGGCCACGAGACGCGGTTCATCTCGGCCCGAACGTCGCGCAGGAACTGCGCCGTGCGCTCAAAGAACCCGGCCCGCGACCCCGCCACGCCGCGCTCCCGACGTCCGCCTCCGCCCTCCGCCCCCCCGCCGAAACGCGCGGCGCGCGGCTGCGGGGCGCCCGGGGGCTTGTTCTCGGAGGTGTCACGCGCTGGCGACGGCTCCGGCAGTGACGACTCATCTGAGTCTTCCTTGTTACTCATGATGTTGTCGGCTTTCTTTGACACTCAACCTCTTCCTTCTAATAAGCCACAGGGGTACCAGGATTCGAACCCGGACTTTCGGTTTTGGAGACCGACGTGCTAACCGTTGACACTATACCCCTACACAAAATGATGAATGCGGAACAATAATTGTCGGTCTCCGGCTCTTTTTTACAGTTCAGCGTTCCGCGTTCATACTTCATCCTTCACTTTGTTTCCTTATGATCGGTATGCTTACGGCAACGCCGGCAAAACTTACTGAACTCAAGACGCTCCGGCGTCGTCTTTTTATTCTTCGTCGTCACGTAATTGCGACTTTTGCATACCGCACACTGAAGCACAATATTATCGCGCGCCATGGCTCACCCTTCAAACCTTCTGCATTCTCGATTCGAGATTGCCGCAAACCCTAAAGCTACCATCCTTATTCCACGATGTCGGTGATGGTGCCTGCGCCCACCGTCCGCCCCCCCTCACGG
>CAYLJO010000228.1:0-9825 GCA_964383905.1 uncultured Blastocatellaceae bacterium
AAGCAATTTTGGAAAGAGGGCGTCAAAAACCTCCCCTGAAGGAAACTTTAAACTTTGATACCGGTGAAGTAAGCGTTTTAGGCGATGCAGAGCACTTCTTTGAGGCATGTCGTATAACGTGGTGAACGCCGTAGGGATCTCGTCTTCCACCGCCCCTCCGGCTGCGCGACACCGAAGCGCACCGTATCACGCCCGTGCCGGGCGTTGATCTCGTCTATCGCTCGCATCAATTGGCGCGAGCGCTCGAAATCCTCATCGCCAAACAGACGAATCGAGAGCTGATCCGCCGGCACCAGTGATTGCAGCATCACACCCGCACGCTTGTAACTGTATCCTTCGCGGAAGATCTGCTCCACCCCGCGGAGCGCCCACTCAAGCAGCTCGTTGGTCGCATCCGTCGGGGAAGCCAGCTCATACGTCACCGCATTGCTGTACTGCGGCTCATCGCTGAACCGGTTCGTGTTGATGAAGACGGTCACCACCCTGGCCGCAAGCTTGCCGCGCCGGAGTCTCTCTGCCGCCCTCATCATATAGACGGCGACGGCTTCGCGCATCTCTGTGAGTGAGTCAACCACTACACCGAACGATCGGGAGCAGGTGATCGACTTCTTCTGCGGCGGGCACTCTTCCAGCGGCAGGCAGCTCACACCGCGCAACTCTTCCACGATGCGCGCCCCCACCACCGTCATCCGCTTCCTGATCCAGCGGCGATCCGCGTCCCTGAGTCTGCGGGCGGTGTTGATGCCGGCCGCTGTGAGGAGCTTCGAATAGGCCGGGCCTACTCCCCAGACATCCTCAACCGATGTTTCTTCGAGGACCTGCGTTTGCTCTGACGGCGATGTCAGGTCCAGTACCCCCTGAGCTTCCGGAGTCTCCTTGGTGAAGCGGTGCGCGATTTTCGCCAGCGTTTTAGTTTGTGAGATCCCCAGAGAGCAGGGAAGGCCGGTCCACTGATAGACTTTTGACCTGATCTCTAAACCATAATCCCGGAGCGACTGACGGGGCCGAGCCTCCAGGCCAAGAAAAGCTTCATCGACTGAGTAGACCTCGACTTCGGGCGTAAACTCGTGGAGGGCTTCCATCACCCGCTGGCTCATATCACCGTATAGAGAGTAGTTCGAGGAGTAGACCGCCACGTGATAGGCATCCACCTGCTGCTGTGTCCTGAACAGCGGCGTGCCCATCTTGATTCCTAATGCTTTCGCTTCATTGGATCTGGCGATAATGCAGCCGTCATTGTTGGAGAGGACAATCACCGGCCGGCCGACGAGCCTGGGATCAAAGACGCGCTCGCACGAGACGTAGAAGTTATTGCAATCAATTAAAGCAATGGCAGATGACATGCCACCCTCTCCCCAGTGGTCAGTGAGGCTGAATCGAGTACATCACCCTCCCCCACACCTCGAAATCCATCTCCTCTTTGATCTCGATGGGCTCATACTGCTCATTCTCAGGCATTAACCAGACTTGACCCTCTCTCTCGATGCACAGCCGCTTGACGCACAGCTCGTCATTAATGCGCGCCACGACGATATCCCCCTCCTTGGCTTCGACGGCGCGGTCCACCACCAGGAGAGAGCCGGGATGAATACCCGCATTGATCATCGAATCGCCGGAGACCCTGATGTAGAAGGTGGAGAACGGGTGCCTGATCAGTTCGCGGTTAAGATCGATGCGGCCCTCGATATAGTCTTCGGCCGGCGAGGGGAAACCGGCCGGGATGCGCCAGGTCAGAAGCGGTCGTGACCAGCGGGTCGAGCGATCCGGGAGATAGAGTCCTGAGACTGATCCGTCCATCGAAAAGCTCTCCTCCTCGTTTGGTGTCAGAGATGAAACAGTGTATAACACACAGGACGGGTTTTAGGCTATACTTTTCTTTGAAGGGAGATTGAAATATGTGCGGACGATTCGCGAGCAGTACGCCACCAGAAAGACTGGCCGAAGAGTTTGAGGTTGAGGAGGTGCCTGAGATGGAGGCGCGTTACAACATCGCGCCCACCCAGGATGTCCTGACGGTGCGCCGGAAGCCGGACGGGCGTGAGGCGCGGATACTGAAGTGGGGGTTGATCCCGTCGTGGGCGAAGGACCCCTCGATGGGTGCGAGGCTCATCAACGCGCGCAGCGAGACGGTGACGGAGAAGCCTGCCTTCCGCAGCGCCTTCAAGAAGAGGCGCTGCCTGATCCCGGCCGACGGTTTCTACGAGTGGCAGGTCACGAGCGGTCCGAAGCAGCCGTTCTTTATTCACATGCGAGACAGGCATCCCTTCGGCTTCGCCGGGTTGTGGGAGAGGTGGGAAGGTGAGGACGGGCGGGTGGTCGAGTCGTGCACGATTCTGACGACAGAAGCCAATGAATTGATGGGTCCGATCCATGACCGGATGCCGGTCATCCTGCATCCTGATGAATACGAGCTGTGGCTGGATGAAGACGTGCGGAAGCAGGATCTCCGCCTCGAGCTGTTAAAGCCTTACGCGGCGTCGGAGATGGCTGCTTACCCGGTGAGCTTGATGGTCAACAGCCCACGGCATGAAGGTGTTGAACTGGTGCAGCCATTGAAAGTAAACTCAGCCTGACGCGAGCTGATCATCGTTCGTCGCTTTAAGTAATGGCTGAACAATATGCCAGGAAATCGTTATGCCATTCAACAACTACAAGCCTGTTGATGTCTCCCGCAGCCAACAGGCAGTATACTCTGCGTGGAATCGGCGCGCGTTTCTGGGAAGCATGTTTGCCGCCTCGGGCATCCCCCTTTCATCATCAAGGATGCGCTCCTGGGTCGATCATCAGATCAGCAAATCTATGACTGAACAAAGTGAAAAATTGCCCGCCGCCGCCGGCATGGCGACGGCCGCTCAAAACCTTCTCGGCGCGCTTAACTCCTCCCAACGTGACAAAATACTGTTCGCCCTCGAAGACGAGCGACGTCAGGACTGGCATTACACCCCACGGCCACGAATCGGCCTCCCGCTCAAAGAACTCGATGCGAGGCAACAGCAACAGGCGCAGCTTTTATTGAGCGCAGGTCTCAGCCGGCATGGGCATCAAAAGGCTCGCACCATCATCAGCCTGGAGCCGATTCTGCGTGAGATCGAGCAGGGACAAGGCCCGGTCCGTGACCCCGGGCTCTACTTCTTCACCATCTTCGGACAGCCTCAGGGACAAAGGGCCTGGGGCTGGCGCGTGGAAGGGCATCATCTGTCGCTCAATTACACCCTCAGCGGAGAGGGACACATCGCCTCGACCCCCTCCTTCTTCGGCGCCAATCCGGCGGAGGTGCGGCATGGCGAGCATCAGGGCCTGAGGACACTCGCGGTTGAGGAAGACATGGGAAGGCTGTTGCTCAAGTCCCTGGACGATGCGCAACGCCGATTGGCAGTCGTCAGCGCCAGTGCGCCGCGGGATATATTATCCGGGAACGCGCGCCGGGCAGATCCTTTGGAGCCGGTCGGCATTCAAGTGGGCAAGATGAGTGAGCAGCAGACAAAGATTCTGGTGGATCTGCTGCAGGCTTATGTGGCCAGTATGCCGGAGGATATTGCCCTGGCAAGAATGACGAGGCTGCGTGCGGCGGGTCTGAGAAGCATCTCATTCGCGTGGGCCGGGGGTGGCGAGCGTGGCGAGCCGCACTACTATCGGGTCCAGGGGCCGACGTTTTTAATCGAGTACGACAACACGCAGAACAAGGCGAATCATATCCACACGGTGTGGCGAGATTTCGAGGATGATTTCGGTCGCGACTTACTCGCCGAACATTACAAGAGCGGACACCGGAAGCCATAGCTATCCAAGTTATAAAGCAGGTTCTGGTTGTGCGATCACCAATAACCTGGGGGCCACAGCTCGCCCTTTAGTTTCCTTTCGTTCAAGACGTGGGCGATCTGCAAGTGATGAGCTTTGAAGTGCGGAACGGCCGGCGATCCTACGATAGTTGCGCCTTCGATCCGCCGGATCGTGCCGTCGAGGGAATAGCAATCTCGTGTTCGTTCATCTGTATCATGGTAATTGTCGCCCTATCCCAATTCACACGTGAATTCAAGGCTCATTCCCTCCCATCGCTCTATTCTTGAAAGACAAATTAAACGCCCGCCACAGGCCACATTGCGCGCCTCCTGGGGGGGAGGTCGCCGAAGCAGGCTGGGCGGCGGCTGTCGCGTTAGAGTCCTGCAATCTTCATCAATATGTTCCTTTGTCGCAGTTTGGTGCCCGCTGGAATTTCCGAGGTGATTAGTCATTTATATCGGGTGTGGCCTTCAAGGATTATCTTATGCCCGACTACTGGCCCGATCTGGTCTACCCGGACGACGAGTGGCCTGACGAGATCCAGTGGCGCGAGCCGCCCGCCAACCTCCTCCTCTTCAAGCTGACCCTCTACGCCGACATCAGGCTCGGGCACGGCGACCTGATCGGCATCAACCACCGCCAGTTCCGCATCTACCGCGTCCGCTTCGAGACGCCGGGGATGGGTTACCGGCTGCTGCTCCTGGAACTGTACGACCCCCGCGCCACGCGCCGATCTCCCCACTGATGAGGCCCCGGAAGCCATCCTTTCGCACCCTGCCATACCCCCAGGCCCGCGGTGAGTGGGCGGGTGACGTCCCCCCATGGGGCGGCTCGCCTGATGGCGGCCTCCGTGGTCTCAACGCCGGACAATCAGCGGCCGATTGACAAGCACGCGGGATAGGGATAGAGTGCACAGCCATCTTCGCGAGTTCCCCCAGAGGGAGTAAGCGAGATTAGAAGGCCGCCTGAGTTGCGAGGGCTTGGGCGGCCTTTGCCGTTTTCATCATTAGCGCCAGGGAAGAGGTAAGTCCTGAGCGGTGAGGATGTTATTGTGAAAACGCACGACCTGTGGAAAAGATTGATCCGGCTGAGGGCCGTTCGATTCAAAGTTCGGCGCTATGGTCAAGCTCAGAAGGAGAAGTATGCATGCGGGAAGAGAGAGAACTCGAGGCGCGGGAGTTCATCGAGAATAGACTCAGAGAATACTGGGAGGAGCGGGGTCAGGCTTACCTCGAAAATCGAGATGGCGATCGGGGATTCCTGGAAGGCCATGTAATTCATAGCCTGCATCTCCCCGAGAACCGGGTCGGTCTTCCGGACAACGTCCTCCAGGCCTACGACTACTATCACAAGCATTTGTTCAAACTCAGCAATTGTCGAGACTCTGCCATCCGGGACTTGCAGATTCAGGGCAACTCTTCCGGCGCTCCGTCGTGCGGCATCAACAGCCGTGTCGAGTCGCCGCGCACGGTCGCATCCTTAATGCTGGAATTCTCAAATTTGATTATTGGCTCGACAAGTCTGAACAGCATCACGGATGGCATCCGCATCGATGCGGATGTGGCGGGCGGCTTTGACCAAAATAATGAGCAGCACCTGATCAGTAATGTGGCTATCCAGAACAACGTCAATGCGGGCGTGCTGATCAACAACTCGAATGCCAACTGGACGAAGATCATTAACACCAACCTCGGAGGGGGGTTGTATGGCGTTCAGGTTGGAACCAACGGAGGAAATTTCAACATCAGCCACTGCACGTCAGGGGCAACGAGTGCCGACTTCTATGTCCAGGGTCCGACGCGCCGCCCCATCACCATCAGCCAGATGCACATGGAGAACAGTGCCAGGTTTCTTGTGACGAGCGCGACATCAGGCATACAGGTGTTGTGTAATTAGGTGGATAAGCAGAGTGCTATGGCGAATGCGGTGAACATAGATTTCCAGTCGGTGTGGGGCGAACTGACCTTCATTAACTGCGAATTCCCCGGCAGCCAGCCCGGCATCACAGTCAACGTCCCGGACTCTGGCACGGTGGTGCATGTGATCGGCAGTCGTTTTGCCCAGTACGGAGCGGGTACGATCAACGCACGAATTTACAATCTTGGCAGCGGCGGCTTTCCGAAGAGTGGGCCGCAGGAGCTGCCCACGAAAACGGTCACCGGCCCCACCACCTACAACCACAGCCAGAACGATCATATCCTCTTCGTTGATACCACCGGCGGGGCGGCCACGATCAACCTGCAGCCGGCGTGGCTCGGCGTGCCCTTGATCGTTAAGCGAAAGTCGTCGGACACTAACACCCTACAGTTGGTAGCTAATGGCGGCGACAATATCGACGGGTCTTCTCCGTATACGATGCCGACATGGTCTGCCGGGACCGGCTTTCCCTTCCTGAGCCTGGTTGGCGATGGTGCTGGTGTGTGGAGAATTATCGGTAAGTAGCAGGAGATTTATTTGTGCTTCGCGAGAAATGTATTGGCGGCAAGCCAACCTTGCTCGCCCACAGTAACAGCAGGCAGCTACAAAGCAAGTTTTGGAACATCGCACCGAACATCATTGAAGCCGATGATCCGATACCGTTCAAGAGGCCCGCGAAGTTGACGATGAATATCGCCATGCCGCCCCGCCAGGGACATCAACGTCAGACGCCAAACCGTCTCAGAGTGGGTCAACCATCACCCTTCATTCCAGTCGGCTCTGCGTCAGCGCCAGACCGAGCTGCTGCGCGAGAGCAGTGGTAAGCTGCACGCGCTGCTACCACAGGCATTAAGGCGTCTGGAGTTAGCCTTGGATTCCATGCAAGGCCTCCAGGCCGCGATATATATCCTGAAGGCGACCGGTGTTTATGGCTTATCTGAGGAAGAGACTGCGGATGCCGTTAACGAGCAGGAAACGACCGAATGTGCGGCCGAAAGCAAGGGTGGGATTGAGGTCCAGTGGTCGAATCAGGTGGCACGGCCGAGGCCTACTTGGTAAACACAGAGCAGGGAAGCCGCAACCAAAGAGACAGCGCAATCACAGACGTACTGATCCCTCTCTCGCTTTAAAATCGGGCGTTGATGAGGGGGGTGTAGGACAAAACTCGACACCTGCGGACCAATCCGGACACGGCGTCGAGAGATAGCAAGGCGCAGGAATTGACACCGGCGAGACCGGAATTTGCGGCCACCCATTGTCTCGCCGTCGCCAAACGTAGCAGCCTCTGGCCCCTTGAGAGGCTGCTCATCCTTCCGCGGCGACAGGATGATCGGCACCAGCGGCGAGCAATCGGTCAGAATGGCGGTTTCCCGGGTTCGGATTGTTGAATCCGCTCGGCATCCTACTGCGGCAGCATGATCTCGCCGCCGATGTGGAAATGCCCGTTCACGCCGGGTGCCCCGGTCTCCGGCTGGCCCCCTCCGATGGTCATCGTATAGTCCCCTTGGGCGATGATCGGATCCCCCCCTTCCGTGACCATGCTCAGATCGCGGCCGTTCAGATCAAAATTGACCTGCTGGCTCGCGCCCGGCTCCAGATGAATGCGCCGGAAGCCGCGCAGCGCCTTCAGAGGCGCCCCGGGAACACGGGGGAACCTGAGATACAACTGGACCACTTCGTCGCCCGCCACCTTTCCGGTATTGGTCACCGTGACCTCTGCATGCAGCGGATCGCCGGCTGCCAGCTCACCCTGCGGCAACGTGAGATTGCTGTAACTGAACGTGGTGTAACTCAGGCCGTATCCAAACGGGTAGAGTGGTTTCCCATTGAAGTAGCGATAGGTCCGTCCTTCCATCGAGTAATTCTCGAAATGCGGAAGCTGGCCGACCTCTTTGTAGAAGGTGACCGGGAGACGTCCTGCGGGATTGCTCTTTCCGCCGAGGGTGTCGGCGATGGCATTCCCGCCCTCTTCGCCGGAGTACCACGATTCGAGAATCGCATTCGCGTGCTCGTTGGCCCAGTTGACCGCCAGTGCGCTGCCGTTCATGAGTACGACGACGAGCGGTTTCCCCGTCGCCGCAACCGCCTTCAATAAGTCCTCCTCCGGCGTGGGCAGATCAATGCTGATGCGGTCACCGCCCAAAAATCCGGGGACATCGACGGGCATCTCTTCGCCTTCGAGTTCGCTGGTGATGCCGACGGCGGCGATGACAACATCGGCATTGCGGGCCGCTTCGACGGCTTCCGGCGACGGCGAGGGGTTGTACTTCGCCCAAATTAGCTGCGCGCGGGGCGCGCCGCCGCTCATCATTGAGTAGCTGATATTCAGCGGCGTCTTCTGCCCCTTTTCAAGACGGACACGGCCGAGCTTGGTCTCCGGACCACTCGTGCTGAATACCTGCGCGACGGTCCTGTCGCTGACGGCGACTCGGGCAAAACCGCCGGCGGTGACGCCGATCAGATAGTCCCCGGTCTCGGGCGCAGTCAGAAAGCCCGCCCACCGGGCCCCAAAAGACGGCTTGCCATGCGCCTCCGCGGGCAGATTGCTTTCGCTGAGGTCGACGTTGGATTCGATGCGAGTGGCCACGAGCTTCGGCGGAGCTGTTTGGGCCAGAGTCATCGGAACTTCTCCGACGTACTCTGCTTTGAGCCCCGGCCTGCCGTCCGGTGTGGTGAGCAGATTGTTGGGCACGGGTGTGCCTTCATTCCGCAGGAACTGTGTCCCGGGAACATAGGTGATGCTGGTGCCGGGGAATTGGGCTTTCATGCCCTCGAGCATGTTGACGGTGTGCGTCGGGATGCCGGTGTAATTGCCGAGAAGCACACGCGTTTGATCCGCGAGCGGCCCGACGATGGCGATGCGTTTGACGGATGATTTCAGCGGTAGTGTGCCGTCGTTCCTGAGCAGCACCATCGACTCGTTGGCGAGTTTGCGCGCGAGCGCGCGGTGCTCGGCGCTGTCCAGTTCGTTCGGGTCGATCTTCGAGTAAGGGACCATCTCCGGCGGATCGAACATCCCGAGCCGGATGCGGGCCGTGAACAGGCGCACGAGCGCCGCATCCAGCGCGTTCTCGCTTAAATAGCCTTGCCGCACGGCCTCGATGTACGGCTTATAGTCGTGATTGTCTGTGACCTTGGCCAGGAAATCGGCGCACTCGTTGTCCATGCCGCGTGCCACGGATATCGCCGTGGCTTGCGGCTGGGTCGGGCGGTAGCGATGACCGGTGAATATGTCCGTCACGGCACCGCAGTCGGAGACGACGTAACCCCGGAACCCCCAGGCGCCGCGAAGCTCGTCCGCCAACAGAAACTCATTCGCACAGGCCGGCTGGCCGTTGACGGCGTTGTAGGCACACATCACGGAACCGGCGTGCCCCTCGGTCACCGCGGCACGGAAAGCCGGTAGGTACGTATCCACCATGTCGTGCTTGCTCACATCCACGTCGGCAAAATGGCGTGTCGGCTCGGGCCCGCTGTGAACGGCGTAATGTTTCGGCGTGGAGATGGCGCGATAGTAGTGTGGATCATCGCCCTGCATGCCGGTGACAAATGCGACGGCCATGCGCGCCGTCAGGAATGGATCTTCTCCGTAGGTCTCCTGGCCGCGGCCCCAGCGCGGGTCGCGAAAGATGTTGACGTTGGGCGACCAGAAGTCGAGGCCCTCGAATATGTTGCTGTGGCCCGCCGCGACGTCCTGCGCGTGCTTGATGCGCCCTTCGACGCCGATGGCGGTGGCCATCGCATGGATGCCCATGACATCGAAGGTGGCGGCGAGTCCGATGGGTTCCGGGAATTCCGTCGTGCCGTTGACGGCGACGCCGTGCAGCGCCTCGCTCCACCAGTCGTACGCAGCAATATGGAGACGCGGAATGGCCCGGGCCTGATTGACCATCTGCGAACCCTTTTCTTCGAGCGTCATTCGGCGGACCAGGTCCTTCGCCCGCTCTATCGCGGGCAGCTTCGGGTTCATGTACGGCAGCTCCGATATGTCCTGCGCCGCCGCGACGATGGCAACTGTGCCGGCGCAGGCCATCAGGCCTGCCCTGATCAGACGGGCTCGGAATCTCATCATCAAACTCTCCAGGAGGTTATCAATACATGTGCTTTCGTTTGCGGCGTCAGAGGACC
>CAYLJO010000229.1:0-9682 GCA_964383905.1 uncultured Blastocatellaceae bacterium
GTTAAGGGGTGTATGGGAACTACGGGTAAGCATTGATCTCTCCTTTGGGGGATTGTGGTTTAAATCTAAAAGAGTGGTCTGTCCAGGATCAGAACGCTAGGGTGCGATTTGACTGATCGTGCCAGATTCATCTACCTGAAAGATGACCGTTGTACCATCGGGGTTCTGCCCCGAAGCTGCGATGGTGAACTGGCTGGCCAGCTGCGCGTTCGAAGGCGCGGTCGGCACCATCTGAAACACATAGCCCGATTTACGAAGCGTCGGGCCGGCTGTTTGACCGAGGTTGTTGCCGTTCAATCGGTTTATTTCGTCGAGCCGCCCGTAGCGACTGTTAAAAGACATGAAGGTCGCCTGGGCACTGCTCATCGTCCGCAGGGTCGAGACGGCGGAACCCTGCTGGGCGGCGGCACGCGCACCCGCTAAAGAAGGGATCGCGAGCGCCGAGATCATGCCAAGAATTGCAATGACGATTAACAGCTCGATAAGTGAAAAACCACGCTGATTCGTATAGTTGACCATTGTCTTAGCTCCAAGCGAGGAAGCTAGTCTCTTAAATCCTATAAGGTCTGAGCCCGCCAAGAGAGTCCGGGCCGAAATAGCTTGATCCGCGTTTTTGACTATCCGCTGTCTGCGAATATCACGGATGCTAACCGATTACTGTTCTATCCAAAGATCATCAACGAAAACTTCACGTCGTGCTAACAGTGAGGTCTATTCACTACCTGTCAGAGCAAGGTATATGCCACGCCTGAGTTAGGAATCTGCCTGGGCGCTAAATCATTTGAGTTTAGCTAATTAGCCAAACTCTTGAGGAAACAACTGGAGGGAGGAGCGTGGCACTGTATTATGATGTCAACATGCCGTCAGTGGACTGACATTTTGTTGGCAGTGGTGACAAAAATTGTCAGTTAAGTCTATTGGGCTTGGTTGGGGCCTTTAGCGGGGATGATCTTGTCGCTCAACTGCCTGACCCGCGCGAGGGCGTCTTCAAGCTCTTGCACGCGCTCGGAAAGGGCCCTTTGCAGCTCGACAATGCGCACGCCGGCCTGCACCCTCACGCGCAGCTCGTCGCGATTAACGGGTTTGGTGACGTAGTCATCCGCGCCGGCCTCGAGTCCTCCGATGATATTCTCCTGGCCGCTCTTGGCTGTCAGGAGGATGATGTAGGTCGGGATAGGGGTCGTCCGCTGGCGGACCATCCGGCAGACTTCGATGCCGTCCATGCCCGGCATCACCCAGTCGAGGATCGCGAGGGGCGGAGCGTCCTCACGCTGCAGCGCTTCCCACGCCTCGACCCCGTTGCTCGTGACCACCACCTCGTGCCCCCATTTAATGAGTGAAGCCCTGAGTGCGGATCGAGAAAAGGAGTCGTCTTCGGCGATCAGTATTCTCACTATTGCCTCCTTTGAAGCTCGGATACGAGTACCTGGCGAACGCGTTCGAACTCCTGGGATAGTTGGTTGAGGATAACGCTCGCGTCTTCTACCGCGCCGTCGTGGATTCTCTGTTCCAGATTCTCACTGAGCGTTGCCATCTGTCGGGCGCCAAAATTGGCGCTGCTCCCTTTCAGGGCATGGGCCACACGCTTGAGCGCCAGCGCGTCGCCTCCGTCCGCCGCTTTCCGCAGCTCAATAATCCGCTGCGGCATGTCACGAAGTAGCGTCTCGATCAACTCGCAGATCAGGTCCGGCCCCCCCTCCTCCTGGAGCGGCTCGAAGCTGGCAAGCACACTCAGGTCGACGGGACTTTCCGGGCCGTGGGCGGCGGGCGGAGCCGCACCAATGGTTTCCGGCGCGCCCACGCGATGATCCTCCCAGATTTGCAAGACCCTGGTTAACTCTTCTGATTTTACTGGCTTACTGACATAGTCGTCCATCCCCGCCGCCAAGCATTTCTCCCGGTCGCTCTCCAGGGCGTTGGCCGTCATGGCGATGATCGTCGTGTGCTTGCTCGACCCTTCCCGGCGGCGAATCTCCCGGGTGGTCTCGTAGCCGTCCATCTCCGGCATCTGGCAATCCATCAGTATGACGTCGTAGGGGATGCGCTCGAGAGCTTCCAAAACTTCCTTCCCATCGGCCACGACGTCGACGCGGTAGCCCAGCTTGGTGAGCTGGAGGGCGGCCACTTTCTGATTTACGATGTTGTCTTCGGCGATGAGAATGTGGCTGCGCGATGAGGTCTTAACCTCCTGGAGAGTGTGTCGCGTCACCAGCTTGAATGAGGCCATGCCGGAATCAAGGGCGGCTTCTTTGGCCTCGCCCATCACCGTCATCAGGCAGTCAAAGAGCTGTGATTCCTTGACCGGCTTGGTGAGATACGCCGCAATCCCTGCCTGACGGGCGGCGGCGCCGTCCCCACGCTGGGCTAATGAGGGTAGCAGCACCAAGCGCGCCGCCGCAATATTGGCGTCGGCCTTGATGGCGCGGGCGAGCTCAAACCCATCCATGCCGGGCATATTCAAGTCTATCAGCACGACCTCGAAGGGCTCGCCCTGCAATGCTGCGGAAGTTAGCAATTCGAGGGCGCGTGGCCCCGATTCGGCCTCCGTGGGCAACATTCCCCATGAGGCGGTTTGATGAATAAGGTGGTTACGACTGATCACGTTGTCATCTACGACGAGAACCCGTAAGCCCCGCAGGTCGGCGCGGGAGGCGGGCGCCGTCACGGGAGGGCTGACCGATTGCTTCTCCAGCCGCGCCGTGAACCAGAAGGTAGACCCCTTATTCGGCGTGCTCTCCACACCGATCTCTCCGCCCATCAACTCGACGAGCTGTTTCGAGATCGCCAGCCCCAGTCCCGTACCGCCGTACTTGCGCGTCGTCGACCCGTCGGCCTGAGTGAAGGACTGGAAGAGGCGTCGCTGGGCCTCTTCGGGGATACCGATGCCTGTATCACTAACAGCAAGGCGGAGGATCACGTGCGTTTCGGTCTCGCTCTCTTTAGTCGCGCGGACCAGGACCTCGCCCCGATCGGTAAACTTTACCGCGTTGCCCAGCAGGTTGATGACCACTTGCCTGAGACGTCCGGCGTCGCCGCGTACCTGCGTCGGCACATTACTGTCGACGAGCGAGACCAGTTCGAGTCCTTTCGCTTGCGCACGCTCGGCGAGCAGCTCGACGGTAGATTCAATCGAGGTTCGCAGGTCGAAGTTGAGCATCTCGAATTGAAGCTTTCCGGCCTCAATCTTTGAGAAGTCGAGAATGTCATTAACGATGGTCAGGAGGGAATCGGCGCTGGCGCGGATGGTCTCGGCGTAGTCCAGCTGATCGGGGGCCAAAGGGGTGTCGAGCAGTAGACCGGTCATCCCGATCACGCCGTTCATCGGCGTGCGAATCTCATGGCTCATGTTGGCCAGAAATTCTGACTTCATGCGGGCCGATTCCAGCGCGGCGTCACGCGCCTGCTCCAGCTCCGCTTCGATCCGCTTCCACTCGGTGATGTCCTGAGAAGTCCCCAGCATCCTGATCGGGTTACCCGCGGCGTCGGCGATCACGTTTCCGTCTTCATGAAGAACCCGCACCGTCCCGTCGGGACGCATGATGCGATGGTCAAGGCTGTATGACTTTTTATCGCGGAGTGACATTTCGATCGTGTTTACGACATGTTCCTTATCCTCCGGATGGACGTAGCTGAGGAACACCTTATAGTTGGGGTCCACTTCCTGCGGCCGGAGACCCAAGTTCCGGTACTGTTGATCGGACCAGCTCACTTTATTCGACGTGAGGTCCCACTCCCAACTGCCAAGATGAGCGATCTGTTGCGCTTCAGCGAGCTGCATCTCCCTCTTTTTAAGCTCTTCTTCCGCCCGTTTATGTTCGGCAATATAGTGGTTGAGTTCGGTGACGTGTCGCTCGGTAGCTTCGATGCTTTCGCGATACATGCGGTACGTCAAGTAAATCACCGCGATAATCGGGATCGTGACGACCAAGGAGTAGAAGCTAAACAACCGGGCGAGTTGGGCGACAATGCTGGCGGCCGCGGCGCCGGCGAAATACATGATCGAGGCCCAGAGAAAGCACTGGCTCCATGTTTGCCAGAACGGGTGCCCTTTCTTGAATGAGTCTACCACCGCGGCGAGGCTGGAATTTGTGATGTACTGGGCGGACGCCATCACGAAGAGGGCGATCATGAACTTCGCCGAATAGCCCGCACGCGCCAGCTCGGCGATGGGCCCGAAACAGAGGCGCAGCGTCCAGACGGTCAGAAAGGTTGAGCAGGCTAAGAGGGCCGAGTTGAAAAGTCTGGTCCCCCACTTCTTATTAAAGCGGAATGATGTGGAAAGAGCTTCGGCCGCCGCCAGCAGGATGGCCGCTTCGCCGCTATAGACTAGAATCGTGAGGAAAATGAGCGCATCCGACACCGTGATCTTCGCGTTGGCCCGCGGAAGTTGAATCATGATGCGCGAGCTGATGACGACGGTGACAAACGCCAACAGCAGGAATTTAATATCAATTTGAGCCACCGGTAAATGATAAGCCGAGAATAAACAGGCGGCGACGCCTGACGCGATGATCACGTGTCTCGACAGTTCGTATAGTTTTTGCCGGCTCATGCTACGGTTGACTGACCTGTTGATGATCGCGTCACGGTCGGAGGTGCCGGACGCGACGTGGGAGGATCACTCCTGGTCGCCAGGCGGAGGCGGGTGGAAAATCTTCCTGAGCTTACAGCGCGCCCGGACGCCGATACCCATCACCACTTTCTGAGTGCGGAAACGCAAGCATTAAAACTCTAATTAAGACCCCCCCCCGCCTGGTCCAGCACCTCCCGCACCTTCCGCCCGAGCACCTCTACGCTGAACGGCTTATAGAGCAAGGCCGCGCCGACAGGATCGACCGCCAAGTTCTGCTCTATCTTTTCATCGTACCCGGTCATAAAGATGTGCGGAATATTACTGCCCAGAGAGCGTATCTTCTGGTACGCTTCGTGCCCCCCCATCGACGGCATCACGACGTCGAGCAGCACCAGGTCAATCCGGTCGCGGTTGGCGGCATACACCTCGACGGCTTCGGCGCCGTCTTTCGCCATCATGACCTCGTACCCCAACTCGACTAAGACGTCTCTGGCCAGCTCGCGCAAATTTTCCCTGTCCTCGGCCAGGAGAATCGTCTCCGTCCCGCCCTGCAAGACGGGCTGCAGGTCGCCCGAGACTTCTTCCACGGCCTTCTCATCAACCGGCAGGTACACTTTGAACGTGGTCCCGCGCCCCAACTCGCTCTCAACTTCGATGTGGCCGCCGTGCTGTTTGACGATGCCGTAGACGATGGCGAGCCCCAGGCCCGTCCCCTTACCGACCTCTTTGGTGGTGAAGAACGGCTCGAAGATACGCTCTTTCGTCTCCGCATCCATCCCCACCCCGTTATCGCTCACGACGATCTGCACGTACTTACCCGGCTTCGCGATCGGGTGCTCACGGCAGTAGTCTTCGTTTAAATCCACGTTGTGCGTCTCGATCGTGAGTTGACCTCCCGAGGGCATCGCGTCGCGAGCGTTGACCGCCAGGTTCATCAATACTTGCTGAATCTGGGCCGGGTCGGCGAAGACCGAAGAGACTTCCGTCGAGGTGTTCAGGCGTAGCTCAAGGTGCTCGCCGATGATGCGCTGGAGCATCTTCACGACACCGCCGACCGTCTCGTTGAAGTTAATAATCTTGCGCTCGAGCGGCTGGCGGCGGCTGAAGGCCAGGAGCTGGCGGGCGAGGTCGGAGGCGCGGTCGACGGTCTCTTTGACTTCCAGCAGGCGGTTGTGCACCGTGCTGCCGGGCTCAAATTTGGCCAGCGCGAGCTGCGTGTTAATAAGTATGATGGTGAGCAGGTTGTTAAAATCGTGGGCGACGCCTCCGGCGAGGGTGCCGATACTCTCCATCTTCTGCGACTGCCGCAGCTGTTCTTCGCTCCGGTGGAGGGCCTCCTCCGACTGCTTGCGGGCGGTGATATCGTGGTAGTTGGCGAGGATCGCCTGCACGCCGGGCTCGTCCAGCAAATTGTTAAAAGCGCCTTCCATCCACCGCCACGAGCCGTCCTGATGCTGAAAACGGTGCAGGGTATTGGAAATCTTGCTGCACTTCAACTGGGCCAAATCGGCGAATTGTTTCATCAGCAGGGCGCGGTCGTCCGGGTGGACAAGGTCGTAAGCCCTGCGGCCGATGAATTCTTTGCTGGTGTAGCCCAGGATGCGGCTGATCGACGGGCCGGCGTATAAAATATTCCCCTCGACGTCGAATAACGCGACCGCTTCCGAGCTGTTTTCCAGGAGCGCTTGAAAACGCCTCTCGCTATCATAGTGCTCCAGGGCGCGCCTTACCGTCAGGCGCAGCTCCTCGTTGTTCCAGGGCTTCTCCACATACTTGTAAACGTGTCCGCAATTGATGGCGTCGACGAGGGCGGAGACGTCGGTGTAGCCGGTCAGGATGATCCGGATCATGTGGGGCCGGAGCGAAACCGTGCGCTTTAAAAGCTCGATACCGGTCATGCCGGGCATCCGCTGGTCTGTGATGATCAGCGCGACGTCATGCCCTTCGAGAAGGCGCAGCGCCTCGTCGCCCGACGTCGCGCTGATGACGTTGAAATCGCGCCGGAAGACCCTTTCGAGGAGGCGCAGGTTGGCCGGTTCGTCGTCAACAATCATGATGCTATGGCGCATTTTTTTCAGGCTCCGTTATCAGAATAATCAGAATCTCAAGACGTGTGTCCGGAGTTTGCTCGCCTCACTCGGCGCTCACATTGCCGGCGTGTTCGGCGTCGATCGGAAGTTTGACCGTAAACTCAGTTCCCCGCCCGAGCTGGCTCTCGACGCTGATCTGGCCGCCGTGGCGCTGGATGATGCCGTAGGAGATCGACAGCCCGAGCCCTGTGCCTTCGCCGACCGGTTTGGTGGTAAAGAAGGGCTCGAAAATCCTCTTCAAATTTTCGGGGGCAATCCCGGTTCCCGTGTCGCTGATGGAGACGACGGCCGTTTGCTCGATCAGGCGGGTTGTGATGCGCACGACGCCGCCCTCGCCGGTGGCCTGCGCCGCGTTGGTGAGCAGATTCATCCATACTTGATTGAGCTGCCCGCCGTAACAATTTACCTGCGGCAGCTCGCCGTAGTCGCGCTCAACCTTGATCTGGCCGGCGGAGTAGTATTGCGAGAGCAGGCGGATCGTCGAATTGAGGCCCTCGTGGAGGTCAACTTTCTTGAGTTCGGCTTCGTCGAGCCGCGAGAAGATGCGCAGATTCTGCACGACGTTGCGGATGCGGTCGGCGCCGCTGTAGCAGTCGGCGACGATCGAACGGAGGTCTTCGAGGGACCTCTGGTAATCGATCTCTTCTTTAATCGCGCTGATCTCCGCGGCCAGTGGCCCGGGTAGCTGGGCCCGGTCATACGCGTTGAGGATTTGTTCCAGGGCGGCGATGCTTTCGCGCAGGACCTCCATATTGCCGTAAATAAATCCGGCCGGGTTATTGAGTTCGTGCGCGATGCCGGCGGCGAGCCGGCCCAGGCTCGCCATCTTCTCCGTGTGCAGCATCTGCGTCTGCATGCGCTCGAGCTCCGCTTTGCGATTTGTGAGCTCGACGTTGCGCCGTTCCAGCTCGTGTTTGTAACGTCTCCCGTCGCGCAACAGCCTGTGTCGCTCCAGGGCGCGCTCGGCACACAGCTCGAGCACGTGTAGCTCGCAAGGCTTGAACAGGTAGTCGAAAGCTCCGAGACGAAGGGTGTCGAGGACCCTCTGCATCCGGTCAATCTCCGAAACTATGATGACGGACGTGTCCGGCAGGCGGGCCATGATCTCACGCAGCAGCTCGACGCCGCTCCGGCCGGGCATGCGGACATCCGTGATGACGAGCCCGTACGGCTCTCGCATGAGCTGCACGAGCGCTTCATCGGCATTAGCCGCCGTCGAACACACGTAGCGCTCGCTCAGACACTCGGCGAAGTTTTCGCGGATCGCTTCGTTGTCATCGACGACGAGAATGCGCCGGTCGCTGTTTTCGACGGAGTTAGGATCGGCGTAGGGTATCTCCGCAGCGAAAGTACTTCCGTTAAGAAGAGGTGACATTAGAAATTCGTAATGTTTGGTGCAGTCCCGAATGACCACGTGATCTGCGCAATTAGTTTTGGCCAGAGAGGTGAAAAGTCGAACGGCAGCTAATGAGATCTTGTCGCGCGCGTGCCGAGCGTTAGATGCTCAGCCGATGGGACCCAATCGCAAGAGTTTTAGGGGCTTACAACGGCCTGTTTTCTTCCCCAACCCTCTCAGGCAATGCCAGGGTAGCCTTGTAAATGTTGGTGCCAGGCCAATAAAGAGCTGCCCACCCGCGGGCGGGTGGCGCTTATATAGTATAATAACCGTATTCTTTTATCAATGTTTAAGTTATATAAATAAGTTTGTGGCTGGGTCCCGCATGAGGCATCGGGGTCAAGCTACTAAGTCTAATTAAAGCAATGTTTACATTACCAGTATGTGTATGGAGTGGAGCGACATCCGATGCCACTTGTCCGGAAGTGAGTAGGCTCCAGGGCCGTTCCCTGCGTTAAGGGACATCATGGGCGGTTATCAATGTGCCATCGCCGCCCCCTGGCCGGGCCGATTTTTCTTCATCAGGAGCACCAATGGAATGACCGCCAGGACGGCCACGCCGATGAGCCAGAAATCATCAATAAAGGCCAACATCGTCGCCTGGCGCAGGACCGTTCGATAGAGCACGCCGTTGGCCTGAGTGATCGCGCCGGCGGCGTCGGCCCCCTTCGACATCAACGTGCGGCTAAGGTTTTCAATCATTGTCCGGTACCGCGCGTCGTACGGGGTCAGGTGAGGGGTCAGGCGGCTCTGGTGAAATTGTGTGCGGCGGGAAAGCATCGTCGTGACGAACGAGATTCCGATGCTTCCGCCGATATTACGCGAGAGGTTGATGATGGCCGAAGCGTTGTTATTCTTCTCCTTAGGGATAAAGGCGAAACCGGCCGTATTGATCGGGACGAAGAGGAAGGCCAATCCGATCGCTTGATACATCCGGGCGTAGACGGCCGTGCGATAGTCGATGTCGAGACTGATCCCGGTCAGGTGGAAGAGGGCGAGCGCAGAGACGATCAACCCCAACCCGATCAGCCACCGCGCCTCGACCTTCGAGAGCAACATGCCGACCAACGGCAGCAGAAGAATAATTAAGATGGCGCCGGGCGAGAGCACCATCCCGCTCTCCATCGCCGTGTAGCCCATCAACGTCTGCAGGAAGAGGGGGAGAAGCACAGTGCTGCCCAGCAGCACGAAGCCCACCATCACCATCAGGAGGTTGGCCAGGCCGAAGTTGCGGTCCCTCAGCAGGTGGATATCAACGACCGGGTCCTTGTGCCGCCACTCCCAGAAGACGCCGACGACGAGCGAGATGGCGCTGACGGCGGCAAAGGCGGTGATGAATCTCGAGTCGAACCAATCTTCACGCTCGCCTTTGTCAAGCACCACTTGCAGGCAGCCGAGCCCGAGGCCGAGCAGCCCGATGCCGATGTAATCAATACGCAATTTACCGCGCAGTCTCCTCATCCTCTCCACCAGGGCGGGCGGGTCCTCGACCATGAATGAAGTTAAGAAGAGGGAAAGAATCCCGACAGGGATGTTGATGAAGAAGATCCAGCGCCAACTATAGCTGTCGGTGATCCACCCGCCGAGCGTCGGGCCGATGGCGGGCGCGGTGACGACGGCAAC
>CAYLJO010000230.1:0-9584 GCA_964383905.1 uncultured Blastocatellaceae bacterium
CAAACCGTTTCCTGATCCCCTTGACAAGGCCAAAGTCCGTTCAGTTAATAAATAATCGCCCGAATTCTCACGGAAGCTATTATTATGTAAAACCGGGCGAAGGTGAAGTTGCTTTTGCATGCGGGGCCAAGGGGGTGATTAAGGTCGTGTCCACCGGCCGGTGCGGCATAGCTCTCTCACCAGGCGCGTAATGCTTTTGTAGAGCAGTCCGATCGGACGAGGGCAAGCATTTTGCCTTTCGTGTCTGCCCTACCTCTGATAACTACGACTGCCGGGAGACGGCGCCTCTGTGGTACGCTTGGGAGTGATGGCCGAGGATGAGAAGAAAATAGAAGGCGGCGTGGCCCTCGGCGACAGGCTTTGGTGGCTGATTGTCGGGAGGCTGGCGGCGGCCGTCCTCCTTCTGATGGCGGGCGGGCTGTGGCGCTTAGAGCGGTTCGACGATAGGGGCGGCACGGTACTCGGCGGCACCTTCCCCATCTTTGTCGTGACCGTTACGCTCTCCTTGTTCTACGCGGTCGCGTTACGCTACTTTAAGCGCCTTGAGCTCCAGGCGCGAGCGCAGTTATGCGTCGATGTACTGCTGGTCACGTGGCTCGTCTGGACCACCGGCGACGTCCGCTCACCGGACACCGTCCTGTATATCGTTATCATTTCCATCTCCAGCATTATCCTCGGCCCGCGCGGCGCCATCATTACTTCCGTCGGGTGTGCGATCGCCTTCACGGCCGTCGCTCTCGCCACCACCTACGGCCTCGTGCCGCCCTCTCAGGCGGCGCCCGCCGGAATATCTGTCGCTAAAGCCATTCAGACTATTGGCATCAATGACGTCGCATTTTTCGTCGTCGGGCTGCTGGCGGCGCGGCTCGCCGAGCGCCAGTCGCGCTCGGATGTTCGCCTGATCGCCGCCACGCAGACGCTCGCGAACCTGCGCGCGCTGCATGAACGGATCGTCGAATCCATTCGCTCGGGCGTTGTGACGACCGACCTACAAGGCCGCATCTATACCTTCAATGCGGCGGCGGAAGAGATCACGGGTTTTAAGGCCGCCGACGTGCGCGGCAAGGAAGCGTCAATCTTTTTCGGTGAGATGGCTGCCCACATCGAGGATTCAATACGCGCGGCCACCCACGGGGAGACCAGCCCACGTTTTGAAGCGGACTGCTTTTCCCAGGAGGGGATGCGGCTGCGCATCGGGTTCAGCATTTTTCCGCTCTACGCCGAGTCCGGCGAGAGGACGGGACTGGTCATCACCTTTCAGGATCTCACGCAGGTGCGCGCGCTCGAAGAGACGTCGCGCCGCCAGGATCGTTTGGCGGCCGTCGGCCGCGTCGCCGCCTCCATCGCCCACGAGATCAGAAACCCCCTCGCCGCCATGCGCGGCTCGATCCAGGTGCTGCGCTCCGAGGTCGACGGTGATTCGTCGCAGGCCGCATTGATGGACATTATCCTGCGCGAGTCCGACCGCCTCAACCGTATTATTACAGATTATCTGACCTATGCGCGCCCGCGCTCTCACGCCCTCGCCGACGTGGATTTACGCGAGTTGCTGCGCGAGACCTTTACGCTCTTGCGCCACAGCCCTGAGATACGCGACACCCACGTGCTGGAAGTTGACCTCCCGGAAGACCCGGCCGTAGCCAACGCCGACTCCGAGCAGCTCAAGCAGGTCTTCTGGAACCTCGCGCGCAACGCGTTACAAGCGATGCCGGGCGGCGGGACTCTGCGCGTCGAGCTGCGCCCCAGCGCCACCAGGCGTTTTCGGATCACATTCACGGACACCGGCCGGGGCATGAGCGCCGAACAGGTCGAGCACCTTTTCGAGCCATTCTCTTCAACGACCGGCGGCACGGGCCTTGGACTTTCAATCGTCTATCAAATCATCCGCGATCATGGTGGTACAATTAACGTTCGCAGCCGTGAGGGACAGGGCACCACGATTGCGATAGAATTACCCGGAGAGTAGTCAGTAGCCGGTGATTAGCGTCCGGCCGTTTATTGTTTTTACTGATCACTGATGTCTGACTACTGATTACTGCCCACCAACTACTGATGACTGATTACTTTTATGCCCAACCTTCTCATCGTCGATGACGAACAGAGCATCCGGCAACTTTTGACGCTCGTCTTTGAGCGGGCGGGCCACCGCGTCCGTGCGGTTGAGAACGGGCGGCAGGCGCTGGCCGCGCTGCGTGAAGAGACGACCGATCTGATTATTTCGGACGTTAAGATGCCCGACATCGGGGGCATCGAGCTCTTGCGCGCGGCGCGCGAGCTCATGCCGGACGTGGCAGTGGTGATGATGACGGCCTTCGCCACCGTCGAAACGGCGCGCGAGGCCTTTAAGCTCGGCGCGGACGATTTCATTCAGAAGCCGTTCGACGTTGACGAGTTGAAGTTGATCGCCGAGAAGGCTCTCGAAAAGCTGGCGCTTAAATTGGAGAAC
Source organism: uncultured Blastocatellaceae bacterium (assembly GCA_964383905.1). Lineage (GTDB taxonomy): Bacteria > Acidobacteriota > Blastocatellia > Pyrinomonadales > Pyrinomonadaceae > CAYLJO01. Next base: position 2,447 of record CAYLJO010000230.1, read on the forward strand.
CGGGCCCTCATCCGCGAGCAACACGAGCGCGGCAAGCTCGGCAATATCATCGGACACTCCCGGCGCATGCAGGCGGTCTACCAGATGATCGAGACGGTCGCTGCCGTCCAATCGACCGTGCTGGTGACCGGGGAATCCGGCACCGGCAAGGAGCTCGTCGCACGCGCCATCCACGACCTCAGCCCCCGCGCCGAAAAGCCTTTCGTCTCGATCAACTGCGGCGCGTTCACCGAGACGCTGCTCGAATCCGAGCTCTTCGGCTACGTCAAAGGATCCTTTACGGGCGCCAATACCAATCGCAAGGGCCTGTTTGAAGCGGCGAATCGCGGCACGATATTTCTTGACGAGATCGGCGAGATGTCGCCGGCGATGCAGGTCAAGTTGCTGCGCGTGCTCCAGGAGCGCAAGGTGCGGCCCGTCGGGGCGCACGAAGAAACGGACGTTGACACGCGCGTCATCGCCGCCACTAACCGTCACCTGGAGGCGATGGTCAAAGACGGTAGCTTTCGCGAAGACCTCTTCTACCGCGTCTCCGTGATTCCTATCGAGCTGCCGCCGCTGCGCGATCGGAGCGAGGACATCCCTGACCTCGCCGAGCATTTCGTCCAGAAATTCTGCGCCCAGACCGGACGCAAGCTCACCATCAGTGAGAAAGCTCTCAGCCTGCTCGAGGCCTACTCGTGGCCCGGCAACGTGCGCGAGCTTGAGCACACCATCGAACGTGCCGTCGCGCTCGAGCGCACCGACGCGATTCAGCCCGACCGTTTGCCCGAACAGATCACCAACTTCAATCCGGCGCGCATCACCGATACCTTCAACCTGCCCGAGGAAGGCATCGACCTCGACGCGCACCTCAAGCAGTTGGAAAAGACTTACGTTCTGGAAGCTCTGCAGCGAACCGGCGGTAACCAGACGAGCGCCGCAGAGCTTCTGCGCCTCCCCGTCCGCTCGTTGCGTCACCTTCTCGACAAACACGGAATACGTAGCCTGACGGCGCAACTGCGTGATGAGCGTCGCCACCCAGAATCGGCACCGCGCCGTCGCGCCACTGACCCACAGCCCCGCCGCCGGTCTGATGATACCTCCGAGCGCGCCGTCAGCTCGGGCGACAACTAGAGCGCTTTGCGCGAACACGCAAAAGACTTACAATTGAGGGTTTGGATCTTTTGATGGATAACGAAATGCAGATCGCTGAGGCCAACGCCTCCGGGCGCGTAAAGGAGAGCGCCCCGGCACCGGGAAGTTTATCGCGCATCGGGGCGATTGCGCGCAACACTTTTCGTGAAGCGGTGCGCGACCGTGTGCTCTACATTCTCGTGATTTTCGTGCTGCTGCTCACGGCGGCGGCAATCTTTGTCGGCGAGTTGTCGGCCGGCCAGGAGTCCCGGGTCATCATTCATCTGGGCCTCAGCGCCATGCTGCTGTTCGGCGCCTTTATCGCCATCTTCGTCGGCGTCGGCCTGGTCTACAAGGAGATTGAGCGGCGCACAGTTTACGCCATCTTCGCCAAGCCGGTCGGGCGCGGTGAATTTCTGATCGGCAAATATCTCGGCCTGTGTTTGACCCTTATCGTAAACGTTATTGTCATGGGCGTCGGCGTGTCGCTCGCCCTCGTCTACGTGAGGCGCGGCTGGGACCCGCTCGCCCTGCGCGTCTGGCCCGCGGTCTTCCTGATCTACCTTGAGTTAATGATTCTGACGGCCGTGGCACTGCTGTTCTCCTCCTTTTCATCCCCCGCGCTCTCCGCCCTCCTGACTTTCTTCATCTTCATTATCGGACATTTCAGCGCCGATTTGCAGACCTTCGCGGCTTCGATGGGAACCGCCGGCGCGCGCTGGTTCTTCGGGCTGCTCTATTACTTGCTGCCTAATCTCTCGAACTACAGTTTCATTACCCCCGTTGCTTACGGGCAGGCGCCTGAGGCCGCAGCGGTATTCGCCGCCCTCGCTTATGCCATTATTTACATCATTGTGCTCCTCGCCGCGGCGACGCTCATTTTCAACCGCCGTAACTTCAAATGAGTGAGGTGAAAGATAACCCGTATGTCATCGTTGCGCTTAACGGCTCATCGCCGCCCGTTTTCTCTGTGCCCCCTCTGTGTCTCTGTGGTGAGGCCCTACCTTACATCCATCCGCAACTTGCTATAAATGATTATGTCTGCGGTTGTTGAGATCGAGAATTTAACGAAGGATTACGAGGTTGGCTTCTGGCGCAAGCGCAAGGTGCGTGCGCTTGATGGGCTTTCACTTTCTGTTGAGGGCGGCGAGATCTTCGGTTTTCTCGGCGCCAACGGCGCCGGCAAAACGACGACACTGAAGCTATTGATGCGCCTGATCTATCCGACCGACGGCCAGGCGCATATCCTGGGCCGCGCCATCAGCGATGTCTCGATGCACGCGCGCATCGGTTACCTGCCCGAGAACCCTTACTTCTACGATTACCTGACGGCGCGTGAATTCCTCGACTATTGTGCCCAGATTTTCGGCTACGAGCGTCGCGAACGCACACGCCGTACCGAGCAGCTTCTGAAGCGCGTGCACCTCGAAGAGGGGAGCTGGGACAAGCAGTTGCGCAAGTTCTCGAAGGGCATGTTGCAGCGCGTCGGGCTGGCGCAGGCGCTGGTGAATGATCCGGAGATAGTTTTTCTCGACGAGCCGATGAGCGGGCTCGACCCGGTCGGGCGCCGCCAGGTGCGTGATCTGATCGCCTCATTGCGCGCGCAAGGCACAACCGTCTTTATGTGCTCGCATATCCTTTCCGACATTGAAATTCTATGCGACCGGGTCGCCATCATGAAGCGCGGCCGCCTCGCCCACATCGGCCGTCTTGAGGAGTTGCGCCGGCGTGCCGGCGACAGCAGCCGTCTCGAAATCCTGATCACGGGCACGGACGCCGAGACCATTAAACGCTTCCTGCCGACCCTGAACGGCTCTGAGGTTACGCCCAACGCCGGCGGCGCGCGCATCGAGGTTCCCGACGAAAGGGATGTGGACGGGGCGATCGCTGCGCTGCGTCAGGCGGGGGGAAGGCTCGTCTCAGTACAACCTGTCAGGCAATCGCTCGAAGAGTTATTCGTCCGCGAAACCACAGATAATTAACCGGGTAAAAGTGCAGACAATTGCCCTCTCTCTTTTTTGCCTTCTTCCTTTCGCCTTTTGCCCCCCTCAGAATCCGCAACGCCGTGAGCTCGATCGCTTAATTCAGCGGGTTGAGTCGCATTACGCACGAATGCGCGGGCTGGCGGCGGATTTTGAGCAGGTATACAGTGCCCCGGGGACGCGCGAACGGCGCGAGGGTGGCCGTTTGTTCCTCGAGCGTCCGCGACGCATGCGATGGGAATACGACCCCGGACCGGGCAAGCTCTTTATCGTCAACGGGCGCGATGTCTGGTTCTACGTACCGGCCGACCGCGAAGCGGTCCACGCCGAGACCAACGCCGTCTCGGATGTGCGCTTTCCATTCCTCTTTCTCCTCAGCCGCATTAGCCTGCGGCGGGAGTTTCGCTCAATCGAGCTGCTGGATCCGAACCCGGAGCAACCGGATCTTCGCGTGCTTCGCCTCGTCCCTCGTGAGAGGGCTTCCGGCCCGCGCGAGATTTTTCTCGAGCTCTTTTCCGACGGGCGAATATCGAAAGTGAGGACGGTGGATGAAGCGGGCGCAAGCTCGGAACTATCTTTGATGAATGTGCGTGAGAATTTTATTGCGCCCGCCGGCGCCTTCGAATTTCTTCCGCCCCCGGGCGTGAGGGTCAGAAGGCAAAGGTAACACAGAAGTTCAGCATCCGGCCTTTCCCTCTCGGGTCCTGCGGCGGTTCCTCCCATCCTCTTCCATTCGCCCATCCGAAGCGCGTTACGCGTGGCTCTTTGTCATATAAAAGAGCGCGTAGGCTGCGCCGAAGGCCGACCAGGCCACCACTGTCACCCACAGTGGCACCCTTTTCGCGCCACGCTTGACCATCTGAATGCTCTCGGCGAGACTGGCGCCGGTGATGCCCCGCTTCAATCTCCAGATATCCCCCATCACATAAACGCAGGCGGCCACGATAGGCAGCAAGGCGATTACCCAGGGTAGCCTCCCTCCTCGCTGCCAGAAGAGCGCGCCGAGGGTGACAAGAACGCCGGCGGCCCCGGCGACCGCCAGCCAAAACGCCAGCGCCACGCCACGATGTAACCCGAGCGCGACGATCGTCGTGGTGATATTGGCATCCAGGTCTTCCGGATAATCTTCAGCCGTGTTGATCAGGATGACGCCCATCTGGAGCGCCCCGTACGCGGCAGCGAAGACGAGCACGGTCAGTGACGGGGCGGCGCTGACGAGCAGTCCGACGAAGAGCATCGGGCCGACGAAGATAATGAGCCACAAGCATACCAGTTGCGCGAGGCCACGGTCCTTCAGTTGGATCGGCTTCACCGAGTATGCCGCACCGAGCGCGAGGCCGATCACCACCAGGGCGAATAGCATCCAGCGGTCTAAGCGCCAGGAGAGGTGGGCGGCTAAAGCCAGGGCGGCCGCGGCCGTCGCTACCACCTGAAAAGTGACGAAGCGGACGCCCAGGCCGTACACCGCTTCGGAGAGGTGCGGCTTGTAGACGGCATCCAGATCACGGGCGGCGAGGCAGTTGATCATGTCACCAAAGGCAAACAAGAGGAAGAAAATAAGGATGCCTTCCCAGAAGGCGTATGTCCTGAGTGGAGACGTATTGTGGATCAATAACAGGACGGGGATGGCAAGGATGGGGATTTCGGCGATCCGGAATTCCACCCGGCGGATGCGAAGCATGTAGAGGAGAAAGCGCATGTGATGTCTCCGCCGTCCCTTCTCCCGACAGTCTATCCTCAGAGGATATTGACGCGCCGGATGTGCCGCTCCCGAGGGCGGTCAAAGGCGCGCCGCCCGTGCAGGAGGGCATGATTGTCTGCGATCAGAACGTCACCGCTCGACCATTGGTGGCGGTAACAGACGTTTGGGTCATTCAGCCTTCGGTGCATGTCCCTGAGGAAGTCCGCCCGTGCTTCCTCAGGGATACCCTTGATCTCCAGCCGCACCGGATTTAGATCTTCGACGGGCTCGGCGAAGCGTAGGGTTTCCTCCCCGCTGGTGGGGTGCCGGGAAATCATCGGGGAGGTGAAGGTGCCGCCGTAATGGACAATCTTTTCGGTCGTATAGGTGATCACGGTTCGCCGCCAGACCTCGCGCCGCCGGGGTGTCGCGCGCTTGATGAGACGGATCGTGTCGCAAAAGAGAGTCTCGCCTCGGCTCTCCTGGGGCGGGGCTGTCTCACAGTGGAAGAAGATGTAATGGGGGATTCGACCGGCGAACGCGCCATCCCAATGGAAGGGGACCGCGTTGTTTGTGTACAAATAATTCCTGGCGTCAGCCTGCACACGCAGCTCGTTGACGGCGCCAAAATCCCATTCGAGCAGCTCGCCCAGCCTCTGACAAAACTGCGGCATGGCAGGCCCCGCGAGCGGAGCGAATCCACGCAGGACGACAACGCGATGATCATCAACCCACCCTTTGAGAACAGGCACGGAGACTGCGCGCAGGTCCGCCCCTTGCCGCTTAGATTCGACCACCACGCCAAAGGGTATGAGCCGCGTGAGCGTCCATGAAGGCTCCGTCTCTTCAGTCATACGTGCTCCAGGGTTTCATCCGCCAGCCTTCGGGTGGAATCCCGAGGTGTTGTCGCAAATCTCCGACGCTCATCTCCAGCAGCGCGTCATAAGGGATGGCGGAATAGTAGAGCGTACGCGTGCCGCGCGCACGCTTCCAGGCCCGCCAGATACGCCTTGGCGCAACGAACACCGCCAACAGTATGGCGCCGGCGCAGAGGATGTGGACCATGAGCGAGCGGCACCCGGCGCGGAGCTCGTAGGCGCTGATCTCTGCCTCGCCGATTAAGCCCGTCCCGTAACCGGTCACGACGTGGTGCAGGTCATGCAGAGGCAGCAAACCGGGGTTGGGCAAACGAATGACCCATTTTCCGGCGTAGATGGGAAACCCCGGCGCGGCGTAGCTATTAAGATCGAGCGAGTTCTCAGCCAGATAGCGGTCGCGGCCGGCTCGCACCGTCTCCCGGCTCATGCGTCCTCCCCCGTCACGTAGTGACTCGGGCAACCCGAGCGCTCGACAACGCGCGCCCCGAGCGCTTCGGCCTCGTGTCGCCGCATCAGCTTGAATCTCCCCTGATGCCTCACGGCGACGCCGTGCCAGGGCGTGAGCCATGTATCATCCGTCTCGCCAAGAAGGACTCCGATCTTGTCAGAGTGGGGACCCTGCGGGTGGATCGAGAGACGGATGGCCGTTGGGAAACACTCGTTGATGAGCCTGCCCCATGCGTCGCTCCGCTGGATCACACGATACGCGCGCTCCTTGCATTCATTGCGCACTTGCGTCTTGCTCCTGTCCGTTTCAACACCGATGCGATCCTCAAAGAGGAAACGCTGGATCCCGTTGAAGAGGGCCTGGTGGTGCTCGTACGTCTGAATCCGCCCCCTGATCGCCTCGAGCGTGTCGGCGTAGTGCGCGACCAATTGGTCGCGCATCGCCGCGTGATCGTCGGTTTCGAAAAGGTCCTCCATGCTGAAAACATCAAGGGATCTCGCCCCGATGCGCCCCAGCATGTTTGTGATCTCCCGCCCGTAATCAGTCACATTCCGGTCGGAGACGCCGACGAGGTCGCTGAACACACGGCCGTCCGAACAGATGGTCAACCTCGCGCCCGGTGGGTATAGCTCCTTGATCTCCGCGCACATGCCTTCAAGGAACTTGAGAGCCAGCTCTTCTGCCATGTCCGGCAAAGTGCCGAGCACCTTTTTCGGGCTCGGCGATTTGGCCGGGAAGGACGGCAGGAGAAAATGTATCGGCTCGCCGGCGATGACAAAGCGCCGCACTTTCGGCAGGTGAAGCGCCAGACATTGCTCACAGGGGTTCGCGGCGCACGCCCCGGCTCCGGGCTGTAGCCGCCGGTAGCGGAAGAGTTGTCGCAGGATCCTGGTCGCGAGTTCGGTCGCCGCGACATCCGGCGCCGGTTCGACGAGTGGCACACAAATCTCGTCAACCTTTGCCAGGGTGGCCTTGATGTTTGGCAACCAGGAAAGCCGCCCCGACATTGAAAGCAGGTCGCAGACTAAATTTA
>CAYLJO010000231.1:0-9540 GCA_964383905.1 uncultured Blastocatellaceae bacterium
AAGTAATTCCCGTGCAGCCTTTACCCATCGATCCACTTCTGCCGGAGATCATCGCGTCATTACGTCGCTCGCCCAACTTGGTGATCGAAGCGCCGCCCGGAGCAGGGAAGACTACCCGCGTGCCCCCATCCCTGCTTGATGCGGGCCTCGCGGGTGAGGCCGAAGTCTGGGTGTTGGAGCCCCGCCGCCTGGCCGCTCGGATGGCCGCGCAGCGCGTCGCTGAAGAACGAGGCGAGCAGCCCGGCGAGTCGGTCGGATATCAGGTGCGCTTTGAGGAGGTCTCCGGGCCGCGTACGCGCCTGCGCTTTCTGACCGAAGGTGTGCTGACCCGGCGCTTGTTTTCCGACCCGCAACTCTCAAGGGTGGGTGTGGTCGTCCTCGATGAATTCCACGAGCGCCACTTACAAGCCGATCTCGCGCTCGCGTTGCTCAGGCGGTTGCAGCAGGAAGCGCGGCCGGAATTGCGCATCGTCGCGATGTCGGCGACGCTGGAAGCTGCGCCCATCGCCCGTTATCTGGGCGACTGTCCAACGCTACGCTCCGAAGGCCGCCGTTTCGAGGTCGAGATAGAGCACCTCACGCGGCCGGATGATCGGCCGCTGGCGATGCAGGTTGAGACGGCGGTGCGGCGATTGGTCGCCGACGGCCTGGACGGCGATATCTTGGTCTTTCTCCCCGGCGCCGCCGAAATTCGGCGCGCGCAGGAAGCCTGCGCTGAGTTAGCCGCACAGGCCGACCTACTCGTCCTGCCACTGCACGGCGAGTTGTCACCCGCCGAACAAGACCGCGCCGTGCGCCCCGCCGCGCAACGCAAAGTTATCCTTTCGACGAATGTGGCGGAAACGTCCGTTACGATTGACGGCCTCGTAGCCGTCATCGATTCAGGCCTGGCGCGCGTCGCGGGCCATTCGCCGTGGTCAGGGCTGGCGACCCTCAATGTTGCCCGCGTCAGCCGGGCTTCCGCCACCCAACGCGCGGGCCGCGCCGGGCGGACACGCCCCGGCCGTGCTCTTCGCCTCTACACCGCGCAGGATTTTGCCGCGCGTCCGGCGCATGAAGCACCGGAAATCCGGCGCCTCGATCTGGCCGAACCGGCGCTCGAATTACACGCGGCGGGGATCACTGACCTCCATCACTTCGAGTGGTTTGAAGCGCCACCGCCGCCCGCGCTCGCCGCCGCTGAGACTTTGCTTCAGCGGCTCGGCGCGCTTGATGCAGGCGGTCGGGTGACCGCACTCGGAGAGCGCATGCTGCGCCTACCGCTGCATCCGAGGCTCGCGCGCGCGGTCGTCGAAGCCGAATCCCGTGGCGTCGCCCCCGAAGGATGCGTCATCGCGGCGCTCATCAGCGAGCGTGATATCCGCGCCGGCAACATCTTACTCGACGCAAGCCAACGCCGGCCGGCGGGCGCCCGCCCGAGCGGCCCTTCCGATTTGCTCGAGCTGTTAGACCTTTTTACCGAAGCCGAGTCGGCGGGCTTTGCGCCAGACCGCTTGCGTAAGCTGCATCTCAATCCCGGTGCGGTGCGCGCGGTTGATCGTGTCCGGCGTCAGCTTCAGCGCTTATGCAAGAATGATAGGTCAAAATTGAGAACCGAAAGTAAACGGAAGACGCCAACGCCCTTTCAGGAATCGGAGCTGCTGATTTCCATCCTGGCCGGCTACCCCGACCGGGTTGCGCGTCGTCGCATTCCATCCGGCGAATCACAGGTCGCGAGCGCGGAGCTATTGCTTGCGGGCGGCGGGGCGGCCGAGCTTGCCCCGGAGAGCGTGGTTCGCCAGGCAGACTTTCTGGTGGCCGTGGATGCTGAGGAGCGCCGTGAGCCCGGTCGAGGGAGACCGGCCGGGCGCAGAAGCGGGACGGTGGTGAGACTGGCCAGCGCGATTGAGCCGGACTGGCTGCTTGATCTATTCACTGACGCCATCAGCGAGACGACCGAAACACTGTGGAACACCGAGGCGCAACGCGTCGAAGTGGTGCGGCGCCTGCTCTATGATCAACTTGTTCTTGACGAGAGTCGCACGAGCGAGGCGGGAAGCGATGAAGTCACCGGCGTGCTTGCCGAGGCCGCACTGGCGGCGGGGCCGCAAGCTTTTACTGAGGGTGAAGCGGTTGATCACTTCCTGGCGCGCGTCGAGTTTATGGCGCAGACCTTTCCCGACGCCGGTTTCCCCGCTCTCGGCGAAGATGATGTCCGCGCGAGTCTTGTCAAATTATGTGAGGGCAAACGAAGCTTTGCCGAGCTGCGTGAAGCCGCGCGGGCAGGCGGCTTGCTTGAGGCTTTGCGCAAAAAGCTCGGCGCGGAGCAGGCGCGGCTCATGGCAGCAATGGCGCCCGAGCGGGTAATCCTCTTAAACGGGCGTCAGGCGCGCGTTCATTACGAACGCCACAAACCGCCCTGGCTCGCGTCACGATTGCAGGACTTCTTTGGCATGAGGGAAGGGCCCAAAGTGGCCGGGGGCCAAGTCCCGGTCGTGCTGCACCTGCTGGCGCCGAACCGGCGTCCCGTACAGGTGACGACGGACTTGGCCGGTTTCTGGACGCGCCATTACCCGCAGGTGCGGCGCGAGCTTAGCCGCCGCTACCCGCGCCATCCGTGGCCCGAGAATCCTCTCTGAATCAGACCACAAGAATGGAAGAAAAATCTTGCGCCGGAGGCACCGGGAGCGAAACGGCTTCTTCTTTTTCTCGCCAGATTGGGCTTCTGCTGGACCTATTTGTTTGTCCTTTGTTTCCTCTGTGTCCTCTGCGTCCTCTGCGGTTCAAATTTTTTGTTTGCGGCTCGGTCGCGCTCATCTGAGACCCGCTATAATATTGCGTGGCCCGATTTAGCCATACTCTGGCGCACCGGGCCGAACCGGGGCTAAAATGTTCAAGCCCGTTTTTCTGTGATAGAGTCCTCGCTAACCGGAATGCGCATGCAACTCTCTGCGCCCTATTTCCTATCACTGAAGCCGGCGGGCCAAAGGAAAGGTGGTCAGAAGAAGTGAAGATAGAGCACGAGATGAATACCCGCTTCCGCGCCTGTTTGTTACTCATGGTAGTGTTCCTGGCAGTTGCCTGTGCTAAAAACGCCGACCAACCTACGCCCTCCGGTAACGGGCCGCTGATGGCTGGCAACGAGACTGCGGCCGTCCTACAGTTGCGGACTATCGCTTCGGCGGAGACCACTTACATGACGACGACGGGCGCCGGCAGCTACGGCACGCTGAAGCAGTTGGTTGACTCTCACTTGATCGACTCTTCGCTCGGCGGCGGGGATAAGAGCGGCTACAGGTTTGAAGTGAGACTGACACCGAACTCATCCTATGAGGCTGTGGCCAAGCCGATCCAGTATGGTATTACCGGCCTGCGATCTTTTTATCTGAGCTCGAATGACGGCCAGATCCGCGGCGCCGATAAGAAAGGCGCGGAGGCAACCGCGAGCGATCCAGCGAGCTGACCAAACGGCAGCAGGAAGCAACCCGGAGGAACAACTTATGCCGGTTTATTTGGATGACCGCCGCAGGTCTCCGCGCCACAAGGCACAGTTGAACGCCCGCCTGCTTTTCAGCGTTTCACTCGTCGACTCAAAGGCGCCCGCCGGCAGCATCCCGCACACGCTGAATCTTGTCGGCCAGACGCGTGACATCAGCGAGATAGGCCTGGGGCTCATCGTCCCCATTGCTCAGATCGACGAAAGGTACCTCGCCGGGGAAGGAAACACGCTGAAAATTGAGCTCTACCTCCCGACCGGCCCGGTCGAGATACATGCTACGCTCGTACGCCATGAGCGGCTGAGTGAAGGCAAGGAAAAAAGCATCTTTAACGATGGTTACATTATCGGCGCACAGATCACGAAGGTGAGCGACCGCGCCCGCTTTCTCGAATATCTGCATACGCTGGAATGATGTTAGACTGGATGTAGGAAGTAGGGCAGCATAAGGCCTCACGAGAGCCGTGCGCAACAGGTAGGAATAACTATATGTGGGAAATTGTCAGCAAAATAAATCAACGTCGTACGCTACGCCGTAAAGTGCAGCTTCCATGCAGCGTTTCACTGCCCGATGCCGGGGTGCCGCCCGCCCGCCCGCTCATAGGACATACGCATGACGTCAGCCTTGGCGGGGTGGCGCTGATCATGCCTGATATTCACATAGGAGACCACGACCTCATCAGCCCGGAGCGTACGCTGCGGATTACGCTGGCCCTTCCCAAAGAGCGAGTCGACGTCTATGCCACTCCTGTGCGATACGAGAGAGTCGGGGAAGGTGAGGGCTATCTGATCGGGGCACGCATTACAGACGTCGACGCACGAGCCCGCTTTGTAAAGTACATACACACTCTCAATTGAGCTGACATCAAGTGCTTAAGCACTTCTCTCTCTATCCCTCTCGGGTCCCTCGGCGGTTAATTGCCACCCATCTAAATCAAACCATACACCATTGGACAGTAGTAGGGGCAACCCTTGTGGTTGCCCGCGGCCTTTCGCCAGCGCGCACGCGCGGCGCGAGGAACGTGTCGCTGCCCCTACATCTAATCTGCGCCCCTGTACCAATCTCCTGTGGTTTGATTTATCACTCAGCTGAAGGAATCTCTTAGCAACTGTATTTGTTATCCCTCGCTCAACCATGTTGTGTACGTCAGCGCACGGAATTTAACTCTTTTCGTTGCTATATCCCTTACCCCTTCCCTGAATTGATCTTCATCGCATGTTGTCGCGTGTTTAACCATTTAACGATCATAGCATTCCTTCCAGACAGTGGCTCGAATTTGTCCAGGTACACGTCATGAAATGTTTTGCCCGTTATGATCATAAGGAGATAGGCAAGAGCAGGCGGGATCAGGCTCTGTGGTCATAGAAATCCCCTGCGCTCTGTCACTCACCCCTCACCTCGCAACGCGGTCTACAATTAATGAGCACTACTGACCGCGTTGGTGCGGTGCGACCGGACAGGAGGGGTCGCACCGCAACCCCCCTCTACAATCAGTTCTAATACTCCACTATCGGCTCGATACGAACCGGTGACCATCTTCAGGACCTAAAAAGTTAGAGACCCGGTCCGCAAAATTAGCCCCGACCACGTGTCCACAAATCAAGGTAAGCTTCTCATCTTCCGGTGACCGGCCGCTTCCTGCAGAGGCGCTATCCAGGCTGATAGCTTGGCTATCAGCCTGGATAGCGCCTCTGCTCGTCTCACAAATAGAGACATTTATCTCGTGGATCTCATCAGCAATTTCTATCCCTTTGCCAATCAAATAGTTTCGGCAGGCGCACCCCACCTTCTGCGCCAACGCTTCAGACGCGGCACGTAAATAGCTATCCGGTCAAGCAGCTTAACGGTGCGCCCGAACTTGTCTCATAGCGCACGCCGTCTACCAGCAGGTAAATGAGGGCCGCAAATCCATGTGATGCGTGTGCGGGCTCTCACCTGAAAGAAGAGATGTTAGTCATAAAAGGAGATAGGACTATGGCAAATGAAAAAGGACTTTGGACTGTGATGGTTTACCTCGCCGGCCAAAACAACCTGAGCGAGGAGTGTGTTTCCGCCCTCAAGCAGATGAAGAGGGTCGTCTCAAGTGGTACCCCGGCCGGCGACGCGGAGTCTCCCGCGACGGATAAGATCCGTATCGTCGCACAACTTGGCTCCAATGGCTCGGGTGGCACAGAGGGGCGCTACCTCCTTAGGAGGGGGGAAAGGATGGCCGGCTCAAAGCCGACGTTGTCTCGACGCACGATACGAGAGAGACAAGTTATCGCGCGACGCTCAAGGATTTCATCTCCTGGGGCCTCACATCCTACGAAGCTGAGCGCTACCTGCTTGTTTTATCGGGCCACGGCAGCGGAGTCGATGGGAGCTTTCTCGCAAAGGACGCCGGTCTGCCGGACGCCCTCAGCGTCCCGAAATTGCAGTGGGTGTTTAATGAAGTGAAGAAGGTGTTTGCCGAGAAGCCGGGGCGTGACGGCCGGATCGATATTCTGGGTATGGACAGTTGCCTGATGAGCATGGCTGAGGTCTGCTACCAGTTGCGCGGGCTTGTCAGCTTTATGGTCGGCGCGGAAGGCTACGAGCCGAATACGGGCTGGCCCTACGAGAGGATCCTCTCCCCGCTCTTCGACGACCCGGGTATTGACCCGGAGGCGCTGGCCGCCACGATTGCCGATGAGTACGTTGAATATTATAAAGACTACCTCGCCGCCGGGCGCTATGTTGACCAAGCGGCCTGCGACTTGAGCAGATGCGGCGCGCTCGCCGACGCCGTCAGGCTCTTGGCTAAGCATCTCACCAGGCTGCTATCATCTCCCGAAGGCAGAAAAGCAATCCTTTTGGCGCACTGGGAAGCGCAGACTTATAAGGACGACCAGTATGTCGACCTCTACGACTTCTGCGATCTGCTGGAACGAGGCTCAAACGTCCTCGGAGACGGTTTGTCTGACCAGGCTGTCCGGCGCGCATGCCGGAAGGTGAAAACTGCCCTGAAAGAGATGGTCCTGGTATCTCGCTACAGCGGCCCCACCGTTCAGTATTCTCACGGGCTCTCGATCTACTTCCCGTGGTCCGAGGTCTCGGATACCTACCAGGAGTTCGATTTCGCATACGCCACGGGCTGGTATGATTTCCTTCAGGAATACGTTAGCCAGACACGCCGCAACCCACGCACATGCCATCACCCCGGCTCAGGCGCTCTACCGCAACAGGTCCACTTAGTCTATAGCCATAGTGCAGGAAGTCTCGGATTTCTCCCGGTAGGTAACAGAGACACCAGGCCATTTAATAGAGACCCGTGGCCCTTTAATAGGCTACTGGGTAACAAAGTAGTGAGTATGAAAAACCCGCCCACTTCATACTACGACTGCGATTGCACCCGGAACAGGAACGGCGAAGGAGGGGCTCCGAAGAGAATTCAGCCTTAAAACGGAGCAAGCCGCCCTGATAGAATTCCCCGGACGGTGACCCCGAAACGGTTGACAGTACGGGTAATCCGGCGTATTAGAATTAGCAAGCCCAGACCGCACTGCCCAAGGGGTTACCTACAGCACGTTCTGCAAGCGCACTCACGAAAGGAGCTTGGCTTAATTTGAATTGCCCCCGAAGAAAGTCACCGGACCATCTATGGTAGCTGCCAAGCATCGATGGCGAATCAACAATGCCTTGGCAGGGCGAGATGCAAAGAGGTAAAACCGGGAAAGTCTACCAGGTAGTATAATCCCCCGCCGGGCCTGGGATAGTCCCGCGGGACTATCCCTCTCATCCACTTTGAAGCACAACAGCAGCCCGCAAGTAAACGAAAGGGTTAACGCTCGACGATGTCAGATCTCCTCGCCTCATCTGCAAGGTCTCATAAGACCGGAGTAACTTTAGGGGCGGCGCGCGCAGCGTCGTCCCCGGCGGAGCATCTCCGCTCTTGCGCTCTGGGCCCCGCCCCTGTTTTTACGCGGCCAGTATGCAGGAATAAACCCCGCCCCCACGAGATAACGAATATTGCAACATCTCTCTTAAGTGCTCTAACCGGTCGTGGACCGGTTCTCCTGTTCATGGCTTTAATCTTGCCGGCCACCTTCTGCCTGAATAGCATGCTCTGGAGTGCCTCGGCTGATGCCGGTGCGGCCGGCGCCATACGTGACAGTAACAGCACCTTCCTACTTACGCCGGGCCAGCCCACCCGGCAGGAACTCTCGACCGGCCAGAGCCATTCTTATCGAATCGTGCTCAACTCTGGTCAATACCTCCGCGTCGTTATAGAACTACGGGGCATAGATGTCGGGGGAGCTATCCATGGACCTAGCGGCGCAATACTCACCGAATTCAACTGCTGTCACAGCGGGCCGACGCCTGTCTCACTGATTGCCGGAGCCTCAGGAACATACCTGTTAGAGGTACGCTCGCTGGAAAAAGATTGGGTTAGCGGGAGCTATGAAGTGCGGATCGAAGGGCTAAGACCTGTGAAGGCACAGGACAACAGGCGGGTTGTGGCTGAAAAGGCTTTTACCGAAGCGGAGCGACTGCGCGCACTCTGGAAGGCCGAGTTCCGGCGCGAGGCGATTAAGAAATATGCGGAAGCACGGTTGTTATGGAAGACCGCGGGCGAGAAACAGGAGGCAGCCGGCGCACTCAGAAATATCGGCGAGCTTTACGACCAGTCAGGCGAGCCGCAACAAGCGCTTAAATACTACAAACAATCTCTCCGGCTCAGCCGGCAAATGAATGACCGCCGGGGCGAAGCCGAATCCTTCAACGGCATCAGCCCCGTTTATCTCTCGTTAGGTGAGAACCAAAAAGCACTGCAATATTGCACACGGGCGCTCAAGCTAAGCCGGGCGGTAGGGCATCGCCGGGGAGAGGCTCGGGCCCTCCACAATATTGGCGAGGTTTACTACTATTTCGGCAATTTTCAGAAGGCGCTTGACTATTATAATCAGGCGCTACAGATCTGGCTCAGCTTGAGCGATCGCCGGGGGCGCGCCGAGACATTAATGCTTTCCAGTTATAGCTATGCGGGCTTGAGCAATACGCGACAGGCTTTAGACTGCTCGAAGCAGGCGCTCTCCCTGTGGCGTGCCGCAGGCGACCTCCGAGGGCAGGCGTACACGTTAACAGGCATCGGACATTTCTCCAGCGTGCTGGGCGAAAAGCAGGAGGCGCTCGACCTGTATAACCAGGCCATGCCGCTCCTTCAGGACATGAGCGACCAACTCGGGAAAGCCAGGGTGCTCGATGGTATGGGCTATGTATACGATGAATTGGGCGATAAGCAAAGAGCCATTGAGTATTACACCCAGGCCCTTCATCTCCAGCAATCTCTGGGCCGGCGGGATGGGGAAGCCGGCCATCTCTTGAGGATCGGTGAGATCTTCTACTCGTTAGGGGACAACCGGCAAGCGCTTGATCATTGTCGACAAGCGCTATCAATCTTTAGTGCTCTGTCTGACAAGCGGATGGAATCGTACGCGCTCAGATATACGGGCGCGGTCTACGATTCTCTGGGTAATAAAGCGAGGGCGCTCCAATACTACAATCATGCGCTCTCACTTAACCGTGGCGGGAAGGATCGTCGGGGTGAAGCTTATACGCTCGATAGCATCGGCCAGGTTTATCTCGGCTTGGGACAGAAACAGAAGGCGCTTGACTGCTTTAACCGGGCGCTGGATCTCAACCGTGCCGCGCAGGATCCCGGCGGGGAAACACTGACACTCTACAATATTGCGCGCGTCGAGCGCGACCATGGCAATCTCGACAAAGCCCGCTCTCAGATCGAGGCCGCGCTTAAAATTACTGAGTCTTTACGCACCAAGGTTGCCAGCGAGAACCTCCGCGCTACCTACTTCGCCTCTGTCCATCAGCAGTATGAGCTCTACATCGATCTTCTCATGCGGTTGCACGAAGAGCGCCCCGCGGAAGGGTACGATGCCACCGCTCTTGAAGCGAGCGAGCGGTCCCGCGCCCGCACCCTGCTTGAGACCCTGAAAGAAGCGCGAGTCGGAGTCGGTCAGGAGGTTGATCCCGCGCTCTTAGAGCGCGAGCGCGCGCTGCAGCAAGCGCTCGACGATAAGGCGCAGCG
>CAYLJO010000232.1:0-9408 GCA_964383905.1 uncultured Blastocatellaceae bacterium
ATGCGGAACTTGTCAAACTTAAGCCGCAGCCTCTCGCTGCGTAACATCAGTCAATTACAGCAATTCCGGCTATTTTCTTTTGGGGGCGATCATCGAAAAAGTCACCGGCAAGCCTTACGAACAGGTCTTGAGAGAAAATATTTTTGCCCCTCTGGGGATGAAAAACAGCGGGTATGACCATTACAACACCATCATCGACAAGCGCGCATCAGGTTATGTAAAGACGCCGCGAGGTTACGAAAACGCGCCATACCTTGATACCTCCGTCCCTTATGCGGCAGGCTCGCTCTATTCGACGGTGGAAGATTCATACCTCTGGGACCAGGCTTTGTATACTGACAAGCTCTTATCAGCAAAATATAAGGGGTTGATGTTTAAGCCCAACCTCGATAATTATGCCTACGGATGGATTGTGGCCAAGGCCTCGCTCGGTGGAACGAAAGAGACGGTTTCGTCCATCTGGCACAACGGTGGGATCAATGGATTCAGTACTTTGATCGTCCGGCTGGTCGACCATAGACATTTGATCGTTCTGTTAGACAACACTTCGCAGGGGCGGTATCTGGACGGCCTGAGTCAGGGAATCATCGACATCCTCTACAACAAACCGTACAGCCCGCCGAAACAGTCGATCGGCGAAGCGCTTCTCAAAACCGTCAACGAAAAAGATATTGAATCGGCCCTCAAGCAATACCGCGACCTCAAGGCCAATCAACCCGACGCTTACGATTTTAGCGAGAGTGAACTGAATACCCTGGGCTATCAACTGCTCGGGATGAAAAGAATCAAGGACGCGATTGAGGTCTTTAAGTTGAATACGGAGGCCTACCCGCAGGCTTTCAACACGTACGACGGCCTCGGCGAGGCTTACATGTTGAGTGGGGATCAAGATCTCGCCATCAAAAATTACCAGAAGTCGTTGGAGTTGAATCCGAAGAATTCGAACGCGACCCAAATGCTGAAGAGGATCAAGGGCGGCGCCACGGGGGAACGTAAGGAGACCAAGGTCGACGCCAAAATCTACGACGCCTACGTCGGGGAATACGAACTGGCCCCCAATTTTCTGCTGGCGATTACCAAAGAGGGAGACAGTCTCATGGGTCAAGCCACCTGACAACCGAAGGTTGAGTTGTTCCCGTCATCGGAGACCGAATTTTTCCTTAAGGCGGTCGACGCGCAAATAACCTTCGTGAAAAACGACCAGGGCCAGTTCACCTCCCTTATTCTTCACCAGAACGGGCAAAAGATTACCGCCCGGAAGGTCAAGTGATTTCCCATTCCAAAGTAATGAGGGGGCGCAACCGAATAGTTGCGCCCCTCTCTTGCGACAAGTCAAGCTTTACAAAAAACGATTAACGATTGGCGTTCGTCGTGCCGTTAGAGTTTGAGTTGGTGGATTTGCGATGCTTCCTGTGGAACCAGTGGCGTTTGTGCTTCTTCTTCGTCCCGGTCGTTTCCGTCTTAGTGCGTTTAGTGGTTTTCTTGGTTGTCGTTGTAGTTGTCTGGCTCGTGTTTGAGTTTGTGTTCTGCGCTAAGGCAATGCTGCCCAGGCTGAAAACGAAGATGAGCGCCAGGGTAATGCTAAGTTTGTTTCTCAAAGTCCTATTCTCCCTTAAAGGTTCATTGTTGAAGAGTCGTGCGGGACATCTTAAGGCGGTGAAGCGTGGGCCTTCACGGCTGGATATGATGTCTCGCTTGATTATTCGGGGAGTTATTTAAACTCTTAGCAACTTGTGTGCCAAAGATGTAATAGAAAAACCTTGGGTTAATTCATAAATTTTTAGGTGATATCGGAAACCTGGTGTGGCCATTATGCGCGTGTGGCAAAGATGTCACACCGTGGACAAGATTCCCAAGGTGTAATCCGGCTGTAGCGCCGGATGTCACGAAATTTGTGAAGTATCTATTGTCAACGGCGCCCTCTCTTTCCGTGACGTGTGATCTTTAACGGATCGGATTTATCTGAAGGGGATATTTGATCATTGCTGGTAAGGGCTGTTCATTTTCAACGAGCGGGTGCAGAATCAGGAGTCAGATGAATCGGAGGGTGGTTCCCAAAGTAGCGGCAAAAAATTCTTACACCCCGCCGGGACTTGGATTGAATTGATGACAGATGACCCGCGGGGCTCCGGCCGTGGGCTAAACTCTTGCACCCCCGGGCTTGAAAATGAAGAGGGGAAAGGCCTTGAAACACCTTGCGCGATACACCTTGCTCGCTCTTTTCATGAATGGCGCAATGGTCTGTTTTGCCCAGGGGAGCAATCACTCTCCAAGTGAGACACCGTCTGCCCACGAATACAGTCCCGGAGCGTTCACCGACCTTGATAAGCAGGTTCAAAGACAGCGTGGAGGGTGGGAAGGTTTTAAACAGCCGCTGGCCACTTTATTCAACGCCGAGCGCGAACGCCTTGACGGTAGCTTTCAAAGAGAATTGTTGAAATACATCGATACCGACGTCGAAAAGCACTATTGGGTTTCGTTGTTTCTTACCGAGCCCGGCTACCTGCATGGTAACCGGCCGCTTTATCCCCTATCGCTATTCATCAAGCAGCGAGCTCTGACTCTCCTTAATGGCAAGTCAGACAAGGAGAGCCTCGGCCATAAAGTAAAGTTAAGCGCGAGCGCCGCCGTGGTAAGCGAGAGAATTGGGCTTGATACCCTGGCAAATGTTTACAAGACTGAAGCAGAGCGGCTGCTGGCCAAAGACTCGGAGCTGCGCGCATCATTTCCCGCAATGAGTGTGGAGGATCGCAAGCTTTACGACTCAATACAGAATAGGACGAGCCGGAGACAGAGATTTGTGCACCCGCGATAAATCAGGTGCTCCCTTAGCAGCACCGGAGGCCGCATCTCAAGCGCAGCCCAATCCGGCGACTCTTAATGCATGTGGTGTGACCCGGTTGCGGTTTGCCGTTCCACCGACCACATATCCGTGGTCTTCTGTTCATAAGGGTAAAGGTGCACCATCCATCCGAACAACCGCGGGAAGAACCTTCCGCCCGCCTGATCACACTCCTCTTTGTTCGTAATCGAGCCATTCACTCCGAACCTAGACGTGGTGTCGAATAACCCTTGAACCTGCCCCCGCCGGGGCAAGCAAAGGTTCACGTGCTGGTGCCACTGCGCCACGCTCAGCGGGATGCGCCCGTTCAGCTCGTCCTCCGTCATGCTCGGAGGCGCGGTGTACATCACGCCGATTCGTACAACAAAGATGTCGGATGCTCGGGGTTGAAACGATAGTTGGCTTCCATCCCGTACCAATCGTTATTGAAGTGGTACATGTTCTGCGGCACTTGCGGCAGAAAGATGTGATAGCTGTCTTGGAGCGCAACCTTGTAGTCTTTGTACTTTTCTATCGCCGCGCGCGCTTTCCTGACGATATCGTCGGCACGCTGCTGGTCTCCCGGCCCAGCCGGCCGCATTTGGCTCATTCTCATGTGCGGGCCCATATCCATATGCCGTGATGACATCGCCATCATCGTGCGGTCCATTTCCACCGCCTTCTGTTTGTCCTTCGGCATAGACTGCTGCTGATTTTGGGCCGGCACAACTCCGGCCGAGGCGGGCAGTGTTATGAGCGCTAAGATAAATAGAACGAATCTCATTTCAACTTTCCGTCGTCTTCGGTGGTTGGATTGCTCAGGTCGGTGATCCAATTTCCATCGACAATAAATTTATACTCATACTTCCCCGGGGCTAAATCGATGCGGCAAACCCACCCGTCGCCCTCTCTGGCAAAGAGCAATTGCGATTGATTCCAGTTATTGAATGTTCCGGCAAGCGCCACGACGCGGGCGTCCGGGTAGCCCTTCAATTTAAATGTCGTGTTGCCTTTAAGGCTGGGCGAAGGCAAGGCCAGTTTCCGCGGCGTAACACTCCTCCCATCAAACAAGTAGGGGGCCTGGATGGTAAAACTGGTAACATTACCCTTCTCGCCTCTGTTGAACTTCAGCGGCAGGTCTACCCCGGCAATAAGGAAATCGTCACGGGATTGTGGAAGGAGCTTTCGCTTGTCGATGTGCGAAGGCTTGATCCAAAGCTCATTATTTTCGAGCGTGACGTCAAAGATGAAATTCTCCGCCACATTCGGGTCAACTTCATACCGGCCCACATAATCTTTGAGAGCTGTCGGGTCGGGCTTTCTATTGCCAGAGGCTCCATTGGCTTGCGCGCCGGCACCGATAGCAAACAGTAATGAGAAGATGAGAGTTAGAATAAATCTAGATGTTCTCATAATAGTTTCCTGATGGTCGCTCCAAGCTCTTTGAGGAAAGGTAGCTTCTCAGGTTTTTGGTTGACAAAAGGCGTGGCGACGAGGCCCTTTCTGGAAAAAGTAATATAACATACCGCCTGACGAGCAGAGCACCGTTTTTCGTAAATAAATCTATTTAACTCAACAACGAACACCCGCCAACTCGCATCTGAGCAGAAAAATCGGCGACTTCTTCTGAAGAACGCGATTTTCATCAATCATCAAACAACGTCAAGAGCGACTCCCCAGGCTCTCCATTCACCCAGTACTAACCGAAAGGAGAACGCCTATGCTTAGACGAACCGTCCATCTCAATCAAATCACTATCACTTCTCCCTGTTCCGCCAATTGGGATTCCATGATAGGCAACGACCATGTGCGCTTTTGCCGCCACTGCCATCTGAACGTTCATAACCTTTCAGAAATGACCGGGAAGGAGGCTCTGGAGCTTGTCCGAAGCTCTCAGGGCCGGCTGTGCGCCAGATACGTCCGGCGCCCGGACGGCACGATTCAAACCTCCACCCTGCCCGCTCAGCTACACAGCATCAAACGTCGCGCTTCACGAATCGCGGCGGGGGCTTTCACGGCGGCCCTGAGACTATCCGCGAGCGCCGCCGCACAAACATCATCTTCCGGTAGGGAACCCGTACCGGGCAGCACCGAACTGGTTATCCAAAGAAGCGACACACGCTCAAACACCGCGGACGGATCGAACGCCTCGCTCACGGGAACAGTCTTTGACCCGCACAGAGCGGTCATCTCGGGAGCCAAAATCACCATTACCAATGAACAGACGAAGCAAGAGCAGACCGCGATTTCTAATGACGAAGGGTAGTATCAATTTCAGTCTTTGGCAGCGGGAATCTACACCCTCAAGGTTGATGCGCAGGGCTTCGCTCTGAGCGAGATAACGGATATTGACCTCCAGTCGAATGGGGAGAGACGCGCTGACGCGACCCTTGAAATAGCTAGCATACAAGTGCAGGTGGAGGTCCGGCAGGATGTAAATCTTACCGGGGAGGTAACGATGGGCATGGTTGCAATCATTGCAAGTGAGCCTCTGGTAAAGGCAGCAATGGAAGACAACCTTGTGGTGGTGAAAGAACTGATTGCTGCCGGTGTTGACGTGAATGTCCTGGACAAAGGTGTCGGTACAACAGCCCTCGCCGAAGCGGTCGGACACGGCAACCGTGAGATGGTTAGAGCTTTGCTTAATGCCGGAGCGGACGTTAATGCGAGAACTGGAAGGCGCCAGACAGCTTTGATGAGACTTGGCGAGCATAGCACGGCCGGTCTGGTGTGGGATCTGGTGGCCGCCGGGGCGGAGGTGAACCTGAAAGACAATGATGGAGATGCGGCGCTTATCCTCGCCGCATCTTCTGACAATGTCGAAGTCCTGCAGGCGTTACTCGCCGCCGGCGCAAAAGTTAATGCGAAAAACAACGAAGGCCAGACCGCCCTCATGATCGCGGCCAAAGAGGGCAACCTCGATAATGTGAGGGCGTTAATCGCGGCCGGCGCCGATGTGAACAAGCGTGACAAAGAGGGCGAGACCGCTTTAAAGCAGGCGAAAGACAATGGACACGCCGATGTCGTTGAAGTGCTGGAAGCCTCTGGCGCGGTCGAATAACTCGCTAAGGAGAGCCAGAAATTCTCTTCCTCAGGCTCCAATGCTTCTTTAATGTACTGCCACCCGAAGTGTAGGTATGAGAATGATCGGGTGTGGCTACGCTGTCGAAAGGTAGACTCTATATCGAAGGGGCTCGGGAAAGCGATTATTTGCTGGACTTATTCATCGCTGCCCCGGGCCTCTTGATTACTTTTCTTGATCAATCTTTTAGGCGCGGGCGTGCCGTCCTTAATTATTCGGCCCGTGTCGGTTAAATCTTCTTTGTGCCAACGGGTCGGTATCCCCTTACTGAGGATTCGTCCATTCGCAGCTATTCGATACTGGGCGGTACAGTGTCTATCCAATGCCTGCACCGGGAACAAGCTGAATTCATCCTTACCGCTCGCGCGGACGATGAATTTTCTTCCATCCGGCAGCATATAGACGCCGCACTCCGTCATTTTGATTCCATGCATAGCGTCGCTTCAAACAAATGCGGTTAGAGAGCAGGTTGAGCCACATCCGGCATGATACGAACAAGCGCCAGCCGCTTGCGCCCGCGTTCGGACTTTTCAGCGATTCGGGCGAACATAATTTGTACTTTCACTTGGCCCTGCCCGATCAGGAAAGTTGAAGAGAATTTATCCACTGGCCGACCATCTGCCATGAACGCGCGAAATCGGCCGACCTGTTCGACAGGCGCAATCTCGCTAAAGAAGCAATACTTAAATTCTGCTCCGCAGGAGGGCTGTACCGAATCGCTGTCCCGATTACATCGAGCTCAAGCAAACCGAAGGGCAGCATGTTGAACGAGGGATTATCATTCATGGTAGGCCTTCCTTTGAAGGCTACACAAGGCCGGCGGAAGTCTGGTCATCCATTCACGAGAACACTAACGCCGGCCATTCCCCCTTGTCCTGTGAATGCCTCGGAGATTACCGGTTTTCTCATGCACCGTCTGTACGATTGCGTACATTTAAGGTAATCTCACGCGACTTGAATATAGCAGGCGCAGAAGGTTTCACCAACGGTGTCGAGGAAGAGTATCAAATCATTGATCCGAGGAAGCGCGAGCTTCGTCCGCGTGCCCGTCGCATCCTGCCGGAAGCGCAGGCCGCACTGTTAAACCTGAGCCGAAAATTTCACCGGAAATTCAAAAGGCCGCCCGGTGGAGAGGTGGCCTTTAGCCCGAGGATGACGACTTTATCGCCTCGTCGCCACTCCGATATTGAACGCCGCCAGCACACGCTCGGCCGTCTCACGCCCGGCCCCGTACAGCTGATACTCGGCAGACGTACGCATCGGCGGCATCCGCCCGCCTAAAACGGGGCGGTAATTACGCGGATAAACTCGCCCTTGTGTCTTTATCTTCGCTGTGCCCGGCGTGTAGACCACGTAATTTACTTGCAGGCCATAGGGATTTGAGCTGTCGGCGGCAAATCCATCTGCCACCAGCTCCAGCCACACCACGTAGCCTTCTTTCTCAGCCTTCGCCTGGTCGATAGCCTGCTTGCGGTTCATGTCTTTGCCCACCGTACTTGCCACGGTCGGGTAATCTCTCAAATGTTCGAAGAAGCTGTTGAGGAGAACGTCATGCAGGTACAGAGGGATGTTGATGGACTGGCCAAGCTTATCAGTAGTGACGACCAGCGAGAGCCGTGGCGGCTCGGGTTTGGTGGCCGGCGGTCGACTCGTCGGTTCGGATTCGGCCGGAGGGAGTGTGCTTGTCGGGTAGCCCGTCGGCTTCGGCGTGCGCCGGCCTGATTGAGCCTCCGCCATGTTACCGGCCATAAGGACAATGAAGGCGCAGAAGAGCAGGGCAGCCAGGCTTTGTGTCAGTCTGGCCGGCGGCAAGAATTGTCGTTGGTGCATGGCAATTTACTCCTTCCATCTCTTAGCGCATAAGAATAGCTCTTTTCTGTTCTACAGGCGAGAGTTTGTGACAATTACACCGGTTTGCGATTGCGTGTCGCTCTTCTTCGCGTTGCTTGGCGCCTTTGCCCCTTGGCGTGATATTTCTTAGTCGTCAGCACCACAGGATACAGTCAATTGCACCCCGATATAGGCACTGCTGCCGTTTGAGAACGCGCTACTTTCTCTGAGGCGAGAGGGCGTTGATGATTGGTTCGATCTCGCCTCTCTCCAGCATCTTCGCTAAACGTTTCTCGTCTATCCTGGCGATGCGCCCGAGCATCAACCGCGCCGTGGAAGCGTGTCCGGGGTTGTGCCAGCGCGCCATCTCTACCAGAGAGCTGAGCGCCTGCGCACGCAGGCGCTCAAGAAGCTGCGGGTCGCGCCGCTCAGTAAGTACGGAAAGAAGGAAGGCAGACTTATTCCGGTCGGTCCATATGCCGGAGTTCAGAAGTTCGATGAAACTATCGGGCGGGATCATCGCGGCCGCCCGCGGGTTCGATTTGGCGAGCACACCCAGCGCACGCATCGCATTATTACGCACACCGGCATCGACGTCCCTGCTGGCGCGGGCGAGCGCGCGGATCTGCTCGCGCGACCGGTCAGCGTACCCGAGCATCTCGGCCGCCGTCTGCCGCTGCTCGGCGTCCCGGGCTGAGTGCAAGACACGCCGCACCAATCCTGCGTGGCGTGCGGCGTATGCGTGGAGCGCGAGCTATTTAGCGCGGGCCTCCGGGTCCAGTGAGAGAGCGTACCCCAATGAGTCATCTTCGCCGGATACGCCTCGCGCCATGGCATTCGACCACGCCTCGTCCGCCTCCCGGTAGGCCCTGATTGCCGGCGGCGGCAACCTGATTGAGCCGTGCGGGACAGTATTATACTGAATGTGATGGGCTGACCTGCCGGGAAGGCCGATGTAGATCAGCAACCTCCCGCGGTCGTCGCAACAGATGGTCGCGACGTCAGAGGGCTCGCGGCCCGCCGTTTGTTTGACGGATTGCTTGAGACGATCGATCGTCTTCTCCTTCGATTCGCGTGAGAGTTGGTCGTCTTCGTGTAGCGGCAACGCGGCTCGGATCCTGTCCAGGTCGAGGCCCGCATACCCGTAGAAGTCTATGGGGCCGGCGGTGATTGATTGATCCTGAGTGAAGGCGAGGGCGGCAACCGTGAGGATGAAAATGAGGGGCAAGCTCTTCATCTGACTGTTCGTTGACTCGTAGGCATAGGCATCAACGGGCATTCATATATAAACAGGATTAAAAAGGGATAATTCTTCTACCGACTGCGGCTACGCTGCTTCTGACCGCGGCATCAGCCTGAAACATACTTCTGGGTGGGGAAGATAGCAGAGGATTTAGGCGCCACTCGACACAGGCCGAAGAATGCGTTTCATTCCCCGGCGATTAGCTCCGGCCATTCCTCCAAAGCTGCCTCCGGGCGGCAGAGTTCGAGCGCTTCGGTCATCTTTCTCACCACTGCATCCTGCATCTCCAGAACCTGTGACAGGGCCGGCGAGGGCACGGCGTGTGAGAGGATGGCCAGCGATTTGGAGACCCGCGCCATTAATTGATACACATCCTCGAACGGTTTCAGTTCGCTTGAACTCATCACTCACCACCTTGTTCGTTTAAAATCA
>CAYLJO010000233.1:0-6872 GCA_964383905.1 uncultured Blastocatellaceae bacterium
CACCGCACGGCCGAACGGGACAGCGCCGTAGGCCGAGCGTGAGGTGCAAAGCTGGCGAGGCGAATGGGAAAGCGCGTGAAGCGTGATCGCCCCCATTTTCTTTACGCGGGAAGGATTAACGAGGAATTAGCCGCGGCATCACAGGTCATCGACCTTAAGTGTGTGTGGTTGATGGCTTATCAACTGCCTTTTCATGCCTTGGAAAGTCAAGCTAAAAGAGAGGAGTAACGGGTGACTAAGAAACAGTTCGGGATCATGTTGGCCCTCGTAGTGATATCCGGCCTGATGGGAGGGGCGTTGGCGGAGATGATGTTCTCCTCGAGGACCGTTTGGGCCCAGAATGCTAACGCCACAGATGGCGTCATAATTGTGCCGGCTAAGGGACTCTATTTTAAGTCGACCGACGGGAGGATCGTGGCGCGGATCTTCGCCGACAAAGATGGTGGAAATCTGCAAATTTTCCATAAATCTGGTGAGAGCGCCGCCTGGATGGGGGCGAGCAAAGATGGCGGCTACATCAGCGTCGACAACAATAAGGGGCTGAAGGTGGCGGGACTATCCGCGATACCTGATGGCGGTATCATCGGTGTGGCGAACAACGACGCCAAACCGATGGCCGGAATGTACGTCGGACCCGATGGTGCGAAACTCAATATGGGCAACAATGAGGGGAAGACCGGGTTGGAAATACTGGTTGATAATGATGGCGGGACTATCAACGTTTATAACCGGGATGCAGAAGTTATCTGGAACGCACCCTAGCGAGGAGCCTGAGGCGATAGAATAATCAAGTCCTCGGCACCGCGCGCGGGGCAAAATATTGGATCGACGGCTACGGTGCTTGCCTCTCTGCCGATGATCCCCTGATGGGCTTGATGTGATTAAAAAATATTGGATCATTTTTGTTAGTGGCTCTAAAGAAGTAAGGTTCAGCAACATGAATATCGTTATCATTGGGACAGGCTATGTCGGCGCAGTTACGGGGGCGAGTCTCGCTTACCTCGGTCATAATGTTATCTGTGTGGATATTGATCAAAAGAAGATCGATATGCTGAAACAGGGCCTCACACCGATTTATGAGCCGGGCTTGGATGAGCTTATCGATGACGGTTTGAAGGCCGGACGTCTCTCATTTATGACCGACCTCGCAGAGGCGGTCGCCTCTTCAGCGATCCTCTATATCGCCGTCGGGACGCCGCCGCTTCCGGATGGGAGCTCGGATTTGAGCTACGTCAAGGCCGTCGCGCAGGATATCGGTCGCGCAATTCTAGCGAATCATCGCGACGGACGACACCGCATCATTATTAATAAATCGACCGTGCCCATCGGCAGCGGCAACTGGGTGGAGATGCTCATCCGCGAGCAGATCCGAAGCGAGGTGACATCTTCATTACTTGGAACTCGTCGAGCGGGAGAACATGTGGGCCAGGTGCGCCATCTGGTGGAGGAAATTTCGGCCACCTTTACCGTCGTTAGTAATCCCGAGTTCCTCAGGGAAGGAACTGCACTGAGTGATACCTTTTATCCTGATCGAATCGTCATCGGTGCTAATCATGAGAGAGCCTTCGCCATTTTGCGTGAGCTATACAGGCCATTACTTGAGCAAAGCTTTGAGCCCCCACCATCGATCGGCCCACGCCCCGCATCGCTAACCTCAGTGCCGCTCGTGATGACGGATCTGACAAGTTCCGAGATGATCAAATATGCGGCAAACGCATTCCTCGCGATGAAGATCAGCTTTGCCAATGAGATTGCTAACATTTGCGAGCAGACGGGGGCCGATATTATGCAGGTGATGCAGGGTATCGGTCTGGATCGCCGCATCGGATCCCGTTTTCTCAATGTGGGGGTCGGGTGGGGCGGAAGCTGCTTTGGCAAAGACATCTCGGCCTTGGTCGAGATGGCCCGCGATTACGGTTACCAACCGGAGCTGCTCGAAGCAGCGAAATCTGTCAACAAGCGTCAACGCCAAGCAGTTATTCACAAACTTCAAGGAGCTTTGAGGATCATCAAGGGGAGAACAATCGGTCTCCTTGGCTTGGCATTCAAACCTGAGACGGATGACATCAGGGATGCTCCGAGTTTCGATATCGCCTCGACGCTGGTCAGGATGGGCGCGCACGTGAAAGTTTACGATCCGGTGGCAATGACTGCTTTCAAATCACAACACCCACAGTTAGATGTAGTTTATGCATCAAGTGTCGAAAACTTGGTGGCTGATTGCGATGCCGTGGTGCTCGTCACCGAGTGGCCGCAGTTTCGTGACATTAACTTAAGCTCATTGCATCAATTGATGTCCGGTTCAGTGCTAGTCGATGGTCGTAATCTATTTGACCCGCAAAAGGCGGCGGAAGCCCAACTCATGTACATCGGTATCGGCCGGTCGTGCTCTGCATCTAGGGGAAGGTATGATGGAGCCTTTGGCGGCCAGAGTTGGCAAGAGTTAATTAATGCCTCAGACCAGTTACTGGGCCAAAACAGATGGCAGAAGCGATGATCAACCGGCCCCCGGCTAAAAGCTGGGCAGCTTTCTTCCTATACTTGTAAGGTCGTGGAATCCGCGTTCGCTCTTGGAAAGGTTTTTGTTGAACAACTGCACCTGCAGATTGCCCTCCAATCATTTCAAAGATCAACTACGGAGTACCAAGCCAGTTTATCGTAGCTTTGGTGGTGAAGAGCTAGTATCATAAACCTTTAACGCGGTCTTGGATAATCAGAACATTGTTTGAGCAGATGGCCTTAAAGCCTTTGCCTTCGATTGGCGCAATCCTGACACAACTCTGCTCGCAAATGCGTCCCATGCGGCGGCAAGAATCTATCCTGGTTGCCGTGTCACACGCTCTGATCATTTGTTGGATGTTTAAGGGCCGGTCTCACACTTATCTTGGGACGTATCATTAAGATGCAGAGGCTGGAAGACTGGCATGTAGGTTGCTCCTATGATCTAAGAGCTTGGGCCGATACGGTAGGGAAAATTCTTTAAGCATCTGCCTATACGAGCCTTAGGTTCCATGCAAGCGGATGGCAAGATGCTGAGTTAAGAAGCGTTGATTAATAAGTTTAGCGTATGTTAAACAGGTTTCGTTACGAGCCGTAACGAGCATCAGGAGTTAATTGGCATCGGGCCAAAGGCTGATAGGGTGAAAGACATAGCTTCGCGCGTAGCATTCTTCGCCCGCCATTATATCTACAGAAGCTTCCAGGCACTGACAGGTCTCAACCCCGGGCGTGTATCGCGCATAAGTTATGCTCAGATTGATTGGACCAGTCAGTAGCTGATGCCATGGTGACTATTTTCTGTGTGGGGATCTAGTGTCGGCTGGAAACCTTCTCTCATGATTTTGCGACTCCCCATCATCTTCGCTTTATGCGGGCTCCTCCTCATAGGAGGTGCCACACAAGCCCAGTCGGGCACTAATGATGCTCAAGCATTGTTCAAGCAAGCTCACGTTAAATCGGACCAGGGACAACTTGCAGAGGCGATCCTTTTATATCGTCGTGCCGTAGATCTTTTGCCCGTCGATGCAGGGATAAGCATAGATTTGGTGCGCTCCCTGACGCTGGCTCGGGAGATCCGGACGGAAGCTGAAAAGAGCTACGCCAAAGCTGTCGAACAATCTCCCCGTGATGTGAACTTAGCGATTGAGCGGGCTGAAAACCTTGCTGCTATGGGGGAGAGCACACGCTCCGTCCTGGAATATCATCGCGCTTTTGAGATCGCATCAGATAATCAGCGAGCATGCGAAGGATACATTGATCAGATTTCGCACTTGGGTGCCGGGCCGGTCGCGATTGACCAGCACTCGAAGATCTTAAATAGGACGCCCATGAATCTGACCTCGCGTCTTCTGCTGGCCGAACTGCTCCGAAGCGATGGTCGTTACAATGACGCGTTGGACCAGTTCTTGATCGCCCGGCGTTATGCCCCAGATAACCCGATCGCGCTTCACGGTGCGGCCGAATCATGGTTGGCGTTGGGCTACTTTGAAAGCGCGAAGGTACTTTTCCTCAAAACTGCCGCGTATGTTACGGAAGGGCGCGCCGTCGCAGATCTGGCGCGGGTGCTCCTCTCGAGCGGACGGCCGGAAGCTGCGCTAAAAGCGCTCGGCACAGGATTTGGGAAGTTCGCAAAAGAACCGAGCGCGCTGCTCACCTTGGCGGATACCTATCGCGCACTGGGCCAACCAGCACAAGAGCGTGCGACTCTCGAACACTTGATTGCGCTTCGTCCGCTCGAGATCGTTCCGGCACTTGAGAGGCTCGCCCGCGTGCGCTTTGAGATGGGTGACAAGAAGGGCTCGCAAGCTATTTGCGAACAGCTCTTAATGATAGCACCGGGAAGCGCCACCGGCGCCTTAGGCCTCAGGCTGCTCGGCCTATCATTTCCCGCCCTGGATGAGGACCCGAAAGGGGTGACGACTCCGGCGCGCCGCGCCGGCCTCGACCAAGCAGCGGGCGAGGCCGCCCTCTTCTGGAATCATCCGGAGCTGGCCATTCCTCGACTCCGCAGCGCGCTCAATCTCTATCCCGATTCGCCTCGCCTGCTACTGGCCCTCGGTTCGGCGCTTTTACAGACCAATGATGCGGAAGGCGCGGTGCAGGCTTTTGCGCCAATCGCCGTCACCTACGGCCGGCGCCCCGATGCCCTTTTCGGGCTGGCGCAGGCCGAGATATTGCGCGGTGATCTGGCGAGGGCGCTCGATATCTACCGCAGCCTGCTGCAAATCGATCCCCAGAACTTTCGCGCCCTTTCCGGCCAGGCCGAGGTTCTCCAGCGAATGGGGAAGAGTGAAGAGGCGGCCGCGCTGCTGACCGAACTGGCGCAGCACGCGCCTGAGGGCGGTGAAATCAGAGCGCGCTTGCGCAGTGTCTTAAGTGCGCTCGGCCGGTCCTCCGGTCACTCTGCGTCCGTTCCCACCGCCAGAGAAACCGTGCTCGCGGCAGGCGATGAAGTGCACCTCAGTGTAATCGGTCACCCGGAGTTCGGCGGTGACATCAGTATCGACGGAAACGGGATGATACGTCTCCCCTTCATCAAAGAGGAGATCAAGGCCGGTTGCTTGACCGAACGCGAATTAGGCGCCGAGATCAGCGAGCGCGGCAAAGGGCCGCTCGCGGGGGCGGCAGTCGAAGTGGTCATCACCAAATTCCACCGCGCCCCACTCGTCGTCGCCGGAGCCGTTTATCTGCCGGGCGCCTTCTATATCCGTTCCGCGATGAACCTGCGCGAGGGCTTAATGCTCGCG
Source organism: uncultured Blastocatellaceae bacterium (assembly GCA_964383905.1). Classification (GTDB taxonomy): domain Bacteria; phylum Acidobacteriota; class Blastocatellia; order Pyrinomonadales; family Pyrinomonadaceae; genus CAYLJO01. Next base: position 5,247 of record CAYLJO010000233.1, read on the forward strand.
AGCGGAACCCGCCCGCGCGCCGGACGCAGCGTCTACGTGATACGTGGCGGCACCACATGCGAAAATCGTCTGGCCGGTCTCAACTCGAAAGTGGTCGAAACCTATGATCGAATGGCGGCCGCAGAAGGCCGCATCAACCTCACAAAAACATTACAAGGCGGCGACATCGTATTTGTCCCCGAAGCAGATGCGGCCTTCATTACGGGAGCAGTTGTTCGACCCGGTATGGTGGCGGCGCGTAACCACCTGACGCTGCTCCAGGCCCTTGAGAATCTTGGCGGGCTGCAGCCCGGGGCGAGAAGTGATGACGCGAAATTGCTGAGGTTATTGCCCGACGGCTCGTACCAACAGTTTACTGTTAACCTGGCTGAGATAAAGGAGCATCGCGCGGGCGACGTCGTCATGCGGCCCGGCGACATCCTGGAGGTACTGGGGTCTGATGGGGCGGAGACGGCTAATTCCTTCGCCGCGCTCCTGGAGCGCGCCGCGATTGATGCGCTACACGGAGTAACCGATAACCCGCCTTCAAACCCCGTGCCGAATAAGCCTCCGGAGAACGGAACGGTTAAACCTTGAAGGGCACAACATATTCACGCAAGGTCATCCCGTTAGCTAGCTCGTACGTATCGCTTGCGCTGCTCTGCTGCGTGAATTCGGCCCGCGTCAGCGCCCGCCAGCAGCGCGAGACGCCGGTCGGGAGCGGGCAAGCAGAGAGCGGGCGAAACGCACCGGCCCTCCCTCTGCAGAGTACGGTTGATCCGGCCGTGGAGCTCGACCGCGAAATCGCGCGCGGCGCAGGCTTCCGGATGGTCTTCCATCGCACTTTGCTCGATACAAAGGCCACGGCTTTCGCAGAGGTTGCCGTCGACGGACAGAAACTACTGGTGCGGGTGCACGCCAAAAATCTCCCGCTGCCGGAGCATTGGAGAGAACAACGTTACTCGCTCTGGGTCTATTTGCCGAACTATGAGCAGAAGATGTACATCGGAGATCTACCCATCGAGCTCACCTCAGGTAGAAGTGAGAGCCGCTCGCTTCAAGGGCGCGCCGACGGTCGTCTCAAGAGGGTGAAAAGAAGAGGGCCCATCATCCGTGGTGAATCCAACACCGTATTTCGTTTCACGGCTTTGCCGCGCGGAGCTATTTTTGGCGGGCTGATCATCACGGCCGAGCCTCCGCGCTATGAACCTATCCTCAATGAGCCGTTGCGGCCTTTACTGATCGCTTTGATATCGGATGGGAACGCTAAGGGGTCGGTAGCCGAACCCAACCCTTCCGTCTTCCCCGCCACGCTGAAAAGTACCCCGGAGAGGGCAGCCCGTCCGGCACGGAAGATCGGAAAACAGTGATTATCGATGAGGATTTGGATTTTTCGTCCGTCAATGACGGAGAATATGCTATTCTGATGCGCTTCCGGATCGTCAGTTTGGGCAAAAACGTTAAATAACACTCCCACTGTAGGCTCGGGGTCTTCAACAGGCACTGAGCAGTTAAACCGAACATTCTCACTACCCGCAGCCTTCCACGAAAGGTTGCTTCCCCTCGGGGTATGGTGTGACTCCCTCGTCCGTTTGACGAGATGCAGCGAGGTCATACGAGGGCCGAAGTCTATCCGAACATTTGATC
>CAYLJO010000233.1:6972-9346 GCA_964383905.1 uncultured Blastocatellaceae bacterium
ATTCATGGCGGAGAGCGAAGCGTCGAACCTATTATCCCCCCACCTTATGCTGCCAACTATGGCTACGGCAACGTTGAGGGCGCGGTCGACCTGCGCGACTATTTGCGCGCGATCCGCAAGTATTTATGGCTGATCATCGCCATCACCGCGCCGGCCACTATTTTGGTGGCCATTTACATGGCTCGTCAGCCCAACATCTATGAAGCGCAGGCGGGCGTGCAGGTCGATCTGGAGACCTATAACCCGGCGGTCGGAGCGGCCTCCAAAAGTAATTCTGTGATCGTCAGTAACCCGATCAATGATCCGGCATACTTCAATACGCAGCTCAGAATCTTGACGAGACCCGGACTGCTACGTCGCGTCGTGAAAACGCTGGATTTAGAGCACAATCAGGAGTTCCTCCGCTCAAGGGCGGTACGCAAACAATCCACATGGCAGAGCCTCCTGCACATGGTAGGGCTGGGCGGAAAGGATCAAGGTGGTGAAAAGGGTCAGGTGGCGGATGAAGTGCCGCTCGCCGCTTCGGTCGCGACGACCACGTCGCCCGGCGATCTGATGGAAGCCGAGCGCCTCGCACCATTTGTTGAGGATCTTCAAGAAGAACTCGCGGTCGAGCCGGTTAAGGAGACTCGTCTTCAGAATAGGGAGACCCGAATTATCGACATTAGCTATCAACACCCCAATCGGCAAATCGCTGCCAAGGTCGCTAATGCCATCGCTGATACTTTTGTGCTTTTGAATCTGGAAAAAAAGACCGAGACGAACATTACGACCGCCGATTTCCTCCAGAGGCGTATCACGGAGCTGCAAATCCAGATCCGCAATGACGAGGAGCGGCTGATCAACTACGCCAAGAACCATCAGATTTTGTCCCTCGACGCGAGCCAGAACACCGTGGTTGATCGGCTTGCCGGTCTCAATAAACAGTTGATGGAGGCCGAGAATGAGCGCAAGATGGCCGAGGCCGCTTACCGTGCGAGCCTCGTCCCCGGCGCCGCTGAAGCGCAGGCCCTCTCTAATGAACAAGCCGCCAAACAGATCAGTGAGTCCGAAAACAAGCTGTCCGATCTTCGGCAGCAACGAGCCCAACTGCTGATCGATAACACAGAAGAATGGCCCGAGGTGAAGGAGGTCAATAACCGGATTGCGGTTCTCGAAAAGTATATTCAGAATACGCGCGAGCGGGCGACCCAAACCGTCACCACTAATCTGGAAACCCGTTACCGGCAGTCATCGGCGCGCGAGCAGTCGCTCCGCGCCGCCTTCAATCAGCAACGCGGCGAGACCTTGACGCAGAACGAAGCGGCGGTCAACTACCGCATCATTCAACAGGAGATCGAAACAAACAAGAACCTGTTGGACGGACTGTTGCAACGGGCCAAGGAAAACGATGTCGCGGTGGCCGGGACCCCGAACAATATTCATGTGATTGACTACGCAACCGCTCCGTACAAGCCCGTTGGCCCAAAGCGCGTGCAGGCCGTGACGTTAGCCTTAGCGCTCTCCCTGACCTTCAGCATGGGATTGGCGCTTCTGTTAGATTACCTCGATGACTCTCTGCGCTCGACCGATGATGTGGAAAAGATGCTGCGCCTGCCCGCACTCGCCGTCATACCTGCCGTCGGGGGCTTGACGCGACACCGTTTGTTTAAAACCAAGGGCGCCTTACCACCACGTAATGGGACCGGCCAGCCGCTGTTAATGAATGACGACGCGCGCTCCCCCCTGGCTGAAGCGTACAGGCAGTTGCGCACCTCCATCCTGCTGTCAACAGCGGGACGCGCACCGAAGACACTGCTCGTCACATCCGGTCTGCCGGGCGAAGGCAAAACCACGACCGCCGTCAACACGGCGCTGGTTCTGGCCCAGACGGGTGTTAGCGTGCTCTTGATCGACGCTGACATGCGGCGACCACGGTTGCATTCGATCTTTGAGATGAAGAATCACCGCGGCTTGAGCACCTATCTGTCGAGCGATATGAGAGAGGCGGAAATGCTTAACCTGGTCGAGCAACACGAGGCGAGCAGCCTGTATGTGCTCACATCGGGGCCCGTCCCTCCAAACCCGGCGGAACTCCTCGGCTCGGAACAGATGGACCGTCTCATCAACATGTTCTCATCCACTTTCACCCACATCGTCATCGACTCTCCGCCGGTCGCTTCGTTCACCGATAGCGTCCTCATCGCGTCGGTCGTGGATGGCGTCTTGCTCGTCGTGCACGGTGGCAAAACTTCCCGCATGATCGCCCTGCGCTCGCGGAAAATGTTACAGGATGTCGGCGCCAAAATATTCGGGGTGGTCTTAAACAACGTCAACCTCCGGCCCCACGACTACTATTATCAGTATTACTACAAGTATTCTTACTATAACGCCG
>CAYLJO010000234.1:0-9312 GCA_964383905.1 uncultured Blastocatellaceae bacterium
GGTAACTGCCCTGCAACTCCGTGACCGAGCGTTGCGGCACGAGCAGCGCGCCCGCGTTCGTCGCCGTCACGGCGCGCACGCGCCCGTACTGCCCGGGCCGCAGCACGTTCCCCGGATTCGGGAAGATGCCCGCGATGCGTATCGCGCCGGTCTTCTGATCAACCTGCCGGTCGGCGAAATAGAAGCTGCCCTTCTGCGGATAGGTCGTGCCGTCGGCGAGGACGAGTTCGAGTTCGATCCGCGCGACGCTCCCGCCCTGTTGTGCCGCGATCAGGTTGCGCTGGTTAAAGTTCAGGTACTCCTGCTCGCTCATGGTGAAATAGATCTTGATTGGATCAACCGCCGAGACGGTCGTCAGCGCCGCACTCTGGGCGTTAACCAAATCTCCGACCTGCGCCTGGGCAACGCCGGCGATGCCGTCAATCGGCGAGATGATGCGCGTGAAGTTCAGATTAAGCTCCGCCGCCCGCACGGCGGCCTTCGCGTTTTCGATCTGCCCCTGCGCCGCCGCAATCGCCGCCTTGGCCGTCGTGACCTTGGCTTGGGCCGCGCGCAGGCCGGAGCGAGCCGTCTCGACCCCGGCCTCGGCGGCCCTAACCTGAGCCTTCGCCACGGCGTCGGCCTGCACGGCGTTGTCGTACTCCTGCTGCGTGACCGCCTTCTGCTCCGCGAGCGGCGCGTACCTCTTCACGTCGAGCTGCGTCTTGACCTGACTGGCCTGCTGCTGCGCCAGTTGCGCCTGCGCTTGCAGAAGTTGACTGTCGGCCTGCGCCACCTGAGCCTCGGCTTCTGCTTGTTGCGAGTTCGCCTGCTCTAATTGCCCCTGAAATTGTGAGACCTGACCGTTGGCTTGATCGAGCGCTGCCTGAAATGGTCGGGGGTCAATCTCGAAGAGCAACTGCCCCTTCCTGACGAACGAGCCTTCCTTGTAGTCCTGCCGCAGCAGGTAGCCCGTGACCTGCGCCTTGATGTCGGCGTTGACCATGCCGTCGGTGGTCCCGATCCACTCGCTGTAGACGGGCACGTCCCGTTGCTCGACTTGAACTACTTCCACGTCGAGCGGTCGCGACGCCGCGGCCTGCGCCGGTTTGTTCGTCCTGCCCGCGACTATCAGAACGCTCAGGATCACGACGACGGCGATGACCGCTGCCGGGATCAGCACCTTACGTTTCACCAGGATGTTCTTTAGTCTCTCAGTCATAGCCGTCTCACTCCGTCGCGTGTTGTTGAAAGCTTGGAATTCGTTAAAAGCTAACGCCGCGCTTTGCCGACCGTCATTTAATGAGGGCTAAGGCGCTTCGCGTGTTGAGCCGCCTGCGCTCCTCCCACTCGGCTATCCAGCCCTTGACCGTGCCGGCGATCTCGCGCTCGCTCTGCCGCGCGGTCTTCTCGCGCTGGTCCGGCGGCAAGCTCTGCTGGCCGTCATCCCTTCCGCGCTTAATGACCCTCAGCCCTGAATTCATGACACCCTCACATTCGACGCTCACAACGCCGCGCCCCTGTCTCAGCCGTCTCTGGGTGAGTAGTCTCTGCCTGATCAGTATGCTTCTGCTCATGACTTATTCCCTCCAGAATGAGTAAACGCCCGCTCACCCGTCACCAAGCGCCCTTTATCGGGCACTGAGCAACAGCCTTGCCACAGCTTTGCGTGCCAGAAGGTCACCTTAATGATCGGTGTGATAGAGGGAATGTGGGGTTCACACGTTAATGATGATGACGCGCGCGATGTGGGGAGGAATTGTGAGGACGTTAATTAATGAAAGAGTTCGTTAATTAGTGACGAGTGATTTCGGCTGGTAGGGTTCGATAGGAGTGGTCATCTTAACGAACAGGCCCTGCCGGAAGACCATGACGACGAGGGCGTCTCCCGGTTTGAGCGCGCCGATGCTGTTTACGATAGCGTCGTAGCTGCCGTCGTTCTCCGTGACCGGAATCCCGTTCACGTTGAGGATGACGTCTCCTCCGAGCAGTAGGTCTTCGCCTTCTACTTTTGCCCGCAGCGTTCCCGGCTGGATGCCCAAGCGCGACGCGATCGAGCCGTCGGCGACGCGCTGGACGAGCACCCCTGCCGGCTGCGGCAGGTTCAGCGCCTTCGCCAGATCGCCCGTCACGAGCAGGCCGTCAATGCCCGACCAGAACGGCTTACGATCCAGCAAGATGCTCTTCGCCGTGTTCGAGGCCGTGGCGAAGGCTAGGCCCTCGGAACCTCCCGACTGGCTCATGATGCTGCTCATGATGCCGACCACCGCGCCGTCCGTGGTGAAGACGGGGCTGCCGGAATTGCCGGAGTTGACGGCGGCATCGGTCTGTAAAAATTCGACAGCCGTCAAGCTTTGAGGCTTCTTATCAAGCCGATGCCGCCCGCTCACGTGCCCGGCGGTGAGCGTCTGGCCGAGGCCGTAGGGCGCACCGACCACGAAGATCTGATCCCCGATTTCCACCTTGTCCGAGTCGCCGAGCGGGGCGGGCGTCAGACCCTTAGGCAAACTGTCGAGTTGTAGCAAGGCCACATCGGCGCGAACGTCGGAGCCGATGACGTGGGCGCTGATTTCCTGGCCGTCGGGGAACTCGACCAGTGCGACGCCCGCCGTCTGCACGACGTGCGCGGCGGTCAGGATTTTACCGTCGCCGGAAATGACTACGCCTGAGCCAAGGCCGCCCACGACCGACACGACTTGTCCGGCTGCGGGCACCACCTCGACCTGTTGCGTCCTGACGATGACGACCGACTGACGGACTTTCCGGAACGCGTCCCGGAGCTGCTGGCCATCGCCCGTCGTCCAGGCCGCGGGGAGAATCAGAAGACTCAGGAAAAGTGCAGAGCGGAATTTCATCGACATGGTAGATGTCGCCCTCCCACGCGCTCAATCGCCTTCCGTGTCAAAATAGTAAGGGCCGTGAGTGTTCCAACTCTCAGTGTCGAAGCGTCGGCGTGCGCCGCAGTCGAGACAGACGCGGTAAGTCTCGCCGCCCACGGTGATGGGTCGTCCCATGTCAGTGTGCCAGCACCCAAACAGCCACATGTAAAAACGCATGAGCAGTGCGGAAAGGCTGCCCAGAGAGGCGTGACTGATGCCGCGACTTTCGACGATGGCTTCCCCGGCTCGCATGACTCCTCTTCGACCTCCTCGAACTTAAAGGGCGCCGATCACGCAGGGGCGCGTCGAGACAAACTCATAAGCTCAACCGTCGTCGCGACTCCCCTTATCACTGCTTTGTAATGCAACAGATGTTCCAGCGCGGAATCAGTCGGGTCTCGCGTTCCAGTTGGCTGAGCTCGCCGGGTCGTTGAATGAACTGCCGCGCTGCTTGCAGCGCGGGATCAGAATAGGTCGAGTTGACCATTCCCTGCTCTCTTGCCTTGTTGCTCAACGTAGTTCTTGATCATTTGCTCGTTGCCATGCGCACCAACAGTCGTAATGAAATATCCGTCCGTCCACAACTCGCTGCCCCACAGATACTTCTTTACTTGCGGGCAGGCGCCGCAAGATTTCTCGCGCCGTCAGGCTCTTGATGATTTGCACAATCTTCTTCGGACTGTACATCGGCACGCTTTGCACCAGAAAATGGACGTGGTCGGTATCCGTCCCGATTTCCAGAAACTCGATTTCAAATCGCTTCTCGATTTCAGCACACACTTGTTTGAGCTTGGCATCCACCTCAGCACTAAAGACAGCGCGCCGATACTTCGCCGGGCAAACAATGTGATAGATCAAAACCGATACGTTATGGTCTTTGTGAATGAAACGGCTCATTCACAAAGTATAAAGCCGCAGCAAGCTGCGGGGAACTAACCCCAACGATATTAGAAGAAGATGAAGGGGTAGATGGCGCGTGCTTGAGCACCCGCCCGCGTGAGCTGTCGTGCGGCGGGCGAGCGCCGCATGCTTATTTCATGCGGCGACGAGGAGTGGGAAGTTCGTTATTTAACGAACGAATTATCGAAATCACGACCGCACTTCGCCGCGCCCCGCCTGAATAATCGATTGGAGGTTGGAATGCTTGTTGCTTCGGTTCAGCTCCATCAGGAAACTCGTTCTGGCGGCAGCGATGGCTGTCGTGGCGTTCGTTCTTGGCGCATCGTCAGCGGTAGTTGGGTGATCTAATCGGCATGAACAACGGATTGGTAGTATCGGTTCTCGACCTGGTGGGGATGCGCGCGGGCGAGAATCCCGGCAGCGCGATTGTGCGAGCGGTGGACCTGGCCCAGCACGTGGAGGCCCTGGGCTACAAACGCTTCTGGCTGGCAGAACATCACTCGATTGAAGGGCTGGCATGTTCGGCAACGCCGGTGCTTATCGGGCACGTGGCCGGCGCAACCACAGCCATTCGCGTGGGCAGCGGGGGAGTCATGTTGCCGAATCACGCCCCGCTAGTGGTGGCCGAGCAGTTCGGAACGCTGGAGGCGATGTATCCGGGGCGCATTGATCTGGGGTTGGGGCGAGCGCCCGGCGGTGGGCTTGCGGCGATGCGCGCTCTGCGGCGCGACTCGAATCAAACCGGGGAAGGTTTCCCTGCGCTGCTGAAGGAGTTGCATACTTATCTCGGTCCGGCGACGCCAGGACAGGCGGTGAAAGCGATTCCCGGGCAAGGCAGCAATGTGCCGATCACTCTGCTTGGGTCCAGCGATTCCAGTGCGCGACTCGCGGCGGCGGAAGGTTTGCCGTTTGCATTTGCGGCGCACCTCGCTCCGGAATATTTGCAGCGGGCCACGCGAATGTACCGCGACGATTTTCGTCTCGGCCATGCGCTCCGTCGGCCTCATCTACTGGTCGCGGTGCAGGTGATTGCGGCGGAGACCGACGATGCCGCGCGGCGACTGTTTACCACTCCACAACAGCGTCTCCTGCACTCGATCCGGAACCAGTCGGCGGAGCTATTGCCGCCGGTGGACTCGATGGGACCGCTGTGGAACGAGACGGAGCGCGCGGTAGTGATGAGCAGACTGCGGGCGGCCGTAGTGGGATCGAGCACGACGGTGAAAGCGGGGTTGGAAAAGCTGGCGGGCGAGACTGGAGCAGACGAAATCATCGTGGTAACGGACGCGTACGAGCACGAAGATCGGCTGCGGTCGTACGAGCTAGTGGCGGAGGTGGCCAAGGAGATGGCAGTGGCGGCGTAGCAAGGAACAGATCTGAACAAAGGAGCTTCTTACATATGCGCGCAATGGTTTTTGACCGCTACGGTGATCCGGATGTCATGAGCTTGATGGACGTGCCGGTCCCGGAGCCGCAAGACAGTGAAGTATTGATCCGGGTCGGCCATGCGGGCGTCAATCCAGCCGACTCGAAAATACGCGCGGGCCACAGCGCACGTGCGGGCTATCACTCCACGCTGCCATTCGTCGCCGGCTATGACGCCGCCGGCGTCGTGGAGCACACGGGGGCGAAGGTCAACGAATTCAGGCAAGGAGATCGTGTGATCACTTGGAGCGCGATGGACGGGAAAACGTGGGGCAGCTATGCGGAATTCATTCGTGTTTCCGCAAGGAATGTCTCCCCAATGCCAAAGAGCCTGAATTTCGCCCAGGCCGCCGCCGTTCCCATCGCGTCGCTGACCGCCTTTCAATCTCTCTTCCATGCAGAAAAGGGGGGCATGGTCCCGGGCCAGAGGGTGCTCATAAACGGGGCGGCGGGTGGTGTCGGCAGCTTCGCCGTACAATTTGCGAAGAGCGGAGGGTTGTTAGTGGCAGCTACTTGCGGCACCGCCAACGTGGCGTACGTCAAAAGCCTCGGCGCAGACCGTGTGATTGACTACAAGACCGAAGACGTGTGCCAGGCCGTTCGTGATTGGTCGGCCGAGGGCGTTGATGTCGTCGTGGACGCCGTAGGGCCCGACACCTTACCTCAGGCGTTGGACATGCTCCGTCCCGGAGGCCGGCTGATTAACATCCTCACACTGACGGCAGACGGCGATGTCGAGCGCGACCGGAAGGAAGCCGAGCGGCGAGGCTTCCGCAAGATCATTTCGAACATCGACTTTGAGCGAGCTCGGGACACAATGAGGGAGATCACTCATTTGATTGATCGTGGCGTGGTCCACGTACCTCCGATCGATGTGTATCCGCTGGAGAACGCCGCCCGCGCACATCAAATCATCGACACCGGCCACGTCCGCGGAAAACTGGTTCTGAAGGTCGCCGATTTTTCCGCTTGATCGCGTGGGTACGATCTTAGCGGCCAACCTTCGCAAAAGGTTCCTCCGTGGGACTGGTGTCAGTGCACGGCGAACGTGGGTACGAAGTTCGTTTTTTAACGAACGGATTAGCGAAATCGCGACGGGCGGGCTAAGGTTCCGGAGGGTAGGATCACGCGGGGCCGCAGCGGTCTTCCTGTTCCATCCAGCGCCTGACGTATGGGGGAATATTTTCGACGGCGATGTTCCTGGGCTTCGCGCCGCACAGAAACTTCATCCCCGCGCGATCCACGAAAGTGACGTTCGACAAATCAAGCGTGAATGTATAGGCGTCCGCACCTTGCCCGGACAATGTTTTCTCGACCTCAGGGATATACTCGCCAGTGAGCTGCCCGTAAAGGTGCACCCTGATGGCTTCGGTATCTTCTCGAACCGTGACGATTATCTTTAACACGCCCTCAACCCCCGTCGGTGTGCCTCCGCGGGAGTTTCGAGCACGTCGTATGCCATCGCCTTTCAGTTCTGGTGGAACTGGTGCTTGTTGATCTTCAGCGCCCGGATTCTTGATTCGAGCGTCGAGACGGGCACGCCCAAGCGGACGGCGGCACCCTGCGGGCCGGCGACGCGGCCATGCGTCTCGCGCAAAGCTGCCTCGATCTCCTCCTTCAGTCCTGTGGATTTTTCGGGCGTGCTCTGCCAGATTTCCGCTGCGAGCGCGCCCGGCTCTAGCCGCAGGACTTCGCCCTCGGCGAGTATGACGCAGCGCTCGATGACGTTCTGAAGCTCGCGGATGTTCCCCGGCCAGGAGTACGCTTGCATCGCCTCGAGCGACCGCCTCTCGACCTGGCGGATCCGCTTCCCCATCCGTGCCGCGAGCCGCGCCGCGAAGTAATCGACGAGCATAGGAAGGTCATCGGCCCTCTCACGCAGAGCCGGGACGTGGATGGGGAAGACGTTGAGCCGGTAGTAAAGGTCCATGCGGAACCGGCCCTCCTTGACCTCGCGCTGCAAGTCCCTGTTGGTCGCGGCGATCACGCGCACGTCCGTCTTGATCGTTCGGCTTCCGCCGACTCTCTCGAACTCCTTCTCCTGAAGAACTCTCAGCAGGGCGACCTGCATCTCCGGGCTCAGCTCTCCGATCTCGTCGAGGAATAGGGTCCCGCCGTTGGCGGCCTCGAACCTGCCGACCCGTTGCTGCATCGCGCCGGTGAACGCCCCCTTCTCGTGCCCGAACAACTCGCTTGCAATTAACTCCTTCGGCAGCGTGGCTAGATTAACTTTGACCAGCGCGCGCCCCGCACGCGGCGAGCGGCGGTGGATGGCGTGCGCAACTAACTCTTTTCCAGTGCCTGTCTCACCCGTGATGAGCACGGTCGAGTCCGTCCGCGCGACCTTTTCAATTGCGCCGAGAACTTTTTCCAGCGCCGCAGATGAGCCGACGATCTCCTCGTAATTCGACCGCTGCACGATCTCGTCCTGGAGCAGCCGATTCTCTACCTGGAGTTGCTCCTTAAGCTTCTTGATCTCTTCGTAGGCTGAATTGACTGCCTCGTAGGCTAAAGCGTTCGAGACGGCGAGCGACACCATGTCAGACACGCCGCGAAGCAACTGCACTTGCTCCGCAGTGTGGTTGCCCTTTTCGTTCGACACGAAGTTGACGGTGCCGATCAGCTCGCCCTGCTTGACGAGCGGAAAGCTGATGTAGCTGAGGGATCCGTGTTTAAAGCAAGTTTCGTCATAGGCAAAGCGTCTCTGGCTCCCCAGGTCCGTGCAGACATAGGGCTGACCCGAAGTAATCATCTCGCTGACGGGGTGCTCACTCACCGGATAGATTGGCGGGTGATCAAGCTCGGGCGCGAAACGCGATATGAGGCTCTCCAGGGACTCCCCCGGCCTGTGAGGGAATCCTTCAATATGGACAGAATAAATTCTTATCTCCTCGCCTTCCAGTATCCCGATGCCTATCGCGTCGAAATGAACGATAGGCTTCAGCGTCGCGCACAAGGCTGCCAGCACGTCCGACAGTTCGAGGTGAGCGCCGACGGCTTTCGCGACCTCCAGGATGATCTGGGCGTTGCTCTCAGTCATGTCACTGCCAAGACCGTCCGAGTTCATGCGCACACCCTACCACTGATCGGGCAGTGAGTCCACAGAACTCATCGGGCGGCGACCACGGGGAATCAACGTAACGGATTTAACTGGTTAACATAAGCGGCCCAGAGACCGCGGACGAACACGATGCTCGGCTTGGTCTGCGTGGACATAGTCTTCATCTCTTTTGACGTTGGGGTTCGTAACCGACGCCAGCCCCGCGACAGTCTCAAGCATGGCGGACGCGCAGCGCATCCCGCGATAGTAGGTTTTTTGGCTACTCCATTAGTCTGGTTAACGGATAACACTATTGTGGTAGCAAGTAATTACGCGGCTTATAACAGTGCCGGGAACTGGCGAAGCCGGTCAACATTGCCGTCAGGTTCGTCTAGAGTTTAGGAGGATGAGAAGCGTCGGGAAGAACGATTTCACGGCGGTCAGACAGTCGCCCATCAAAAGCCTCATACTTTAATAGTTACGAATCAACAGTGGCCGGTAGCACCGCGAGTGCCGACTGTCGGCGATGCAACTCGGGCGATATGTCTGCGCGTCGTGAACGTCGTTATTTAACGAACCGATTCGCTAAATTGCGAGAACAATTCGTTGCCCCGCCCTGAATTCAATGGATTAGAGCTTGGAATAACTGTTGCTCAGCCCCGTTCTGACAGAAAACAGAAACGGTCGCGGGAGTTACGAGAGGTCAAGCCGATGGTCAGTGATGTGAGGTCGAGTCTGCCCGATGTTGAACTCGTGCGTCTGGCGGCGGAAGGAGACGCTGCGGCCTTCGAGGAGATACACGGTCGTTACAGAAGGTTCGTCTACAACATCGCCCTTCGGATGACCGGAAACCCTGCGGACGCCGAAGACCTGACGCAGGAGTCTTTCATCTCCGTCCTGCGAAGGATCGGCGGCTTCCGCGGCGAGGCGGCGTTAAGCACATGGCTTTATCGCCTGACGGTGAACCAGGTCATGATGCATTTCCGCCGCCGCAGGCGGAGGCCGGAAGACCAGACGAGCGACGGGCAGGTTCCCGAACGCGGGCCGGGCGTCGCGCGCCGCGTCGGTGCCCATCCGGTGATTGACCGG
>CAYLJO010000235.1:0-9215 GCA_964383905.1 uncultured Blastocatellaceae bacterium
TGGAGTATTACACGGCCGGTACGAATAACGCGTACATGGATGGAGCGGGATCATTAGTCATCAAAGCGATCAAGGAGACACTCCCGCAGAGCCATAGCTGCTGGTACGGCCCGTGCCAATACACCTCGGCACGCCTGATCACTAAGAACAAGTTTAATCAGGCATATGGCCGGTTTGAAGCGCGGATTAAGATGCCGTATGGGCAGGGGATATGGCCCGCCTTCTGGATGCTGGGGAACAATATTGATGAGGCCAGGTGGCCGACCTGTGGCGAAATCGACATTATGGAAAATATCGGCAGCGAGCCGTCGATTGTGCACGGCACAATTCACGGCCCCGGCTATTCCGGCGCAGGCGGTATCGGCGCACCGTACACTTTGCCCGGCGGTCAGCGCTTCAAAGATGATTATCACATCTTCGCCGTCGAATGGGAGCCGAACGTCATCCGCTGGTACGTCGATCATGAGCTCTATCAGACAAGAACGCCCGCCGACTTGCCCGCCGGTACGAACTGGGTTTTTGACCATCCCTTCTTTATCATCCTGAATTTGGCCGTCGGAGGGGGGTGGCCCGGGAATCCGGATGCGACGACCGCCTTCCCGCAGACCATGTTGGTTGATTACGTCCGCGTCTACCGGCGAAGAATGAGTGGCCCAACACGATCTAAATCAGGCCACATGAGAACGGAACAAAAATTCCACGCTCTCAGGCGCCGGGACGCCAGGGGCAAATCAGATTCGGCCAGGCATCGGACATCAGGTTGACGAACCCGACAAGCCACTCGCGATTTACATGGTTAACGGCCTTCACCAGTAATTTGACTGCGGCTGTACTCAAACGGCAAGCGGCCGGGGTGGACAGCGCCCCCCCGCAGGTTTAGACTTACGCCATCAATACCCCCGCCGGTCACCGGCGCGCATGATGAATGCCCTTTAAACTTTTGAGGCTCTGGTTATGAAATCCTGCATCCATGTACTCTTAGCCTTCGCGCTTACTATGATCACCCCTTTACCGGGTCTCGCTCAAACGCCTTCCGGGACTGGACAGCAAGACGAGAGGATCGTCGTCGGCACCACCGAGGTCATGCTCGATGCGGTGGTCAAGGATAAGAAGGGCCGCCCGGTGAAAGACCTTACCGCTTCCGACTTCGAAATATACGAAGACGGCGTACGCCAGCAGATCGAATCATTCCGCTTAGTTAAGCATGCGCCCGGTATCACCAATGATGCGATCAGGAAAGAGGCGGCGGCCCCGGCACCGGTCAACCCGGCAAGAGGGGCGCGGAAGGATGATAACCTGGCGGGCATCGGAGTAGTGGCCTTAGTCTTTGATCGTCTCTCAGCGGATGCTCGTGCCCGCGCGCGGCAGGCCGCCCTGAGCTACCTGGGCCGCGAAATAACAGCAGGCGACTTCGTCGGCGTCTTCTCAATTGACCTGTCGCTCCGCGTTCTCCAGTCGTTTACCAGTAACCAGCAACTCGTCAAACAGGCGATCGAGAATGCCGCATCACATAGCCCATCAGCTTACGCCTCCAACGCCGGCCAAGTGCGCGGCATTTCCGAAAGGCAGGCCGAGCTGGAAAACAGCGCCAGCGCCGCGCAGGCGACAATCTCCGGGGCCGGGCCCGGCAATAGTAGCGCTGCGGGGGCAGCAGGCACCGCGCTGGGCGCGAATATGGCCGAACAGAAATTCAACGAAATGACTACGCGCATGCTCGAGACATTTGAGACCCTGGAGCGCGACCAGCAGGGATATGCCACCACCGACGGCCTGCTCGCCGTCGTTAATTCTCTCAGGGGCCTTTCCGGACGCAAAGCGATCATCTTCTTTTCTGAAGGGATCGCGATCCCTCCGGCCGTGCAGGCTCATTTCCGTTCAGTCATCAGCAACGCCAACCGCGCCAATGTGAGTATTTACGCGGTGGACGCCGCGGGCTTGCGTGTCGAAAGCGCCAATACTGAAACGCGACGTGAGATTGCGGCGCTCGGCGCGCGGCGAATGCGCCAGGTCGCCACCGGCCGCGAAGACACTTCGGGCCAGCCTCTGAGCAGGCTTTTGGAGCGCAATGAGGATCTCCTTCGCTTGAACCCGCACAGCGGGCTCGGCCAACTCGCTGATGAGACCGGAGGTTTTCTCATCAGCGAGACTAATAACCCCGGCGCAAAACTCCGCCAGGTCGATGAAGACCTGCACACCTATTACGCGCTGACTTATATACCGAAGAACCGGAACTACGACGGTCGCTTCCGCCAGATCACTGTCAAACTCGACCATCCCGGCCTGGACGTACAGACGCGCAAGGGCTACTACGCGATCAACGCTTCCTACGCATCGCCTGTCCTCGCTTATGAGGCGCCCGCGCTGGCCCTTCTGGGCAGCGGTCGCCGCCCGGATTCCTTCCCCATGGAGGCTTCTGCTTTCTACTTCCCCGAACCGAACCGGTCACGCCGAGTGCCGGTTCTGGTCGAGGTTCCCCCGGGCGCAATCACCTACTCGGCCGACAATGAGAAAAAGATTTACCACACCGACTTCGTCATCATCGTGCTGATCAAGGACGGATCGCAGCAAGTCGTCAGAAAGTTGAGCAATCAGTATCTACTGAACGGGCCGCTCGATAAGTTACCGGCCGCCAAACGGGGGGAAGTTCTGTTTTACCGCGAGGCGGATCTCGCGCCCGGTCATTACACGTTTGAGGCGGCCGTCTACGACGCCGCCGACGGTCGGGCGAGCGTCCGCAAGGGAGACATCGAAGTGCCGGGCGAAGATGAAACAAAACTGCGACTGAGCAGCGTTGTGTTGATTGATCGCGCCGAGCGTTTGACGGCTGAGGAACAGAAGAAGCCCAACCCGTTTCACTTCGGAGAGGTACTTGTTTACCCCAACATGGGCGAGCCGCTGCACAAGTCCGTAATCAAGCAACTGGCCTTCTTCTTCACAGCCTATCCGTCCCAGAGCGCGAAGAGTGCGCCGAAGGCGACTATTGAGGTCATGCAGGGAGGCAGGTCGCTGGGCCGCGCATCGATCGATCTTCCGAAGCCGGACGCAACGGGCCGTATCCAGTACGCGAGTGCGTTGCCGATCGATAAGCTGCCACCCGGATCTTATCAATTAAAGATTACCGCCAGCGACGGCGAGGGCAACGTGGCGCGTTCCGAACATTTCACGATTGCGCCATAAGCAGGATGAAAGGCCGGCTGGAAAGCACACGAAGGGTGAACCGGGCGCCTTTTATTTGCTAAAGCAGTTGTCCTATGAGCTCACCAAGATCATTCGCGCATCCGTTGGGCCCGTGCGGGCTAACATGACCGGGGCTCCTCAGGATAAGCATTCGCTTACGACCTAGTTCGGATATGGCTCATTGGCCCTCACGATGCGAATCCGGTGGTCTGTGAACTTGAAATGTGAGCCGGGAAGCTCGACCTTCGGCATATGGCACGTCACGCACTGCCGGCTGCTGACGGGGCAGGCCGGCGCCGAGCGAACCTCCGTCTTGACTGCCTTCGTGCTTGAGAGGTGACAGGCCAGGCACTTTGAATCATAGAAAACAGTATCGTGCTGCAGATTCTCGTGCGGGTTGTGACAGGCGACGCAACTGATTCGTGGATCACCCGTGTTGTGGCCCCGGCTGTTGAAGATCCGGTAAGGCTGGAAGCGAACGTTGTTGATGCCAAGTCTTTGTGGCATAAACGTCACCTGTTCCGCACTGCGATGGCATGAGCCGCAAAACTCCTGCGTCATATCATCCGCGTCCATTCTTCCCGGGTTGAAGATTTGTAAGTTCTTAAAATCCCCTGTTTTAAAGGCCCCCGCCTTGACGGCCGCGATATGCTTTTCGCCCGGCCCGTGGCAGGCTTCACAGCTCACGCCCGGCATTAAGTGGTCTAACTTAAGCTCAGACCCGCTCACAGATGCCGTCGAGTGGCAAGAGAAACAGCTCCTTGCCTCATCCATGCTGATCGCACGACCGAGCGCTTCTTCGAGGGAGGGTGGGGCCGAGCGCGGATACCCGATGGTGACATCAAGGTTCTGAATCTCTTTATAATAACTGACCCGGCTTTCGTAGAATGAGCCGTCGTGACGAAAGATATAAGTCTGACCGGCTTTGCCCTGACCGAAGCAGTAAAGGATGGGCTCGGAGATCGTATTAGTACCGTCTGTGACGGAGTAGATGCTCTGTTTGCCCTGGCGCACAATCTGGTACGAGTAGGGACCGGTGCGAAACGTCAGCCGCGGATGCGTACTTAAGATCTGACAATCGGAGACTCTCTCCAGGGCCCTGCCCATCGAGGTGTTATGCTGATCGGCCGCTTCTTCAACGTGGCACTGCGCACAGGCATCGGGCCCGACGAAACGCGCGTCCTTGATAAACTGGTTGGGCCGCCAGGGGGCGGCGGGAGCGGCACTTTGCATGGGGCCTTGTCCCCATGACAGGAGTGGGTGCCAGAACCAGACGACGGCGCAGACTATGAATAAAAGAATAACGCTGGTCTGAATCTTTTTCCCATTCACAGGCTTCATTGAACCGGAGTTTTCGATTTCAACTTGAGCGCGGCCAGAATCGCATGACGCTTCTACGTGCGATCTACTGCTGCGGGGCCGGCTTGGTGGCCTCCCCGTTGCTCTCAGGGATGGCTTCGCCGCGGCTCAATCCTTGTCCGGCAGCCTGCTCCGCGAGTTGGTTCAAGCGGGCGAAAGTGTCGCGCGCGCGGTCGGCATCTTCTTTGCGATGAGCGCGGGTATAAGCGCGCGCGAGGGCGAAGTAGATTTTCGGCTCATCAGGGGCAAGGTGCTGAGCGGTCTCTAACTCCTCAATCGCCTCCGCGGTCCGTCCCGCGTCGAAAAATAGACGGCCGAGTAGATAGTGCGCCAGCGTCAGCCGCGGGGCGAGCTGTACGGCTTCCTTGGCGAAGGGCACACCGGCCGCGGCATCCTTGTTCTTGAGCTTGATGTAAGCGATCTGTAGCCGCGCGAGCGCGTGCTCGGGAGAATTTGCGATCTCGCGCTGGAAGGCGACGACGGCCTCCTCGTCGCTGCGCCGGGTGAGCAGAAAACGACCGTAAGCATATTGCACGTTGGGAGTTTTCGGGAAGTCTGCTGCCAGCCGCTCGTACTCGCGTTGCGCATCGCCGACGTTTTTCTGAGCGGCCTGATGCTCCGCCCATCCGGCGCGGCGAATGAGCTCACGGTCACGGTAGTTGGCGTCAATCTGTTTGGGTAGGGCCGGGATACGCAGCACGGAGAGCCCGAGTGCGATAATCAGATCCTCGCTGCTGAGGCCTTCGTAGCTTAACGCGCCGAGCGTTTGCTGCGCCGTCTCAAACTCGCCCTTGAGCAGTGACAGGATACCCTCGTGATACCGCATGACGCGTATCAATTCCGGGTTTTTCGCGAGGCCGAGCTGGCGACCCCGATGGATGTCGGCGAGCGCTTCGTCATAGCGACCGAGCTGGAATTCGCACAGGCCAAGCATGGCCCAGGCGGCGCCCGCTTTCGGTTGAAGCGCCGCCGCCTCCTTGAAGGCGCGGGCTGCTTCCGCATACGAGTCTCGCTCGTACAGCAGCGTCGCGAGATACCACCATCCCTCGTCCCATTTAGGGTGCAATGAGAGCGCCCGGCGATAAAGCTCGATCGCGTCACCGAAGCGACTGGCCTCGCGCGCCGCCGTCGCCTGCGCCGCGAGACGCTCAAAATTCTGCAGCGTCGTCACCCGCTGTTGCTGGCCCCCCCCCGGCACACAAAAAGCAGCCGCCAGGCAGAGGCGACAGAGTGCCACCGCCCCGGAACCGGTGAAGCGGCGGGTTGACGAGGCAATGTGACGAATCAACAAATAGCCTGTCACACCGGAATAGACCAATTTAACACCCCCATTGCCTTGCCCACCCCTGTTGAGGCGCCGCAGCCACATCACTTCTTCCGCACCGAGGTTGCCGCTGTTCCGCCGCGGACAGCGCCCTCACCTTCGACGACCTTGACGTAAGTATTTATCGGCAGATTTGTAAGCTTGTCAACCTTGCCGCTCGGCCACCGTATCTCTAGGCTATCAATCTTCGTAGCCGTGCCGAGCCCAAGCACTTCGCGCGGGTCGTGTGATGCCAGATAGCTGCCGCCACCGGTCTTCAACCGGCGATGCTTAACGCCCCCCGCCTGCCACGTAATTACGGCGCCGACCGTCGCCGGGTTGCTCTTGGTCGCAATAAGCTGTAGTCCGAGCCAGTTGTTACGGTGGTCGCCGGTGTTGCGCAGCAGAATCGGCGCTTCACCGTTGTTTGAGATCAGCACGTCCAGATAGCCGTCGTTATCAAAGTCGCCGACGGCGAGGCCCCGCGCCGGGAAGTCTTTGCTAAAGACGGCGCCGGCGTGGGGGCTGACGTTCTTGAACTTGCCCCCGGTATTCTTGAATAACAGTAACGGCTCTTTGTACTTGACATGCGCAGCCAGCGTCTCGACCATATCGTCCGGGTGGCCGTTGGCAAGGAATAGATCCGGCTCGCCGTCGTTGTCGTAATCAAAAAACTTCAGCCCCCACCCGCTCAGCGGTCGCGTCGCGGGCCCGATCTCGCCCGGCTCGTCTGTGAAAGTCAGATCATGCTGGTTGTGATAGAGGCTGAAGAATTCCTGGTCGATGTTGGCGACAAAAAGGTCCTGCCACCCGTCGCCGTCATAATCCGCCGCATCCACACCCATGCCCGAACGAGGGCTGCCGGCTTCACTGTAGGCGACGCCGGCCGGCAGTCCGACCTCCTCGAATTTCCCGTTACCCTTATTGATGAACAAAAAGTTGGGCATCGTGTCGTTGGCGACGAACAGGTCCATCAACCCATCATTATTGACGTCGGTGGCGACGGCCCCGAAGGACTTGCCGGGGTGATTAGCAATTCCCGACTCGCGGCTGACATCCGTGAACGTGCCGTCCCCGTTATTATGAAAGAGGTGGCTCGGCTGCGGCTTGAAGACGCGCGGGATGCAGTAGTAGCGGCGGCCCAGGTGAGCGTCGCCGCAGTTCTGCGTCTTGTTGTAAAGGACGAAGCTGGAGACGAACAGGTCAAGCTTGCCGTCATTGTCGTAATCGAACCAAACGGCGCACGTAGACCACCCCGGCGCGCCGACCCCCGCTTTATCCGTCACGTCTGTAAACGTCCCGTTGCCGTTGTTGTGATAAAGGATATTCCGGCCGTAGCTCGTGATATAAAGATCGACCCACCCGTCGCCGTCATAGTCGGCGGCGGCCACGCCCATCCCGAACGTGCCGCCCGCCACCCCGGCCTTATCCGTCACGTCTGTAAACGTCCCGTCGTGATTGTTGTGATAGAGGGCGTTCTTGAGCGGCCTGTTCGGGCTAAAAAAGTCGGAAGGGCCGCTGTTGACGAGGTAGATGTCCATCCACCCGTCATTGTCATAATCTAAAAAAGCGCAACCCGCGCCGACCGTCTCCGGCAGGTAACGCTCAGGCGAATGGGCGTTATCGTGGGTCCAGTTAATGCCGCTCGCCTTAGCCGCTATCTCTTCGAAGGTAACAACGCCGCCCTGCCCCAGGGCCGGCCGGTCGGCAGCCGCGAATGGCAGGCCAAAGGCGAGCAAGGTTATGAATGAAGAGATCATAGTACGATGTTTCAATAAGATTGCCTTTCAGAAAAGCGTTCGGATAAGAGATTTGCTCGCGCTGGCTTCGGGGATGCGCTCGAATCCCGCCAAGGTGATCGATAAAAGAAGCTCCCGGGATGAAAAGCTGAAGAATTCCTTCCTGTGAATTTATGCAAAATGGTCACGGGTTGGGCACTGCGCCGCCTGCGCTCGGCTTCTGCTGTTGGCTGCCGGGGGCGGGCTGCGGCGCGCTCTGCTGCCCGGGTGCCGGCTGCTTCTTCTGCTGCTCTTCGTTGAGTCGCTCAATAACCGTCCGCTCGCGTTCGGCGTCGGCCGGACGCTTCAACTTGAAATACAGGCGCGCGAGCAAAACGTGGGCAGCCGTGAAATCCGGCACCTGCCGCACAACTCGCTCCAGAAGGGTGGCCGCCTCGGTCAGCGAGCCTTGTGACTGAATCAACTGAGCCATCTGAAATAAAGTACCGGCGTCGTCAGGCCGGAGGTCGAGGGCCTTCTTGAGCAGGACGGCGGCCTCATCCAACCGCCTGTCCTCGCGGTACAACCAGCCGAGCCGAGCATTGGCGGTGAAGTCGCGTGGATTGATCTCCAGTTCGGTCTGGAACTCTTTGATCGCCAGGTCGCGATTTCCGGTGGTCAAATAAGCGACCCCCAGTTGCGAGTGAAGGGTCGGAAGCCGTGGATTGAGCTGCTCAGCCTGCCTGAGCTCCTCGATGGCCTTCGGGTAGTTCTTAGCCACCACGTTGAAAGAGCCCATGATCAGGTGCGACTCGGCAGAATCAAGTTTCTTAAAGACCTTCTCGACCAGGGCCTCGCCTTTATCGATCTCGTTGCCGTTGATGTAAGCGGTTCCGAGCGCATACGCCACGGCGACGTTCTCGGGCTGCGCGCGATAAACCGCCTCGAGCTCCGCGATTGACTCTCGAACCTTATTAAGCTGGAAGAGGCAGAGGCCGAGGAGCAGACGCGCCTGATAATTATTGGGCTGCGCGGCTGCCACCTGCGTCAGCTCGCGCTGCGCCGGCGCGAACTGCTCGGCCTGGAAATAAGCGATGCCGAGATTAAGACGGACGCTTTGTTGCGCCGGGTCAATCGCCAGCGCTTCCGTATAACATTTGATGGCCTGCCCATACTGCCCGAGCCGTGCGAAGACGACGCCAAGGTTGGAGAGCGCATCGACGCGGCGCGGCACTAATTTGAGGGCCGCCTCATATGCTTGGCGCGCGCCTTGAAGGTCGCCCCGCTGCTGTAGCTCGACGCCGTGCGCAAAATGAGCCTCGGACTGGCGGACGGCCGCGTCTCCTTGGGGGGAGGCGAAGGCCGCGACAAGGATTAAAATGATGCTCGCGAGCATAGGGAACGTGACCTGCCTGCAGCGCCTGAACGGTCTTGTCATCCGGAGGTCGAGGGGAGCTATCTACCTCTTAGCTAAGCGCCAAAGTATAGCATTAGTAATTTGGGGGCAACAAACGTGGGATTTCGGATGGATGATGAGTCTACTCAAAAAAGCAGGTCGCCGAAGAGGTTGGCGTTGATTAATCCACCACTTATAATTGGGATCCCGACAGGGCGAACGCACGTAAAAATTTATCTTACTGATGATGTAGGAATTAAAC
>CAYLJO010000236.1:0-9195 GCA_964383905.1 uncultured Blastocatellaceae bacterium
CTGTAAGAATCTTCCAGAGATGTGACGATTGTCGCCTGCACAAGCTAACCCACTTCTGTTTTGACTACCTGAACCCTGACCAAAGTATAATACCTCGCCCCGGCTTTCAAACAAGCATTTGACAACGGGTGCGAGCCCTCTAAATCAAACCACATGAAATTGGTGCTGGAGGGGGCGAAGATTAGATGTAGGGGCAGGGCTCGTCCCTGCCCGCGTTTTGCTGGCGCGCATGCCGCGGGCAACCACAAGGGTTGCCCTACTGCTGTCTCCATGGCGTAACGTTTGATTTAGGGGCTGGTAGCTTCGATAATCAGAGACGTATGAGATAATCACGCCAATGCTAAACCAGGTTAAATTAGCGCCGGTCGAGAGGGATTTGCCGGCGGATGTCCGCGGCGCAATCAGCGCCGCACAGGGCTACCTGTTACGGGTCCAAAATAAAGACGGCCACTGGCGCGGCGAGATTCAGGGCGACACCCTCCTCGAATCCGAATACATTCTGACGATGCACTTCATCGGCCTCTCCGGTTCTGACCGCGTGCGCAAAGCGGCGAATCACA
This sequence comes from uncultured Blastocatellaceae bacterium, assembly GCA_964383905.1. GTDB lineage: Bacteria > Acidobacteriota > Blastocatellia > Pyrinomonadales > Pyrinomonadaceae > CAYLJO01. Next base: position 561 of record CAYLJO010000236.1, read on the forward strand.
TCCGCGAAGAAGCTCTGCCTGAGGGCGGCTGGGCGATCTACCCGGGCGGGCCGCCGGAGCTCAGTTCCTCAGCCAAAGCCTATTTTGTGCTCAAGTTACTGGGGGACGAGATGGACGCCCCACACATGAGAAAGGCGCGGGAGGTAATCTGTCATCTCGGCGGGCTGGACGCGACCAATAGCTTCACACGGATTTACCTCGCCATCTTCGGGCAGTACCCATGGGAACGATGTCCGGCCGTGCCGCCGGAGCTCATCCTCCTGCCCGGGTGGTCTCCCCTGAACCTTTACGCCATGTCTTCGTGGACCCGCGGCATCGTCGTTCCGCTGTCGATCATCTGGGCTTACAGACCTCACTGCCCTGTCCCCGAGCGCGCGAGCATCAGCGAGTTATTGCCGTCCAGGCCGCCCGGGAGCACTTATGGTCGTGGGTTCTGGACAAAGTTTTTCAGGACGACTGACGCCACGCTGAAGTTCATCGAACGGCGGGGGTGGTTGCCTTTCCGGGCCAGAGCGTTGAGGGCGTGCGAGCGGTGGATGGTTGAGCATTTCCGAAAGAGCGATGGCATCGGGGCGATTTTCCCGCCGATCATCAACTCGATCATCGCCCTGCGCTGCCTCGGCTATGATAACAATCACCCGCTGACCTTTTCGCAGATTCGCGAGCTTGAGAAGCTGGAGGTCGAAGACGGCGACGCGTTGCGCGTTGCGCCATGTTATTCGCCGGTCTGGGATACGGCGCTCGCGATGAATGCGCTCGTCGAGTCCGGTTTACCACACAGTCACTCGGCGCTGCTCGAAGCTGCCGAGTGGGTGCTCAGTCATGAGGTCAAAGAGGCCGGGGACTGGAAGGTGAAGAATCCCCATGGACGGCCGGGCGGCTGGTACTTTGAATACGCGAATGAGTTTTATCCCGACGTGGACGACACATTTCAAGTGCTCACCTCGCTCAACAAGGTGCGCTTCCCCGGCGAGCAGCATGAGGGGCGGAAGCGTGAAGCGATGGCTCGCGCCCTCCGCTGGGCGCTGACGATGCAGAATAAGGACGGTGGATGGGCCTCTTTTGATCGTGACTGCGACCGTGAGTTCCTCACCCTGATCCCATTCGCTGATCACAACGCGATGATCGATCCGAGCACGGTCGACATCACCAGTCGCGGCGTCGAAACGTTGTCAAACCTGGGCTTCACGCGCGAGCACCCGGTTCTCCAAAAAGCGCTCGCGTTTATCAACAAAGAGCAGGAGCCGGACGGCTCCTGGTTCGGGCGCTGGGGCTGCAATTACATTTACGGAACGTGGCTCGCACTGCACGGATTAAAATGCGCCGGGGAGGATATGGCCGAGCCCCGCTACCAGTCGGCCGGCCGCTGGCTGCGCTCGATCCAGAATGCCGATGGGGGGTGGGGAGAGCTGCCGCGAAGTTATGACGATCCCCGCTACAAAGGCCAGGGGCCGAGCACGCCGTCGCAGACGGCCTGGGCACTGATGGGGCTGATGGCGATCGGGGATGAGGGCGAAAATCTTCGACGCGGCATCCAGTATTTGCTCGACGCGCAGCGGCCCGACGGCTCCTGGCGCGACGAATTCTGGACCGGGACCGGCTTCCCAAAAGTCTTCTACCTGCACTATTATCTCTACGCGACCTATTTCCCGCTGCTCGCTCTGGGCCTGTACATGCGGCGGTTGACGTAATCGGGCCAGGAACTTCACCAGGAGTAGTGAGAATGCGATTCCCGCTGCACATCACGACCGATGCGATTCAGCATCAGGTCACGAATGCGCTCAAGGGCAACAAACGATATCCGATGGTCTTGATGCTCGAGCCGCTTTACACCTGCAATTTAGCCTGCCTCGGCTGTGCGACGGAGCGTCATACGGGAAGACTCGAGGATCGCTTGCCCGTTGAGCAGTGCTTGCGAGCGCTTGACGATTGCGGCGCGCCGATCGTTTCCATCTGCGGCGGTGAGCCGACTATTTATCCTGAGCTGAAGGGGTTGGTCGAAGCCGTTATTGCGCGCAAGCGCCACATCTACCTGTGCACCAACGCGCTGCTGCTCGATTCCAAAGTTTACGGCCAGATCCCACCCCACAAGCGACTGACGATCAACGTTCATCTTGACGGCACGCGCAAGACGCACGATCTGGTTTGCGACCGCCACGGCGTCTTCGAAAAGGCCATCGCCATGATCAAAGAGGGCAAGCGTCTCGGCTACCATGTGACGACCAATACGACCGTCTTCAAAGAGACCGACATGAGCGAAATCGAGGAGATGTGTCAAACGGTCGCCGGTCTGGGCGTAGACGGAATGCTGATCTCGCCCGGCTATCATTACGAGTCGGTCGAGAGCGACATCTTCCTGACCCGCCAGGAGATTCACAGGAAGTTTCAGAGCGCGCTCGAGCTCTCCAAGCGCTACCGGTTGATGTCGACGCCGATGTATCTGGAATTCGCCGCGGGACTGCGCGACTACAACTGTTCGCCGTGGAGCACGGTGACCTATACGCCGCGCGGGTGGAAGGGCCCGTGCTACCTCATTGGCAAAAAGTATTTCGAGACCTGGGAAGAGTTCTGGAACGGCGTGGATTGGGAATACTGGGAGTCTCGTCAGGACCGCCTCTGCCAAAACTGCCTCATGCACAGCGGTTTTGAAGCCTCGGCCGCATTCGGGCTGAGAAAAAGCCCGCGCGATATGCTCCGCATGGCGGTGTGGAATTTGAGTGGCTGAGCGGCGCGCACTCGAAATCTGCGGGTGAAGATGGCGCATTCCATCCGGATGTGCCTTCCCGGCACAATGAAGGCTCTCGTCACAGGCGGCACAGGTTTTGTCGGTTCGCACCTCGTTCGTCGTCTGCTTGCTCATGGCCATGAGGTGCGGTGTCTTGTCCGTCCGACCAGTCGCCTCGACAACCTGCAGGGACTGCCGGTCGAATTCGCTCCCGGCGACCTGCGCGATGTGGAAACATTGCGACGGGCGGCCGGGAGTTGCCGTATCGTCTACCACTGCGCGGCCGATTACCGTTTGTGGTGCAAAACCCCCGGCGAGATGTACGCGAGTAACGTCGAAGGCACACGCAACGTCATGCGGGCCGCTTTCGATGAAGGGGTGCAGCGTGTGGTCTACACCAGCACCGTCGGCTGCCTCGGTCTCAATGCTGACGGCGAGCCGGCTAATGAAGAAACCCCGGTCGCGCTCGGCGATATGATCGGGCATTATAAGCGCAGTAAATTTCTCGCCGAGCGGGAGGCTGAAGATTGGTCGGGTCGCGGTCTGCCCGTCGTCATCGTCAACCCGAGCGCGCCGGTCGGTGATTTAGATATCAGGCCGACGCCGACGGGAAAAATGATCGTCGATTTCCTGCGCGGCAAAATGTTCGGTTATGTCGATACCGGCATGAATTTGATCGACGTGCGCGACGTCGCCGAGGGGCACGTCCTGGCGGCCGGGGAAGGCCGCGCGGGCGAGAAATACATCCTCGGCCATTCGAATTGGACGCTCAAAGAGATTTTCGATGTCATGTCAAAGGTCACGGGCATGCCTTCGCCGACGAGACAGTTTCCGCATTGGGCCGCCGAGGCGTATGCACGGCTTGAGAATTTCTGGGCCGGCAGTATTGCCCGCCGCGAGCCGTCCGTGCCGGTGGAAGGCGTCAAGCTATCGCGCCACAAGATGTGGTTCGATGCGTCGAAGGCCGTGCGCGAGCTGGGCCTGCCGCAAAGCCCCGTCGAGAATGCTCTGGAGCGCGCGATCAAGTGGTTTCAGGACAATGGCTACGTCGGACGTTGAAAAGAGGATCGGCGGCGAGACACCGCTCGCCGTCGTTGCCGCACTCAAGCAGGAGCTTGCCCCGCTCGGTCGCCGGGCCCACCCTAACCTCGCGTTGATTGAAACAGGCGCGGGCACACAGAATGCCGGCCGCCACCTTCGCTCGTGGCTTGATCGACAAAGAACGCGCGCCGTCTTAGGGATTGGCTTCGCGGGCGCTCTCTCGCCATCGCTGCGGGTCGGTGATCTCGTGGTCGCCCGCGAAGTACGTGAGGTTGGTGGCGAAAGGCTCGCCACCAACGCTTCGCCCCTCATTTCGGCGGCGGAGCGGATGCAGGTCGAAGGACTGGCGGTTCGCTTCGGTACGATCATTACAGCTAATCAGATTGCCAACGAAGCCAAGGCCAAGCGGTCGCTGGCCATGGCGCTCTCGGCGGATGAAATCGGCTGCGTGGATATGGAATCATCCGCCATCGCTCAGGTATGCGCCGAACGCCGGATCCCGTTCTTTTTCGTTCGTTGCATAACCGACCTGCTTGACGAGGATTTACCATTCGACTTCAATCGCTGTCGCAGCTCAGACGGGGGAATCAGCTACGGCAAGGTCTTAACATCTGCATTGCTCACTCCCCGATCATTTAAAGGGTTATGGGAGTTAAGGCGGCGCTCTCAAACATGCGCCGAACAGTTGGCCCTGTTCATCCGACAATTGTTACCTTCCGCTCCTAGCCTTTCCTCCTGATTCCTCTGTGTTCCTCCGTGCCCTGCGGTGGTTCAGATCGCCTCCCATACATCCAAGTGAGATATGTCTCGACCCGATTGAGAGCCGCTCTATACCTCGGGGTCGATGATTCGCGCGGCAGTCTCCCCACTGATTACCGCGCTCTCAATCGTGGCCGGCAGCCCCGTATCGGTCCAGTCGCCGGCCAGCACGAAGTTCCGGATGGAAGTGCGGGGCCCCGGCCTCAGCCTATCGGACTCGACCGTATGCGCGAGTGTGGCATCGCGTTCTTTGACGATCACGCTATGAAGCAGTCTTGCGGGGCGACTTTCGGGAACGAGTTCGCGCAGTTCGGCCAACGCCATCTCCACGAGCGCGGGCTTCGCCCAACCGACAAAATTCCGGGCCGCGCTGATGATGATGACGATTTGATTCGATTGCTTGCCGTTAGGAATGATCAAGTCTTTATTAAATAGCCATTGAATCCTGGTCCCCAGTAGCCCGGCAAATTCACGGTCGATAACCGGCCTATCGAGCCACAGATTAATCGAGACTATTGGCGACGACCCGAGCAGGGCGACATGAGAGAATTCCCGGTCGCGTAGGTCGCCGGGTATCATCTCCAATAAAGAGAACTGAGGCACGGCGCTGATGAAATAGTCAGCTTCGATCTTTTGCCCGTCGCTTAACTCGGCGGCCACCGCGCTGCCCCCTTCGATGATCAGTTTTTTCACCCGCGCGCCTGTTCGCACCTGGCCGCCGTATGACTGGATATAGCCGCGAGCACCTTCGGTGTAGAGATCGCTCAGCCCGACGCGCGCAATCCCGATGTTGGCCGAAGCCCGGTCACCCCCGAACGCTTCCTGCAGGACTCTGATCATCATCTCGGCTGAAGCGACCTCCGGGCTTTCATTCAGCGTGGCGATTGCCAGCGGGTACCAGAAGCGCTGCTTTATTCGGTTCGACTGGCCCAAGCTGTCGAGCCATTGAGCGACTGTGCGATGGGTCTGCTGGGTCTTCCGGCCGCCTCGAATCTCCCGACCAACGTTGAGCGCACGCAGCTTATCCGTGAGAGTCAGTCCCCTCATCTTAAACAACCCGGCCATGACGTGCATCGGCGCCGGAAGCGGGGGGCACTCGAAGGTGGTCAAGCCGTTCTCATGGTCGAGGAAATCCACCCGCGGTGAATCCTGAAACCTCAGCTTATCCCGGCCGCCAATCTTCTCCAGGAAGGCGAGCGTGCGGTAGTAGCAGCCCATGAAAAGGTGCTGGCCGTTATCGACCACATCGCCGGTCGTCGGATCTTTAAACGAGTATGCGCGGCCACCCAGGTGGTCGCGGCGCTCGAGCAATAAAAGCTCGTGGCCGCGCCCACTGAGCGCCACCCCGGCCGCCAGCCCACTGAAACCGCCCCCGATTATTACCACACGCTGGCGCAACGCTTATCGTCTGCTCCTCCTGCGCCCGGGGTTATCACCTGGTCCGGCGGAAACCCCCCTGGTCATCGCCAGGAAAAGAATCCGCAGCTTATCCGTCAGGGTGATGACGGGCCGGCGCCGAAACACGTCGTACCCGTTCTCCTCGATGCGTTTGAGTATGGAGGCGCCCCCCAGCCACACCGCGCGAAGCTCGAGACCGAGCCTGCCCCTCACCCACGAGCATAACGGCCGCCCGCTATTAAACAGCCCTCGCGTCCGCTCAACCTCAAACGCCATCAACCGCCGGAAGCCGTCCCCCGCCTGCCCCCCTTTGAGGTCTTCCTCAGTAAGATTGAATCGTGCGAGGTCCTCCGCGGGCACATAGATTCGATCCTTGCTGAGGTCGATCACGATGTCCTGCCAGTGATTCGTCAGTTGGAGGGCGGTGCAAATGTCGTCCGACCACAGGTGAAGCTGCTCGTCTCGATAGCCGAATAACAGCAGGATCAAGCGCCCGATCGGGTTAGCCGACCTGCGGCAGTAATCCAGCAGTTGCTCGAAGTCCTCATACCGCCGGGTGGTCACGTCCTGGGTAAACGCCGAAAGTAGATCCTCAAACAGTGTGACCGGCAAATGAAACTCCGCCTGGGTCTCGCCGAGAGCAATAAAGATCGGGTGGGTGGCGCGACCCGCAACTGCCTGCCTGAGCATCTCGCGCCACCCGGCCAGCATTTCGAGCCGGTCCTCCTGCTCGGCGTATCCTTCGCCGAAACCCTCGTCCGCAAAATCGTCAGCCGTCCTGGCGAAGGCATAAATCGAATAGAAGTGTTTCCTCAGACCCCTGGGGATCAGGAAAGAGCCGACGGGGAAATTTTCGTAGTGTGATCGGGCGAGTAGCTCACAGTATTGGTAAGCCGTATCAACGGACCGGGAGGGCCTGGTAACGCGCGCTCCGTCTCGCGCCTCAGGAGAGACCGCTGCTACTCCGGCATCGATTGAAGTCTTCATAACTACACGGCAAATAGGTTCTCTACGAACTTCCATGATCTATTCATTCTCAGGCAGCCCCGGTAGTGGCGGCAAAATCTAGCCCAGGACGTGAGTCCTGGGTCCTCTGTAGGGGGTGACCCCCAGCCCTGGAAGGGCGATAGAATTGTTCTTTCAATACTGACAATGAATCGACCCTACGAACTGCATCCCTTTTCTATTTTAACCTGATACTTATGCTTTCGGTACGGGAAAAATGGATCTTTGAAACTGCATCAAAGGCCATCGTGCTGTATCCCTTCCGATGATTTGTCACCGAACTCACCTAAATCAAACCACACACCATGTGGACAGTTGTAGGGGCAACCATTGTGGTTGCCCGCGGCCTTTGGCCAGCGCGCACGCGCGGCGCGAGGACTGCGCCCTTGTACCAATCTCCTGTGGTTTGATTTAGACAGGGCGTAAAGCACAATGGCTGACCTTCGCCCGGGGGAGCGAACGCACGCCTGAGAATGTAACCTTGGATAGAGTCCGTCGCAACACGCTTGGCCAAGTTCGTGATCGCTCTGACTCAGGTCAAAACCATCAGTCTTGCCTAAGTCCCTGCGGTGATGAGCGGGCGGGCAGAACAGGACTCGCAGTACAAGCGATGTCAACGTCCGCTTCGCTTCTTTGATTCGCCTTCCGCCGAGAGTATAGTCCTCCCCAAAATCAAGACCGCGAAGCGGTGAAAGACTTTGCAGGCGATCTTTGAAGACCCTGTAAAGTCCAGCATCTTGTGGAGTGACATTGAGAGGCTATTGGTTGCTTTAGGTGCGGAGATCAGCGAGGGACGCGGTTCACGTGTAAGGATTGCTTTGCGGGGAGTGAGGGCGGTTTTCCATCGCCCTCACCCGCAGAAAGAGACGAACAAAGGCGCGGTAGTTTCGATGCGCCGCTTTCTCACCGAAGCAGGAGTGACGCCGGAGAAAGAGCAATGAAGTACAAAGGCTACGAGGGCACAGTTAAATTCGATGAGGACGCCGGCATCTTTTACGGCGAGGTCATAAATACCCGCGACGTGATCACCTTCCAGGGCACGTCAGTTAAAGAACTCCGGAAGGCTTTCAGGGACTCGATAGATGATTACTTAGCCTTCTGCGAGGAACGGGGCGAAGAACCGGACAAGCCCTTTTCTGGAAATTTTGTTGTCAGAATCTCGCCCGATTTGCACCGAGAGCTGTACGCGGAAGCTAAGCGTGAGGGCAAAAGCTTGAACTCTTTGATTGAGGAAAAGCTTGCGAGTTAACGCGCGCTTTAGGAAACGCTTGGCTGTTTAGCTGGCAAAAAGGCAAGCGTTTTTTGCGGCAAGATGAGGAACTTGAAGCTAAGGGAAAAAAGCAGACGAAAAAACCACCTGGGGGCTTCACTGTTTGAGGAGATACGTTCACGATTTGGGGAGACGTTGCCACCTTATTTGGGGAGATGAATCGCCTTATCTGCCAGCCCCCTTTCGCTATGGCAATTCTTGCCAAGGATTGCCATGATGGCGGGTGAGGGAGGTTTTCTTCGATGGCGACCATGAATATATCCTTGCCCGATAAGTTGAAAAGCTATGTGGACAATCGCGTGGCAAAGGACGGCTACGGCACGGCGAGCGAGTATTTCCGCGAACTGATTCGCCAGGACCAGCAGCGGCGAGAGCAGGAGCAACTAAGTGAATAGCCACAAATTTCTGGACGACTTGCTCTTTGACAATTTAGATTT
>CAYLJO010000237.1:0-9121 GCA_964383905.1 uncultured Blastocatellaceae bacterium
CTACCGTGCCTACGTTTTCTATGAGGTGATCTGCGGCCAGGACGTCTCCTTGCGCTCACATTGCTCATGTTGCTATCGCTTATCTCGCCGTTGTTCGCCGATGGCGGCACTCGCTGCATCGGCATCCTCTCGTTAGTGGGCTTCTGTGCGAAAACAGAACTGCCGAAGCACAACATAAAAACCAGCCCCAGAAGGATTCCGGATCTATTTTTCACGGTGCTATTCTCCTCGCCGCCGAGGATTGTTAAAACAGGTAAACATTAATGCCAAATCCGGCGGCGAGTCAATGATCATTCAGCACGGGCGATAGCTACGAGGCTGTTGTTTCTTGCGCTGATATACTGATTGACGATGAATCGGAGTTACCGCGTGCGCCGGAGCCTAAACGCATCAAGCGCGCCTCAGCTTGCAACATGAAATCTTCATGGCAGAAGGAGTTGTGAAAGAGGACGAGAGTGAAGAGAGGCGTCTCTTACCCGACAAGGATCAAAAATCTTGTCGCGCTTTGCTCACTTATGCTAACGTGCGCCTTAAATTTGAGGGGTTAAGGAGTAAAGAATATGCCGCGTCTTGCCATCCGTTTCATGATCGCGCTTCTCACGTTCGGCGTGGGTGTCGCGACCAGTGCTGTAAGCTCAATCTTTTATTCTACCGGCGTTCCGGAAAAGCCATTGACCACGCTGTCCGGCCTGAAGGCGGTGACCGTTGACGATACCGAGCAGGTGATCAGAGAACTGGAGCGAGAATGGCTGCAAGCATTGAATCATGGCGATACGGCGATCCTCGATCGCCTGATGAGCGAAGACTACATACTGATAAATATTCCCGGGACGATCCAAAACAAGTCTCAGTTGCTTGCTGCGATCGAAGCCTACAGCCGCTCCACTTTCTCCAAGGGGTGGTCCCTAATCTATGATGACCCCACTTTGAAGGTCTTCGGAGACAGGGCGTTAGTTAACGGCTCGGCCTCGATGAGGAGCGGTGCCGGTTTCACGCCGTACCGGTACAGCCGGATGTGGGTGAGAAAGGATGGGCGCTGGCAGGCGGCGTACACTCAATTAACAAAAACCAGATTTGAGGCGATCAAGATTGACAAGGGTCAATGGTAAGCAGCCGCGTCAAAGTTCTTCGATAACTGTGTGCTCAAAGCGACACGGGGGGCACGGGCGGGCGGTAGACTCACTCAGTTTTGTGAAGCGGAGAAAAATTCAATCGCCGGCGGGGAGCGGTAAGCTGATTATGCTCTCCGCCGGCGAAATTGTTTTAGGAGATGGTGATCGGGAACGGCCAGAACGAGAGGGCGAAGACGACGAGCGTGAAAATGGCGACGAGCAGTCGCGGGCGGTCAAGAGGTTCCGTTTCGTCTTGTGCTTGCGGGTGGCGCACGCGCAGCAGGATGGCCAGAAGCACTACGTAGAGGAACCCGCTCGGGCTGCCGTGCCACGTCCAGTTGAGAACCGAGAGCGCCGCCATGACGACGAAGGCGACACGCCCGAGCCGCCGGTGCGCGTGGGCGCCGAAGGCGGCGTAAGTGGCATGCCCCCCGTCGAGTTGGCCCACCGGCATAAGATTTAAGCTCGTCACGAGCAGTCCGAACCAGGCGGCCATATAAAAGGGGTTGGATAAAGTGCCTGCGAGCTGAACGCCGAAGAGATGGGCCACGATGCGGAAGAGCAAAGGGTCATTGAAGTTGACGTTGATCGCATCACCCAACACGGGCGGGGCGGGCCGTAGCATGAGGATCCCGGCGAGGGCGACGGGAACGGCCACGATGAAACCGGCGAGCGGCCCCGCGACGCCGATGTCGAAAAGGGCGCGGCGGGAAGGGATGGGCGACTGGATCTTAATGAACGCGCCAAACGTTCCCGCCGCAAAGAGGGGCGGCGCCGGAATGAAAAACGGCAACGTCGCTTTGACGCCGTAGCGACGGCAAGCGATGTAGTGCCCGGCTTCGTGTGCGGCCAAAATGGCGAGCAGCGCGGCCGCAAAGATGGCGCCCTGTGCCAGGAGCACCGGGTGTGTGAAGGTTTGATAAACCAGCGAGCCCGCTGCCGTCAGGTAAAATTCCGGGATGTAGACAATGTAATCCAGCCAGCCGTGAGGAACGGGTAGGTCGGGGTCGGCGATATTGCCGACGAGCCAGGCGCCGGCAACGGTGGCCGTCAGCGCCGTCAGAAGAAAGAGCGCCGTGTGCCGTATCCACTCGCGCGCGGTCGGACGCGCCTCATGACGGAGGGCGAAAGGCGCACGGTGTTCGACGAATATTGATGGTGCCTGGATTGATTCTGACATACGTTTGCCGACTGCCTTGCGAGACAAAAATGGCGACCGCCCACACTGAGGTGGCCGCCAGTTCGTTTAGATGAGCAAAAACTTCACGACGTTTGACGGGATCAATGAATTAATATTCTGCGTCAGGTAACGCAGGCGCACCCGGCTGCCTGGCCGAGCCACCTGATGACCCTTCGTCGTGTGCCTGCAGCTCTTTGCCGGGCTTAAAGCGGATAGTTTTACCCGAAGGGATGGCGACTTCTTCGCCGGTGCGCGGGTTGCGGCCGACGCCGCGCTTACGCGGCTTGACGACGAAGACGCCGAAGCCGCGGAGCTCGATGCGTTCGCCGCGTGTCAGCGCCTCTTTCATCGAATGGAAGAGAGCATCCACCGCCTGCTCGGCTTTCATCTTAGGTACGCCGGTTCGATCTGCCACACGATTGACAATGTCAAGTTTGATCACGCTGTTAAGCCTCCGTCATTCTAAACGCTTCGTGAAATTGGCTTTATATGAAGGCGCAGTACCGACGAAAGTGATCATAGAGACGCCCGGCGAAGGCTGTCAAGCTTGTTCGGACCGTCAGCCGAGAGAGGCCTCGCGTTGACAAAGCGCGCGGCGCGCGGCTAACCTCAAAGGAATAATGAAGTAGGATTGATGAATCGGGGGGTCATAAATTCAGCGCCGCGGCGGTCAGCCTTCATCCTTTAATTGATATGTTTGGATTCAAAAATCAGCATGCGCCACTGTTTGGCCCGATCACAGCCGACGACGATAAAGACATTGCGGTACAGCGACCGCACGCGGACGCGCACTCGGATTTCTGGGCGGAAGCAAGGCTGCTGCTGCGCGATCTTCTCTTTATCCTGATGAGCGCGGCACTGATGGTCGTTTTCGTCGTGCAGCCTGTCAAAGTCGAAGGCACATCGATGCTGCCGCGACTTCATGACGGCGAAAGAATCTTCGTCAACAAGCTGATCTATTACCACTGGCCGAAGCTCGAGCATTACGGCTGGCCGAGGCTCGAGCGCGGCGACATCGTCGTCTTCTGGTACCCGAACGATCCCGATAAAAGTTACGTCAAGCGTATCATCGGTCTGCCCGGCGAGACCGTCGAAGTCCGCGACGGCCGGATCTTCATCAACGGCAGGGAACTGGAAGAGCCCTATCTCGATGCGCAGCGCAACCTCGCGCACATTACGAAGGCCCCGGTACACGTGACGGAACATTACTACTTTGTGATGGGTGATAACCGCGATAATTCGTACGATTCACGTAGCTGGGGCCTCGTGCCGGAAAAATATATTTATGGCAAGGCGCTGTTTCGCTACTGGCCGCTGGCCAGCATGAGCGTTATCTCGCACGAAGTTGATTACAAAAACGTGCCGTCGGATTCCGCATCCAGGGCTGAAATTCCAGAAACGACCGAAAGCGACGACGAGCGGTAGTGGCATGATTGAAGTTGTGTCCGGAGCGAAATTTTTACCCGCGTGAATGATTGGTTACGTCCGCTATTGAAGATGTTCTACGCGCCCGCGCGCGGGATGGGCGAGGTACGCGATCGTGCGCCGCTCATGCCGGCAGTGCTGCTCGCGCTCCTGTCGCAGGCCGGTTACGCGCTCTGCACGCAATGGCTGGTTCTGCAAGACAGGTTCGTCCTCCACGGCGCTCTCGGTCTGATCCGAACACTGTTTCAATCAATCAGCTCGCTCCTCTTTATCGCTCTTGTCTTTGTGCCGGTGACGGCTCTCGTCGCCAATATATTTGAGCGGCGCGCCAGCTTCGGACTGGTGATTCAGCAGGATTATGCGTCGCTCGCCTCGACAATCTTATACGCCTGGGCTGCCGCTAACCTGGCGGCGATCCCGCTGGCTATTCTCGCTCATGTGAGCGGCGCGCAGGCCGCCTACGTCGCGAACTCGCAGGAGTCTACGGCGCAGTTGCAGACGTGGATGAAACTACCGCCGGAGGTGCAGGCCCAGCTGGCGAATCCGGAATTTCACGCGGCAAATTTGTTCCGCTGGCTCATGCTGTTGCTTTTTGGGGTGTGGACAGTATGGGCCGTCCGCGAGGTCTTCCGCGTTTCGTGGCTGCGCACGGTAGCGGTAGTATTCGTCAGCGGCGTCGCAATGTTTCCCGCCACGTTCCTGATCGCGCTGTTCTTTTTAGTCCTCGGCCCGTATTTAACTTCGCCGTTCGTCCTGCTGCTACTTTTCCTGCTGCTGCGCGGTTACGTCGGCGAATTGAGGCGAACGCAGCGAGCCCGCGCCGCTTTCAAACAGAATTTGGAAGCGGCGACGCTCAACCCGGCGGACGCTTCCGCGCACTACAACCTGGGCCTCATACACCAGCAGCGCAACGAACTGGAGGCGGCGCGCCAGCGTTTTGAGCGCGCCGTCGAGATAGATGCGGATGAAGTGGATGCGCATTACCAGTTGGGCCGCATCGCGCGTGCGCAGAATCGTCTGGCGGATGCGATCAAGCATTTCGAGCAGGTCATCACGCGCGACCCGGCGCACGCGCAGCACGAGATCTGGCGGGAGATCGGGGCGACGTACGTCGCCGCCGGGCAGTTTGAAGACGCACGCGACTCGCTCGAACGATTTCTCAACCATCGCTCGTCCGACCCGGAGGGGCTCTACTTAATGGGGCGCGCGCACGCCGGACTGGGCCACCGGCGCGAAGCGGCGGATTCGATGCAAGCTTGCATCGAGGCCGTCAAGACCGCGCCGGCTTACAAATATCGCACCGACAAACGTTGGCTCAATGAGGCGCGGCAGTTCATCAAAAGTGGTCAGTAGTCAGTATTCAGCATTCAGTCAAAAACTGATTGCAGTAGCTGATTACTGATTACCGATTACTGATTACTTATGAAAGCATCAAAACCTGCGTTGCTGGCGCTTGAAGACGGCCGCAGCTTTCGCGGGCGCTCATGGGGCGCTGAGGGTGAAGTTTACGGCGAAATTGTCTTCAACACCTCAATGTCGGGCTATCAGGAAGTCCTGACGGATCCGTCCTACGCCGGGCAGATCGTGTGCATGACCTACCCGCTGATCGGCAATTACGGCGTCAACAGCGCGGATGCTGAATCGTCGCGCCCGTGGGTCGAAGGCTTCATTGTGCGCGAGGCCAGCCGCACGGCGTCGAGCTGGCGCGCGGAAGAGACGCTGGACGCGTACCTGAAACGTTGGGGCGTTGTCGCCATTGAGGGCATTGACACACGCGCCCTGGTTCGTCATATCCGCGATAAAGGCGCCATGCGCGCCTGTCTCTCGACCGTTGATCCTGACGAGGCGAGCCTGGTTGAGAAAGCGCGGCGTGCGCCCGCGATGGAGAACAGGGAACTGGCGAGCGTGGTGACGTGTGAGCACACGTACGAAGTCCCGGCGGAGGGTGCGGAGCGGTTTCACGTCGTCTGTTATGATTTCGGCGTCAAGATGAATTCACTGCGCGAACTGACCCGCTTCGGCTGTCGCGTTACGGTCGTGCCCGCATGGACTCCGGCCGCCGAAGTCCTCGCCATGCGACCCAGTGGCATCTTTCTCTCAAACGGACCGGGTGATCCGGCTTCGATGGAGAAAGTTGTGCAGGAAGTCCGGCGCGTTGCCGAGTCGGGGGTGCCAACCTTCGGCATCTGCTTCGGCCATCAACTGCTGGGGCGCGCCTTCGGCGGGACGACTTATAAATTGCTCTTCGGGCATCGCGGTGGCAACCAGCCGGTGAAGGATCTACTTAACGGGTCGGTGGAAATCACCTCGCACAATCACGGTTTCGCCGTCAAAGCTGAAAGCCTGCCGCACGACATGGAAGTGACACACATCAACCTCAACGATAACTGCGTAGAAGGCATGCGCCACCGGAGGCTTCCGATCTTCTCCGTACAGTACCACCCGGAGGCCGCGCCCGGCCCGCACGACGCCGAGCACCACTTCCGGCGTTTCATCGAATTGATGGAAAGTGAGCGCGCCACTGCCTGAATGCGCCCGCGAAAGTAGTACGCCTTCACAATAGCGGGGTTCTCAAATGAGTGGGAGCAGAGAGCGAGACGGCCGCCGGGCCTTTCGCACACACCGCGATAAATCCAGGCCAATTCTAATCAGGTTGCGGCAGTTTGAGCTCGCCCGTCGTCAGGTCGGGCCGGGCGCGCGCCATCTGTTCAGGCGTTGTGCTGGCGGTGGGATGATATTGTGGCGCAACAGGTTTCTTCGAAGCGGGCGCGGACGGAGGCTGGGTCGCGGCCGGCGCAGGACCGCCGGTTGTGGCGGGTGCCATGGCGATTTCTTCAACCGGTTTAAGAATGTCGGTCACCAGGCCCTCGCTGCCTCGGTGTTCGAGCCAGTGGCGGTAGCTGACGGTGGCGATGGCGACCACCGGGATGGCGAGAAATATTCCCGCAATGCCCGCCAATTCTGCCCCGCACAGGATTGACAGGATCACCGCCAGCGGGTGCAGGTGGATCCCCTGACCGATGATGCGCGGGTAGATGACGTAATCCTGGGCGATGCGCAGGACGATCAGGAAAAGGAGCACCAGGAGCGCGGCGGTGATGGAGTGTAAGCCGGCCGTGAGCAGTACGGCAATAACCGCCACCGTGAGCGGCCCGGCGAGCGGAATGAATTCCAGGAACCCTGCGATCACGCCGAGCGCCAGCCAGTAGGGCACGCCGATGATCCAGAAACCAAGGGTGCAAATCGAGCCGATGAGAACGCATGCGATCAGTTGCGCGCGGATGTAGGCGGCGAGTGTGCTGTTGACGTCCTGGAAGAACTCGTCGCCGCGCCAGCGCCAGCGCCCGCTCGGGAGCATCAAGAGCGCGGAGCGGCGAAAACTCTCCGCATCTTTCAGGAGAAAAAAGGAGAGGATCGGGATCAATACGAGCCAGGGGATATAGCCGAGCCAGCCGACGATCGCTTCCACGCCGACCTTAATGTACCCGGCGGCAACATCAATAGCCCGCGAGACCGCCTTGGTGATTTCATCGCCGACGGCGGCCGGGATCTCGTGAGACGCATAAAACTTTCGCAACACTTCGACGCGACCGCGCGCGTTGGTCAGGTAGGTCGGAGATTGTTTAGCAAACTCTGTCAACTGAGTGCCGACCCGGGGCACCAGGATGTAGAAGGTGATGCCGACTGCGCCGAAGATGATGAGGTAAACGATTCCGATCGCCACCCCGCGTGGGATCACGCGCTCGCGCCCCCCCAGCTTGAAGGGACGCTGCACAAATTCCACGAGCGGCGCGATCAGGTAGGCGAAGAAGATCGCCAGGATCAGGAGCAGGATCACGCCCTCGAGCGCATAAAGCATCCACAGCAGGGCCGCCACCAGCAGTATGATAAAGATGACGCGCAGGATGGCGCGCGTCTGTAACCAGGCCGCCCCGGCTGTCGCCGCCGCCGCCGCGCTTTCCGCTACCTCTTTAACCTCATTCTGATCGGCCACTATCGCTCCTGCCGTTAATGATGCATGTACTGTATCAAGCTATCAATACACTACCTGTCCGTGCCGGACAACTCACGAAATTCAATGCCGAAACTATCCTCCGTCCCGTATCGTTCAGCATTAATCATTGATCGTTTGTCTTCCCTTCAGTGTGTCAGCTCGTCTTCTTCGTCCTCCTCATCTTTACCATCGGGCTTGGCTTCAGCAGCGTGCGGCGCGGCGGGTTCCCAGATCAGCCCGCGCCATTCGTCGGTCGCGTCTAATAGTTGCAGCGCGGCCAGCGGATGCGCCGCGTTGCGCTCGAGCCGCAGGACCTCCGTCACCACTTTCAGTTCCTGGCCGCTCTCGTCGAGCACGCTCAATTGTACCCGGCTGCCAACGTCGGGAAGCTCGTGCTGTAAATGTACGAGCGCGCCCTCAGGCCCGACGTTCTCGGTCGTGCCTTCGGCGATGTGTGGGCCCGCCTCGTCCGTCCATTCGGCGCGCACCACCAGCGACGTAAGGTAACGCGGGCCGGTTCGATTCTCCGTTGAGTAGTTACGGCGCATGATCTGTTACTCCTTGGCCGGATAATCCGCCCCCAACATTCGTTATAGACGGCGTATAATATACGAAAACGACGAATTTCGGCAGATTCTTAAAATAATCATTGACGAGAAGAGGCAGGAAGACATGAACCGCTATCTTATCGCTTTCTGCATATACCCGCCACGGTTTTTATCCCACCGGCCTGTAATCCCTCTAAAATAAAAACTTATCAAGAGTCTTGATGCGCTTACGGACAGCTTCGCATGATGAACGGCTATTTATCATAGAAAAGCTTGAGGCGACAATGACTGACCTGCTTCGTGACCATTTCAGAATGAAGAAAACGAGAGGTTTAGGGGGGCGCATTAAGCTGACAGGTCAGGAAGTTTGCCCGATCCGGCGTAGCCACCTTAAGATGAAACTGACCCTTTCTGGTATTGGAAGGCTCGAGAGATATTAGCAACGCTGCCGATCATTCTTTGCCGTCGTGCCCGAATCCTTCACCGAAGCACATAAGGTCAGCGAGCTACGAACCTAGTCGGCGCGATTACCACTTTGGCCTCCGGGTTGTAATAGTCGTAAATGATCAACGGGGCTGTCCGGGCTGTGAGACCGAAGCGCGGGCGGAATTTAAAATCGAAGCGCGTCCCGCCGGCGTGCGGCCATAGATAGACAATAAGTCGGTCCGGCAGAATACCATACTGACTGAAATCCCAACCCGTCCCTCTCATTGCCCGTTCGAGCGAGGCGCGATCAACTTCGGCCCCCGGCGGCAGACCGATTTCGGCCAGCATCATTCCATAGCCGGAAAAGCCTATGCGCTCTGCCTTAACCCGGCATGTTACTTCGTCGCCGATTCCGACTTCGCTTTTGTCGAGGCTA
>CAYLJO010000238.1:0-9118 GCA_964383905.1 uncultured Blastocatellaceae bacterium
CGCGCAACGTTTCGAGTTCGCGTAGGCGCAGGAGCGCAGGATGGTCAGTATAAGCCTCGGCGGTCTGCGCGCGCTCGATTAGCGCGCGGATGTCAGCTTCGGTTTCGATGCGGCGCGCTTCGGCTTGGCTCTCGGCGATGAGGCGCTGCGCGGCGGCTTGAGTCTCGGCCTCAAGGCGCTGATTTTCGGCCTTCGATCGTGCCTCGATGCGTTGCGTCTCGGCCTTCGTGCGCGTATCCACGAGCTGCACCTGGCTCATCCGCTCGGCCGCCAAGACCCGATTCATAATCTCTTGCAAGTTGCCCGGGAAAATTAAATCCTTCACGTCAGCGCGCAGAATGGCGACGCCGTAATTTGTTGCCGTCTCCTTTACCTCGTGCAGAATATCCCCGCTCAATTTATTCCGGTTAGTGAGAAGCTCTTCGAGCGTCATCGAAGCGAGCGAACGCCGCGCCGCCAACTGCACGTCGCTGTAGATGCGCTCCTGGTAATTCTCCACCTCGTGCAGCGCGGCGCGCGGATCGGTGACGCGAAATTGGACGATGATGCTGACGCGAATCGCCACTTTGTCGGCGGTCAAAATCTCCTGGCCTTTAATCGTCAAATCACGCTCCCGCACGTCGACTGACACGACCTCGACTTTCGGCAGACGCCTGCGCAGGCTTTCGGGCAGTCGGCTTTGCCAGAAACTCTCTTTCGGCAACTCATATTTGCCGGCTTCGAGAATTCTGATCAGCACGCCGTCTTCGTACCATAGACCCCGATGGGTCTCCTCGATAAGGATCTCTTTCGTCATGTGACGCTGACCGTTTATTAGTAATAGAAGAGGTGGCCCCGTAGCACTGCCGATGTGGAGAACGAATTTTCAGATGGGCATTCGCCGAGCCACATTCGCATTGAGTGACGGCGAAACCTGAAGTCAATTCGCTCCTGGCATTGCCGGAGCCGAAAGGAGTATATCACCGATGGTGGTTTGAACCTGCACCGTGGGGGCCATCGCCGCCGAGCGCAGTGATGATTACTTCGGGCACCTATGTCGACGCCCGAACGGTTACTAAAGCCTTGGTGTGTCCGATCAAAGTTAGGCATCACCTCAGGTTTCGCCGCAAAAAAAATCGATGTGGTCATGCCTTGTAGTGAATGACTCTCACTTTTTCGAGTGTCACCAGACCGTCCGAAATCATCCCGTCAAGCCGGGGCAGGAACTTCTCAATCTTCTCCAGGCTATCGGCGATCTCTATCACCATCGGCAGGTCTTCGGAAAGCCGCAGGATCTTCGCCGTATGCAGAACGCTGTGCTTTCCGTAGCCCATCACCCCGCGTAAGACGGTTGACCCGGCCAGACCGGCCTCCCTCGCCTTCAAGATGATGGCCTCATATAAAGGGCGGTGGCCGTGCTTATCGCTTTCCCCGACAAATATTCGTAGCAGGTATCCATCTTCCGGAATATTCATAGAGCGCCTCACAGAACTTTAGCCAGCGTGTATCCGAGCCACACCATCAGCAGGCCGCCTAAGTTGGAAACAATGACATTCAGGGTGGCGAGCGCGAGTTCGCCGTCACGGAGAAGCGTAAACGTCTGTAACCCGAAAGACGAGAAGGTGGTAAAGCCGCCCAGAAGTCCGACGAAAATCACGGCCCGAAGGGTTTGATCGACCAGGTAACGTTCGTACATGAGATAGAAAAGAGAGCCGATCAAAAAGCAACCCGCGAGGTTAACGAGTAGCGTGCCGGCAGGGAAGGTCTCTCCGTAGCGCCGCGCTACCACGCCAGACAACCAATACCTGCTGAGCGTCCCAACGAGGCCGCCCAGACCAATGAGAACGATTTTCTGCATCAAGTTGCTTGATTGCTACCCCTTTCCCGAAAGGTCGGTTCGATCCACGTATGAATCAGGTATTGAACCACAAACAGGGATCATGACACAGTACGCCGCACCTGTGACTTGCCAGGCTATTACTTACTTTTCAGGCCGAATGGACTTTTGGGGCAAAGCCGTCACCCCAACCTTATCCCACCTTCATTTACTCCTTCAAGGCGGGGCAGGGAGAATCGCCCCATCCAATGCGAGATGGCTTCCAGGCTGTAAAAAAACAGCGGGTCTTTGCTGCCCCACGTGATTTCTTTATATTGTCCACCGACCATCCGATACACCTTGACAATCTAGGAGGTGGCGCCGATAATGCTCCTAGACAATCTAGGACCTTCGGGGAGGCCCGCTTGCCGACACCAAACACCAAGCTGCTGCAGGGAACGCTCGACATGCTCATTCTCAAGGCATTGTCATTAGGCCCGATGCACGGCTACGGGGTGGGCCAGCGCATCATGCAGATGTCCGAGGACGTGCTGCGGGTCGAAGAAGGATCGCTGTATCCGGCGCTGTACCGGATTGAGCGGCAAGG
Source organism: uncultured Blastocatellaceae bacterium (assembly GCA_964383905.1). Taxonomy (GTDB): domain Bacteria; phylum Acidobacteriota; class Blastocatellia; order Pyrinomonadales; family Pyrinomonadaceae; genus CAYLJO01. The sequence goes on from CAYLJO010000238.1 coordinate 2,403, forward strand.
GTGGATCACCTCCGAGTGGGGGGTCTCGGAGAATAACCTGCGCGCCAAGTTCTACAGGCTGACCCGTGCGGGTCGCAAGCAACTTCAGGTCGAAGAGGATAACTGGGAGCGGCTGGCCGGGGCCGTCTTCAAAGTGATGCAAACCGCGTAAGAGGGTTGGATCGATGTCGTGGCTGAGGCTCATCTACGCGCGCCTGTATGGCTTGCTGCGCAAGGGGCGCGTCGAGCGGGAGATGGATGAGGAATTACTTTTCTACATCAGGATGCGGACGCGGGAGAACATCGGCCGCGGCATGCACCCGGATGAGGCCCGGCGTGACGCGCTCCGGCGCTTCGGCAACTTTGAACACATTAAGGATCTGTGCCGCGACATCAGAGGAGGTGGCGTGATCGAAACGCTGCTGCAGGACCTGCGCTTTGGCGTTCGCCGGATGCTGAAGGGTCCCGGCTTCACCATTATCGCAATACTTTCGCTCGCGTTGGGGATCGGCGCGAACACCGCGATCTTCAGCTTAGTCAATACGGTACTCCTGCGCCCGCTGCCGGTCGCGCACCCCGAACAGCTTGTCTCGGTCTTCCCCGTGGCCAAGGATGATTCCATAGAGGCTTTCTCATACCCCAACTACGTGGATTTTCGTGACCGGAACGCGGTCTTTTCCGGCCTCTTCGTCACACGCTTTGCCCCGATGAGTCTAAGTCATGACGGCAATAACGAGCGCATCTGGGGCTACCTGGTTTCAGGCAATTATTTCGATGTGCTCGGGGTCCGTGCCGCTCAAGGGCGCACCTTCTTACCGGAAGAGGATCAGACCAGGCTTTCGCACCCGGTGGTCGTGGTGAGTTACGCATGCTGGCGGCGGCGCTTCGGCGCAGACCCGGCATTGGTAGGAAAGAACATTATCCTGAACGGTCATAGCTTCGTGGTGGTGGGTATCACACCCGAAGGCTTTAACGGGACCGAGATTGCGTACACCGGTGAGCTCTGGGTGCCGGCAATGATGCAGGAGTGGATCGAGCCGGGCAACAATTATCTCGACAAGCGAGGCAATCAAAATATGTTCGCCACGGGCCGCCTCAAACAAGGCGTCACCCAGGAGCAAGCTGCCGCGTCACTGAACATCCTGGCGCAGGAACTCGGGAAGGAGTATCCCGACACGAACGAAGGGCAGACCGTCACACTGACACCACCCGGCCTGATTCATCCGATGCTCCGCGGCCCGGTAATAAGTTTCACCGGAGTCTTGATGGCGGTTGTCGGGTTGGTGCTTTTGATCGCCTGCACCAACCTCGCCAATCTACTGCTGGCGCGGGCTACAGAGCGCCGCAAAGAGATCGCCATCCGTCTGGCGCTGGGGGCGTCCCGCATCCGACTCATCCGTCAATTGCTCACCGAGAGCATCACACTCTCAATCGGCGGAGGCGCGGCGGGACTGCTATTCGCCCTCTGGGCCGTTAATCTGGTTATGGCATTCAAGCCGCCGGTCGATTTCCCGCTCACGATTGATCTGAAAATAGACGCGCGGGTGTTCGTCTTTTCGCTACTCGCCTCGTTACTCACGGGTGTGTTGTTCGGCCTGGTGCCGGCGTTGCAAGCCACCAAGCCCGAGCTGGTGCCCGCCCTGAAAGACGCCGCGTCACAGGCGGGCCACGGACGCTCTCGGTTGCGCGGTGGGTTGATCGCCGCTCAGATCGCCTTATCGCTCGTCCTGCTAATCGCCGCCGGTCTGGTCGTGCGCACCTTACAGCACTTGCAGACGATGAGCCCGGGCTTTGACCCTGAGAACGCCCTGATGATGTCGGTCGATGTGGGGCTGCAGGGTTATGACCAAGCCAGGGGGGAGCAGTTTTACCGGCAGCTTATCGAGCGCGTTCAATCGCTGCCGGGGGTACGATCAGCCTCTCTGGCAGACTTTGTCCCCCTCAGTCTGAATTACAACTCAGTGGATATCCATGTTGAAGGTCAGCCGCCCGCCCGCGGGGCAAATGTGCCGACGGCGATGAATGCCTCAGTTGGGTTGAGCTACTTCTCCACGATGAGCATCCCGTTAGTACAGGGACGCGATTTCAGCGGGCGGGATAAAGAAGGCGCGCCGCGCGTTGTCATCGTCAACGAGACATTTGCGCGGCGATTCTTTCCCGGCCCGAATCCCACGGAGAATGCGGTCGGAAAGCGGGTCAGCTACGGTAGCGGTGGCGGCAAAGCGGCGCAGATCATCGGCGTCGCCCGTGACGGCAAATACTTCAGCATCGGAGAAGCGCCCCGCCCGTTCATCTATTTCCCGCTGCTGCAGGAATATTCATCCGGTGCCATCCTGCTCGTGCGCGCATCCTCAGACCCACAGGGGATGATCACTTCGATTCGCAGCGAAGTACAGAAGATTGATCCGAATCTACCGGTTTACGACGTCAAAACTTTGGCCGAACATATGGGCTTGTCGCTGTTTCCGGCGCGCATCGCCGCGACGCTGCTGGGCGGTTTTGGTCTGCTCGCGCTGCTGCTGGCGGCGATAGGTATTTACGGCGTGATGTCCTATGCGGTCGCGCAGCGCACGCGCGAGATCGGCATCCGCATCGCGTTAGGCGCGCGACCGCTTGATGTATTGCGGTTAGTGCTGCGGCAGGGAATAACGCTGGCCGTGATCGGGTTGACGGCCGGTTTAGGCGGGGCACTGGCTTTAACCAGACTGATGTCGAGCTTGCTGTACGGTGTAAGCGCGACGGACGCGGGGACGTATCTGATCATCTCGCTGTTATTGACGGTAGTAGTGCTGCTGGCGTGCTACATTCCGGCGCGGCGAGCGACGAGGGTCGATCCGATGCGCGCGCTCAGGTATGAATAGAGTAAGAGCCGCCGCAGGACCAGACAAGAAAAGCGTAATGAATTAAATAGGGGTCGCTCCCCGCCGATAATCTTAACGGCTGCCACCGGCCGTAGGCTTCACAATAACGGCGGGGATGTTTTGCTCACGGACCAGTTGATTTAAGGCTACCAGGTCGGTACGCATGATCTGATCGAGCTTCCGCAGTTGCGTATTTATCTCGCCCACCCTTTCTTCATAGATCACGTAGGACTGATCTGTCGGGGCTGAATCGGCGCTGGCGACTACTCCGCCGAGCGCGGCGAGCTCATTATTGAGCCGGATGGGAAAGTTGAGAGGGTCTTGACTGCTCTGGTTTTTCGTCTGGTAAAGCGCCTCCTCAATCCCCGTCAGCTTGGCGTTGAGAGACAGGGTCGCTTCGATCAGGGGGCGGGCGCCCGACTGATCCCTAACGCGCATTGAGAGATCATCCAACTGCTTACGCAGATCGCGAATCTCGGTGACGGCGTTGTGCGCCTCGGTGAGCTTATCCCGGATCTTCATCAACAGATCGAACTGCTTGGCCAGGTCTTCCTGCGAAGTCGTAACGCGCGGGTCCTTCTGCACCTCGAAGGCTTGCGTCATGGTCTCGCCGTCCACGTTGAGCTTGACTTGATAGCTGCCGGGGACGGCGAGCGGCCCGCGCAAATCGCCGGCCCACAGGATGAGACCGGGGAAGCGGGCGGCGTCAGGGTAGCGTAAGTCCCAGACGAAGCGGTTCAATCCGACGTCGGTCGTGACCACGGGACTCGGCCGCGCGCCGAAAGTCAATTCTTCCTCGCCCGAGGGTGCTTGTGGCTGCTCGGGCGGTGTCTGGGTTTGTGCAGTTCCGGGCGCCTGCGGCCTGAGCTCGGCCGCCTTACTCGTAAATTTCTTAACCGTTCGGCCTGAAGAATCACGAAACTCGAGCGTCACCTGGCCGGCCGGCCGGTCCTTTAAGTAATAATAGACCACCGCGCCGTGGGGTGGATTCTTACCTATACCCGCCGTGGGCGGCAGCGGCCCGCTACCTCCGCCCTGGATCCGGTAAACGTGTTCCGGTTTGAACAGGAATGCGCGACGGGCGTTCACCGCATCGGCCATCTGATGGAGCACGGCGAGGTCATCCAGTATCCAGAATGCGCGCCCCTGTGTCGCAGCGATCAGGTTGCCCTCGCGCTTCTGAATCACCAGATCGGTGATCGGTACGACGGGCAGGTTGAGCTGCAGCGACCGCCAATTTTCCCCGTCATCGAACGAGACATACATGCCCGTCTCCGTCCCCGCGTAAAGCAACCCGCGGCGGTAGGGGTCTTCGCGCACCACACGCGTGAAGGCCGAGTCGGGTATGCCGTTGGTGATCTTCTTCCAGGTTTGGCCGTAATCGTTAGTCTTATAAAGGTAAGGGCGGTAGTCATCCCACTTGTACATCGTCGCGGCGATGTACAGGGTGGCTGCGTCATGCGGCGAGGCCTCGATTGAATTGATCTGGATCCATTCCGGAATGGCTTTCGGCGTGACATTCGACCAACTGGCGCCGCCATCGCGTGTCAGGTAAACGAGGCCGTCGTCTGAGCCCGTCCAGATGAGATCCTTCCTCACGGGCGATTCCATGACGGTAAAGATAGTGTCGTAATACTCTATGCTCGTGTTGTCCTTGGTAATCGGCCCGCCCGCCGGACCCTGCTTGGATTTATCGTTGCGCGTCAGGTCGGGGCTGATCACCTTCCAGCTCTGGCCCAGGTCGGTCGATCTGAAGAGGACGTTGCCCGCCGCGTAGATCTCTTCCGCATCATGCGGTGAAAAGAGGATGGGGAAATTCCACTGGAAGCGATATTTCAGGTCTGCCGCGCCGTGGCCCATCGGGTTCAAAGGCCAGGGGGTCACATCGCGCAACTGCTCCGTGCGGTGGTCGTAACGTGTGATGAGGCCGCCGTACGAGCCGGCGAAGACGATTTCGGAGTCCTTTGGGTAGGGCGCGACCCACCCGCTCTCCCCGCCACCCACGCTGTACCAGTCACCGCGCCCGATCCCTGCGCCGGCCGTGCGGCTGGCGATCTTAACGGTCGTGTTGTCCTGCTGGGCGCCGTAGATGTGATACGGAAAGTCGTTGTCCACGGCGACACGATAAAACTGGGCCGTCGGCTGGCGGTCCTCTTCAGTCCAGGTCTTGCCGCCGTTTTGGGTGACGGTGGCGCCGCCGTCGTTGCTCTCGATCATCCGCGCGGGGTCGTTCGGGGAAATCCACAGGTCGTGGTTATCACCATGCGGCACGGGAATATTGTTGAATGTTTTGCCGCCGTCGTTGGACCTGTAAAAGCCCGTGTTAAGGACGTAAACGGATTCGGGATTCTGCGGGTCGGCGTAAATGCGTGTGTAATACCAGGCGCGCTGCCGCAGCTTCCTCTCCTGGTTGACCTTCGTCCAGGTCTGACCGGCGTTGTCCGAACGAAAGACTCCGCCGTCTTCGGCTTCGATAATGGCCCACAGCCGATCCGGGTTGGCTTTAGAGACAGTAATTCCGACCTTCCCGATGAGCCCTTGTGGCAGGCCCTGGTGGCGTGTGATTTCTGTCCAGGTGTCCCCTCCGTCAGTTGACTTGAAGATGCCGCCGCCGGGGCCCCCGCTCTCAAAGGTGTAAGGTAAGCGGCGAACCTCCCAGAACCCCGCGTAGAGAATATTCGGGTTGGTCGGGTCAAGGATGAGATCGATGGCGCCCGCCTTGTCGCCCCGGTAAAGAATCTTCTCCCAGGTCTTACCGCCGTCCTTCGAGCGAAAAATGCCGCGCTGCTCGTTAGGGGCCCAGACATGGCCGAGCGCCGCCACATACACTAGATCGGGGTTGCGCGGGTGAACGCGTACGCGCGCGATCTGCCGAGTATCATCGAGACCGACGTGCTTCCAGGTCTTGCCCGCGTCCAGCGACTTGTACACGCCGTCGCCGTGAGAGACATTACCGCGGACAGGCGACTCTCCCATCCCGACGTAAATCGTGTTCGGGTCAGCATCGCTCATACCGATGGCGCCGACCGAGCCGGTTTTAAATGCCCCGTCAGAGACCGGCTCCCAGTTCACGCCGCCGTCGGTAGTCTTCCAGACGCCGCCTCCCGTCGCGCCGAAGTAGTAAACGAATGGCTGCGCAGGCACACCTGCAACGGCAGTCACACGCCCGCCGCGATACGGTCCGATGCTTCGCCATTGCAGCGCTTTCAGCAGACTCTGGTCATCCCACCGCCTTTGCTGGGCAGCGCCCCCCACAAAACTTAGAAGCAGGACAAGCAGACAAATAGATAGACAACGCGGGCCGTAAATACTCATGGTGGCTTCCTGCGCTTAGAATTAGAGAGCTGTGGCCGCTTAAGTTATTAATATTTTCGATTAAAAGCAACTATTCGATTGGCTTGCCGCTTGTGAAGTGAGGGTTTAGTCGGCCCGGCTCATAGGTCATGGACTCATCGGACGGCATAGAGGTACCCGTCATCGCACCCGAAGTAGACGATCCCGTCGGCAATCGCAGGGGAAGACCGCATCCAACCCCTCGTTGTTTTAAACTTCCACTTTTTCACTCCCGTACTGCGATCCACGGCATAAAGGTGACCGTCCGCGCTTCCAAAATACACAATCCCACCGGCAATCGCCGGGGAGGAGATGATAGCGCCGCCTGTTTTCAGCCTCCACTTTTCCAGACCCCCATTCGAGTCCAGCGAATAGAGGTCACCATCATCGCTCCCGAAATAAACTGCCCCGCCGGCAACGGCGGGTGATGATCTGACCGGTCCCCCTGTTTTGAATCGCCAGTTTTCGCTCCCCGTCTCGATATTTACCGCGTATAGACTCCCGTCCATGCTCCCGAAATAAACCGTCTTACCTGCGACGGCG
>CAYLJO010000239.1:0-9063 GCA_964383905.1 uncultured Blastocatellaceae bacterium
ACGCCGGAGCGATACCTTTCGCCGTTTAATCTGCGCATCGTGCTCGCGCAAACGGTGATCGTCGCCGTCGGCGCGATCGGCATGACGCTTATCATCATCGGCGGCGGGATTGATCTCTCGGTCGGCTCGACCATCGCGCTCGCGGGTGTGATCACGGCGCTGGGCATCAACGGGGGGCTGACGCCTGCCCTCGCGGTCGGCGCGGGTATCCTGACCGGCGCACTGATCGGCGTCGTCAACGGCTTAGCGATCACGCGCCTGCGCGTCGTACCTTTTATCGCCACTCTCGGGATGCTCGGCATCGCGCGCGGGGTGGCGAAGTGGTTCGCCGGACAGCAAACCGTTAACGTGCCGGAGACGTGGGTCAATGAGCTGCTCGTGACGTTTCCGAATCCCCCCTGGCTTCTGCTCGCGCCGGGCGTGTGGATCACAATCTTGCTGGCACTGCTCGCGGCGGTCGTCCTGCGGAATACGGTCTTCGGCCGACGCGTTTTCGCGCTCGGCTCCAACGAGGCGGCGGCGCGTGCCTGCGGCATCCCGACCGATCGCCTCAAAATCTGGATTTATGCGTTGGCCGGCTTGCTGTTCGGATTGGCGGGGGTGATGCAGATGTCGCGGTTGCGGCAGGGTGATCCGACCGTTGCCGCCGGCTCCGAGCTTGACATCATTGCGGCGGTCGTCATCGGCGGCGGGAGCCTGAGCGGTGGCGAAGGCAGCATCTTGGGTTCGATGATCGGCGCGCTCATCATGGCTTTCCTGCGCAACGGCTGCCAGCAGATCGGTTGGCCCAATTATATTCAGGAGATCATCATCGGCGGGATCATCGTCGTCGCCGTCGCGCTCGACAGGTGGCGGACCGCGCGCGCCTCCGCGTGAGCGCACAGGAATCCTCCCTCTACGCCCATCACCTTCACCGAAACAATCGTCCGCGACACACGCTTCCCCACTTCGCCATCGCAAGCCGGTTCGGACGCGATGAGTGCAGTCACTGGCGCCGGGCCGAAGGTACCGGGTGATCTGGCGGTGGCTAGCGGCGGGAATATCCAGTACGGTGATATGCTGCGGGTGCCACAAACCACCGTGTCATGGTCGAAGAGTGAGATAGGGCAGGCGGCGGCGCGTCTTCTGATAGAAATGATCGAAGGGAAGAAGGGGGAAAAGCCAACAGACCATCGTCGGGTCAGACACTTGCCGTAATTGCCTTCTTGATCTCTTTAATCCGCGCCTCGTCGCGCTTGTAAAACGTCCACTGCTTAATCCGCTTCGGGCGAATAAGCCCGGCCTGCGCGAGGACCTTGAGATGCTCGCTTGCCGTCGGCGGGCGAACACCGAGCTTCTCGGCGATGAGCACGCCGCACACGCCGTCCCTGACCAGATCGCCGTCCGCCTGCGGCGGAAAATGCTCGGCCGGCTCCTTCAGCCAACCGAGGATTTGCAGCCGGCGTTCATTAGCTAAGGCGCGGATCGCCCGGACGACATCCACATTACGATTAGCCATTTTCCTAATTTCCTACTTGCCTAATCCTCTGATCAGCAATATAATCCGCATGTCAACGTTTTGGCAAGCCTCCGACCTGTTATTGTCTATCGCCCGGAAAGGTTATGACGCCAACGGCTGAAGATTTCGTGACGCGCGAGCGGATTGCTGACACCGAGCCGACGATCAGGCCTTACGTACGCCGAACCCCAGTGATCGGCCTCGACGGCCGGGATTTTGGCCTCAGTCTTGTTAATCTGGCAATCAAGCTCGAGCTGTTTCGACATTCGGGCTCATTTAAAGTGCGTGGCGCTTTCACGAACCTCTTGACGCGCGCGATACCGCCGGCCGGTGTGGTCGCGGCCTCGGGCGGCAATCACGGCGCGGCAGTCGCCTACGCCGCGATGAGGCTTGGTATCCCGGCGAAGATCTTTGTCCCACACATAGCGTCGCCCGCGAAGTTGCAGCGGTTGCGTGAATACGGCGCGGACCTGGTCGTGGCGGGGGAACGATATGCAGACGCGCTGGCGGCCTGTGAAGCGTGGGCTTCCCGGTCGGGCGCTTTGCCGGTTCATGCCTTCGATCAGCCAGAGACCATCCTCGGACAAGGGACGGTCGGGATGGAGTTCGAGCAGCAGAATGCTGACTTGGAAACGCTGCTTGTCGCCGTGGGCGGCGGCGGTCTGATCGGGGCATTGCGGCGTGGTATGCGGGCAAAGTCCGGCTAATTGGTGTCGAGCCGGAGGCGGCGCCGACGCTTTGCAGAGCGCTCGAGGCGGGACGGCCGGTCGACGCCGGGGCGGGCGACATCCCGGCGGATTCGCTGGCGCCACGCCGGGCCGGCGAGTTAATGTTCCCCTTAGCACAACGCTACGTCGACGGCGTGGTGCTGGTCACGGATGACGAGATTCGCGAGGCCCAGGAAAAACTCTGGAAGGTCTTGCGGGTGGTGGCCGAACCCGGTGGCGCAGCCGCATTTGCCGTCTTATGTTCCGGTAGATATAGACCGGCACCGGAGGAGCGCGTCGGCGTCGTCGTGAGTGGGGGCAATACAGTGGCGGTTGACTTCAACCGCCATTAGGTAGGTCATATGTACACCAGGAGTAAAGATGAATAAATACGAGCAGGTGATCGCAGAGCTGGGACTGACCATTCCCGAGCCGGCGACTCCGGTTGCAAATTTTTTCCCTTACGTCGTCACCGGTAAGCTGGTCTATATTTCGGGACAAATTCCTGTACAAGCATCGGACCTTATCGTATCGGTGTTTGGCGAGCGGGGGCGTCACGCACGCGCCGCCGTCGGCGTGAATTCGTTGCCCGGGGGCGTTGCGGTCGAAGTTGACGCGATTTTCGAGATTGCCTGACCGTGGAGTCGTGCGAATCTAAACGACACAGAGTGGGTGAGTAGATATTGATCGATTTGAGCTGGAGGTTAAGTAGCGGTATGGAGAGAAGTGTTAGCCGCCGGGACTTACTGAGACGAACTTGCGACATCGCAAACGAGTTCCTGGATAAAGTAAGGGATCGACCGGTGGCCGGTCCGGTTGATTTTGACACTCTGCTGGCAACTATGGGCAAGAGCCTTCCCACGAAAGGGGAGGATTCGCTCCACGTTGTCGAACATCTGCGCGAGGTTGCGGAACCGGGTTTGGTCGCGACGGCCGGGCCCCGTTACTTTGGCTTCGTCGTCGGTGGTTCCCTCCCGGCGGCCCTTGCTTCGGAGTGGTTGACAGCGGCCTGGGACCAGAACGCGGGGCTCTACGTCCTATCGCCGGCGGCGGCGGCCGTGGAGGAGATTGTTAGAGTCTGGCTCACAGATCTTTTCCGGCTGCCGGGGGGAATGAGTCTTGGGTTCACCACCGGCGGCACGATGGCCAACTTCACCGCTTTGGCGGCCGCCCGCCACGCGCTACTCCGGAGGGTTGATTGGGATGTTGAGGAACAAGGTCTCATAGGCGCCCCTCACATCACGGTCTTAACAAGCGACGAATCACATGTATCAGTCTTCGCCTCGCTGCAGATGCTCGGCCTCGGACGCGGGCGTGTCATCAGAATACCGACGGACGAGCAAGGCAGGATGCGTCCGGATGAGCTGCGATCTGCGCTGGCCAGGATTAACACCCCCGCCCTGGTCTGCGCGCAAGCCGGCAACGTCAACACGGGAGCGTTTGATCCGATTCCGGAAATCGCCGCTTGCGTTCGTGATCGATCCTGCTGGCTTCATGTCGATGGCGCATTCGGACTGTGGGCCGCAGCAGCCCCCAAATATCGCGCGTTGGTTAAGGGTATAGAACTGGCCGACTCGGTTTCGGTTGATTGTCATAAATGGCTAAACGTCCCGTACGATTCGGGCCTCGTCTTTATTCACGACGGGGCGGCACACCATGCCGCGATGACCTTGAACGCGCCGTACTACCTGACAGCGCCCGGTGTGGAGCGCGATAACAGCAATTGGGTGCCGGAAGCTTCGCGCCGTGCCCGCGGCTTCGCCGTCTACGCGGCGCTTCGGGCTTTGGGCCGCAACGGGGTTGCCGAGCTGGTAGACCGTTGCTGCCTCCTCGCCAGACGGATGGCGGAGCGACTGGCGCAAGGTCCAGGAGTGAAAATCTTGAACGAAGTCGTCCTCAATCAAGTGTTGTTACGATTCTCGCCTCCGCACGAAGGGGGCGCGGATGCTTTTACGGCGGAGGTCATACGACGGGTGCAGGAGGACGGTACTTGCTGGCTCAGCGGGACGACGTGGCACGGCATGAACGCGATGCGCGTGTCAGTCTCGAACTGGTCTACCACGGAAAAGGATATTGACGTTTCGGCCGAGGCCATTCTCAGGTGCGCTCAGGGTGTTGGTGACGACGGTGTCCGCCTTCCTAAATGATAGGCGCGAAGAAGACGACCGACGAGCACGATTCGCGTCCATTCCTGCTTCTGAGCGGGAAAACGCGTCGCCGCACAGTCCTCGCTCGATGTTCCGTAAGGATGGGGAATCTACTAAAACGCGGTTTTAGTAGATGGATTGATCTAAACGCCCAGCACAATCGCGTAACATATCTGCTTCCCACTCGGGGCGCCGGGGACTTTGCGGGTGTGTGTCCGGGGAAGGGATGCGCCTGGTGAGGTGCAAAAAGATGGCCGCCGAATGTTTGTAAGCAGGCACGGGCGGGCGGAATGCCACGTTGCCCAGGTGCTGCAGCGAGTCCGAGAGGGCGTAGTAAGCCGGATCACCTTTTGCCCACAGGCGATCGCGCTCGGCGAACTTTTCCGGCGCGAAGGTCGCCAGTCCGAGCAGATAGTCAGACCCATACTCAATCATGTTGATGCCGAGGTCGTTTCCCGTGTAGATGAGGAAGTCGGGGCGGATCGCATCACGCAGGGCCAGCCGCCGCAACTCCTGTAAGCGGTCTAAAGACGAGTGCTTCATGCCCTTCATTTCAGGAATCTCCATCAGGCCGCGCACCGTTTCGTCATCAAAGATCTCACCGCTGGGGGCGAACATCTGACCGAGTTCAAACGCCAGCACCTCGGCGTAGCCTTTGCAGACCTCACGGTAAATCGCCACCTTCTCGAGCGACGATCTTCCGTGCACTCGCGCGGTCTGGAAGATTATGGGAATGCCGCCCCAGCTAACGATCTCATCCGCCTGCCGGCGGTAGAGCGTAATAATATCCCCGTCACAACCTTCGATATACGCTCCGGCGATAAAGGGCACACCTGCGCCCAACGCTTCCCGCGTCCAGCGGAGAACCTGGCGCTTCTCTACGTCAGCCAGATAGTTGACATAGCCCGTATCCATATTGACAGCGTTCATCAAGCCGGCACGCTGCGTAGCCTGGAGATGCTGTTGAAGGGCTTCGACGGCGACCCGGCCGTCAGCCTCGTAGGGCAGAAGCGCGGCGGCCACGCCACGCACCTTTCGCCGGAGGCGGAGGCGAGCGTTGATCTCTTCAATAGTCATCGCGCGTTTCACCACGGGAGGTTCAGAACCGTGTCGAATCCTGGCGAATCTTCAGTTAAGAGCCTGAGGCTTTACGCCGGCGGCTCTTAATCTGTTTGAGTTGTAATCCCGCTTCCGAGTTCTTGTAATAGCTATCCAAAGGATAGCACCCTGAAGGTAAGCCGTTGCGGGGCGCGGTCGTGCAATCGCTGAAGGTGCGACACACCTGCCTGTGCTCCGGCCGGTTGCCCCGCAGGACGTCCAAGGGCAGTTGCGGATAGGCCAGCACCATCCGCCCCAATCCTACCGAGTCAACCCACCCTTCGCGCACCGCGGCCTGGGCGACGTGGGGCAGAAATTCCTGCAGGTAAGTATACGCCGTGCCGACCAGGATTAGGTCGGCGAACCGTTGTTTGAGTGTGCGCGTGATCTTCATCTGTCTCGCCACGCCGACCAGAGGGTCTTCCGGCGGTTGATAGCCGTCTGACGGCGGGTAGAGTGCCGGGCGCTGGATGTGCGGATTGTAATAGGGGCTGCCCGCGGAGATGTTGACCAGCCGGATGCCCAAATCCCCGAGCAGCGACAGGAGGCGCGCCGGCTCCGTCAGATCCGGCGCGACAGGGTTGAGAGGATTGACGCCGAAGCCCCAGCGATAGGGAATCAGTGCCTCGGACGGCTCCGGTATGCCTGGCCCAGGTTTCCCAGGCGTGGAGCGGGTCGGGTCCGGTCTAAAAGGCACGGTATCGAACGCGGAGAGCCGCACCCCGATCTCAAGTCCCGGCACGACGGCACGGATGCCTTCGACGACTTCCCGTAAAAAGCGTGTGCGATTCTCGAAGCTACCGCCGTAGTCGCCTTCGCGCGTGTGCGCGCTCAAGAACTCATGCCCAAGGTAGCCGTGGCAGTGTTTGACGTCAACGAAATCGAAACCGAGCTCATAGGCCGTGCGCGCGCCCTTGTGAAAAGCTTCGATAATCTCACGGACTTCCCCGTCGGTCAGTAACGGGTGATCGGTAGCTAAGCCTAAGCGCCGGTCAAGAATCGGATGATGGTAAAGGATGCGCGGCTCCGGCCGGTCTTTGGCGTGAGGGCGACTGTAACGGCCCGAGTGTGTCAGTTGCAGCCCGATCACCAGTCCTTCAGCGGAGCCGACCGCCTGCCGGTGCCGCTCAATCAATTCGTCACGCAGGCGGGCCAGGGCGTCGCGTGTGTGTTCGTTGAGAAGGAGCTGGTTGGGATTGGCACGCCCGTCGTGCTTGACCGCGACGGCCTCGCCGCCCCAGATAAGTTTCGCGCCGCTCATACCGAAATATCGCCAGCGGTGAAAAGTGCGCTCGGTCGGTTTGCCGTCAGCCGTGCCGTCCCAGCCTTCCATCGGGTGAATGCAGAAGCGGTTGCCCACGGTAAGTCCGTTCAGGCGTAGAGGTCGGGCAAGCGGCGACGCGTCGCCGGACATCAGCTCACGATCACAGGGAATCGTCATCCGGTGTTCATTCAGGTAGCGCCGGAAGGCTTCGACCTCACGTAAACCGCCCAGATGCAGGAAAGGACGCTCACTCATACTGCGCCTTAACTGAAAAACAATGTCTTGATCATGCTCTACCCGGATAATAAAAGGTGGTTGTTTGGAAAATAAACTCAGGCAAACTTGCCCCGCTCCCTGGAAGGAATCGAGCTATGAAACCGCTGGCGCACTCCTTCCCGGCAATAGTGCCACCGCCACAGCGCCGACCAACGCCATGCCGATTAACGTCATAAATCCGATTCGATAGCTCCCCGTCACATCGCGCAGGTAGCCGACGGCCACCGGAGAAAGCGCCTCGGCCACCCCGTCGGCGGTCAACACGACGCCCATCAGTCGCCCGAGCACCCGCACGCCAAACAACTCGACGGCCATCAGGGGGATAATTAGGTACTCGCCGCCCAACCCCACGCCAAAGATGATCGCGAACAGATACATGATGCCTGGCGCCGAGGCGAAAAACAGCAGCGGGATCGAGGTCGCGACCAGCAGATAGATCAACAGCATGACGTACTTCTTGGGATAGCGGTCGGCCAGCCAGCCCATCAACAAGCGCCCGATGATGCTGACCGTCAACACCAGCGAGATGATTCTCGCCGCCTCGCCCTGCGCGTAATGTTGATCGAGGCCGAGAAACAGTTTGAGGTGTTGATTAGTCCCGCCGACCGCCCCGATGGAGCACATGCTGCCGACGGCCAGCAGGTAGAACACGGGATGGCGAAAGACGCGGGCGGCCGGTTCCATCGGTGTCGCTTCGTGCTTCTCCACCCGCGGCCCGGGCGCCTCCCTGACGAAGTAAGCCATCGGGAAGGCGACGGCGATAATCAGGATGCCGAGTGCCCGCAGTGCCCCCTGCCAGCCGAAGTGCCGTGTCAGCCAGTAGGATAACAGGGGGATGAGGCTCCCACCGATGCCGATGCCGAGATAGGCAAAGCCCATCGCCTTGCCGCGTGATTTATCAAACCAGCGTGAGAGGAGCACCTGATTGGGCAACGGCCCGTCGCAGACGTATCCTAAAGCATTGAAGAGATAAAAAAGATAGAACATCCACAGGGCCGACATCGCGCCCAATCCGATCACGGCCGTCCCGGCCATCAGTACGCCGGCCAGCATCAACCTGCGCGGCCCGAAATGGTCAATGACCCAACCGGCGATGAAGCCGAAGAGCGGCCCAACCAGGAGCTTACTAAGCGCGTTGCCGGAGGTTACCTGTGTGCGCGACCAACCGAACTGCTGAATCATGAAGTCGTAGTAAAGGGGCAAGCCATAGAGCGCCAATCCGACGATGGAAAAGAGGGCGAGAAATGAGGTCGCCGTGACCTGAAACTGTGTAGCGCGTGAGCGTTCAGTCATGTGCCCGCCTCAATGCGCCGGGTATTTTACCGGCTTGTTCGTCTCGGCCATCAATCCCTTTGAGGTTCTCGTTCTGCTGTAAAAAAAATTCCGGCTACGCAACATGTTGAGTCGTTGTAGATTATTCATAACTATCCGTTGTATTCAAGATGATTTTGGCAGCAGAGCCTGACTTCCGGCACGTTCCCACAATCTTGTGTGTTATTTGAGCCAATGCGACAAAATTGTAGGAGGGCTCAAAAGCGCACCTCCTGGGCCTGCTTCCACTACTTTACCGCCCCAGGTGTTAATCAGGGAACTGGCGGTTAAGCAAGACTTTTTCGGCAGGCGGTGCCATCTTCGGTGTCAACCAGCAGTCACCCGGTAGGAGGACTCAGTCGAGCGCATGACTTGAGAGTGCGTATTGATTCAGCGCCGCAATCCTTACGACCGGCGGATCACTCACGATGGAAACAGAGCTTAATAAAGTACGGTTTTCGCTTGAATGTTGTTAAGCGCGACGTTTTTGTCATTCACCCCGGCTATTTGCGACATTTTTGTTGTAATAGTAGAAGCTATCCTGGTCCTCCCGGCCTTCCCCTCCTCTCGATTCAGGGCATCTTTTAGCCCCTTCTCCCCGCCGTTTGAGGCGCATTTATTGGTTTTATTCGCCGGCCCTCTCACCGGGGGCCGGTCGACTGGCATAGGAATTGTTAGTGCGCGGTGGATGTACGGTGCAATCTTGATTACCGCAGGAGCGGATAGGCATGGTTATGCGTATCCGCAGCAGAGTTGAACCTA
>CAYLJO010000240.1:0-9015 GCA_964383905.1 uncultured Blastocatellaceae bacterium
CTTAAGTCCGCGCGCCCTCATTTGTTCAATAAGGTTGGGGCAGACCCCATGAATTCCCATGCCGACCAGGTCGTCGATCGAAGGGTGATCGTAGCCGAGCGTCTTCAGCTCAATGATGAAATCCGTGGTGACCCCGTGGACGCGCATCGCGATCAATTGATCGACAGACAGATGGTCATAGCCGAGCGCTTTCAACTCGTAGACGAAAAACAGGCCGACCTCATGGACCGCCATGGAGAATAGCTGCTCGTTCGAGAGGGTGTCGTAGCCGAGCTTACTCATCTCGCTCAGGTAGCCCTGACCGGCGGAAAATACGAAATGCCCCGAGCCACTGCCGTCTCTGAACCACCCTTCGCAATCGAAGGTTCCGGCATCCCGGTCGAGCCGGAAGCGAACGGGAGAGCCATTCGAGTCCATCTGGGCTCTCGTCAGTCCCGCCAATTTATCTAATGGTATGCGGAATGATGATTGGTGTATGCCGTTGCTGTCGGTGCGCCGGCGCACCGACATGAAAAGCAGGTCGCTCTCCGGTTTGGCCTCAATCATCCATTGGCCCGTCACCTGGTTTTCATCTGTTAACCGCCGGTCGGTTATCGAGAGTTGAAATCCGGCCGGCGCCTGGCCTGGAATCGAACCCGGAGCGCTCGGATAGGGCCCCCGGCCGTAACACCAGGGCAGCGCGAAGAGGCTGACCAACGCCCCGACGCACAACCTATAAAGTACGCCGGGTTTCTCGACGGGTCGGGGTGGTACGGGCGGATCATTTTTCGTGCTCATCTCGGGCCTCCCGGGGCGCTTTTCATGGCGCGTACGGATTGTGGGTGGTGTTGGAGCAACCTCCGGCTTCAGTTCAGGAAACCGGTGTCTCGCAGCCGGACCAGCTCATCAACCGAAGGGTTATTAAAACCATGGGCCTTGATCTTCTGAATGAATGAAGAAGTGACCCCGTGATCACGCATGCGTATTAATTGATCGACCAGAAGATTATCGTAGCCTTGCTGCTTGAGCTCCCGGATAAACTCTGTGCTGACCCCGTGGTCTTTCATCCTGACCAGTTGATCCAAAGGAAGCCGGCTGTATCCGACCACTTCAAGCTCCCTGATAAACTCCGGGCCCACGCCGTGATCTTTGAGGCGGACTAGTTGATCGATGGTCGGGCGACCGTAGCCCGCCGCCTCAAGCCCTTTGATCAGATCGGGGCCGACGCCGTGATCTTTTGCCCTGACCAGCTCGTCGGCGGGCAGATTGTTATAACCAAGCGCGGCCAGCTCTCTGATGAATTTGGGGCCGGCCCCGTGGTCGCGCATTCTGATCAACGGGTCAACACGCTGGAGCTGGTAACCGAGAGATTTCAGCTCCCTGACGTAGTCCAGGCTGACGCCATGGGTACCCATGCGAACGAGCTGCTCCAGTGTGGGGCGCTCGTACCCGTCTGCCCTCAGCTCTTCGACGAGCGCCAGGCTGACGTCGTGCAAGGTCATTAAGAACTGCTGCTCATCCGAGGGAGCGTCAAAGCCCCGGCTCCGGAGTTCGGCGGCAAAGCCCGGGTTGGCGCGGTACACGAAATGGCCCGAGCCCTGGCCATCTTTGAACCAGCCGTCGCAGGCGAGTGTGCCGGCGTCTCGCACCAACTGGAATTGTACTTGAGAGCCGCCCGACATCATTTGCGCCTGCGTGAGGCCGTGCAGGCGATCCGGCGCGATTCTGAAAGAGGTCATACTGCCGGAAAATCCATCGCCAAAATAGCTGCTTTTCTCCGTCCGGTAGTGCAGCGTCAAGTGAACCTGGTTCTCGCCCGGGATGGGCTCAATCAACCATTGACCGGCGTATGGCTGCTGAGCCACCACCGGAAACACCCGGAAATAACAGGACAGCGAGAAGAGGCCGAGAAGGATGGCGCAGATGCCCAGCCTGTAGACCGGTGCGAATTTCTGCGCCCGTGCGTCAGCCTTAAATGTTTCATCTTTTCCGTTCATCGCGAGCCTCCCAGTTCGTGAGCGTTGTACGCATTAGCGTGCACGACGGCCTTCTTCAGTCGAGAATGCCGCTGTCGCGCAGCCTGATCAGATCCTCAAGCGAGAGATTAAAACCGCGGGACTTCACCCTCTGAATGAATGAAGAAGTGACCCCGTGATCACGCATACGGATCAGCTGTTCGAGCGGCAGATCATTGTAGCCAAGCTGCTTGAGCCCCTGAATAAACGCCGGGCTGACTCCGTGGTCTCTGACCATGATTAATAGATCTATGGAGGGGTGTGGGTAACCTGCGGCCTCCAGCTCTTTGATAAACCCCAGGCTCACGCCGTGATCTTTGACACGGACTAGCTGATCGATGGTCGGGCGACCGTAGCCCGCCGCCTCAAGCCCTTTGACGAGATCCGGGCAGACCCCATGGTCTTTGGCCTTGATCAGATCGTCGAAGGAGAGCCGGTTGTAACCAACTGCGGACAGTCCTTTAATGAAGTTGGCGCCGACCCCGTGATCGCGCACCCTGATTAATAGCTCAATAGGCGGTAGCTGATATCCGAGGTCTTGCAGCGATTTGATGAAGTCCGGGGTGACCCCGTGTTGTTCCATCTCGATGAGCCGGTCAACAGGCAGGTTGGTGTAGCCGGCGGCGGCCAGCGCGTCGATGAAGTCTGGCCGGTCGCCGCTCCAACCCACCGGCTCTGGAGACGGTCTGGGGGACGGCGCAGGAGCTTGATTGGCTTGAGCGTCTTCGTCCTTTATTTCAGCCTGCGGGAGCGCCAGCGAAGCTTCAGCCCCCGCCGGGCCTTCTTCGTAGTCGGCCCTTACTTCTACTACTACCGGTTGCGGGTCACGGATAATGAGCGGACATGCGGCGTGATTGCCCGAGGGGTCGTCTATCCTCGCGACCGATTGCGCCCGGATGGACGAAGAGAGCTGTAAACGGCGATGCTCGGACGCAACCGCTTCCTCCGAATGAAGTGTCGTCTGCGCGCCTGCCCAGATGCCGAGAACTGTGGCAATCGCGATCATGCCGGCCAGCCACGTGGCGGATCGATGGGAAGAGTGCGAAGGAGCTTCGACGAGGCGCCGGATGCGCCGGAGCAGCGAGCCGCCGTTAGCCGCGACGGCCAACTGCGGTAAGCCATTAGGCCGGAGCTCTTCAAGCCGGGTCAGGGCGCGTGCGTAAGTCAGTACATCACCGCACGCGGCCACCGCCAGATCGTCGCAGCAGTGTTCTCGCTCAATGCGGATCTGGCGCGACACCCACCACACGGCGGGGTGGTAGAAGAGTAGGGTCTCGACGGCAGTTTGCAGAAGGTTGACGAGGTAATCATGGCGCCGGATGTGGGCCAGCTCATGCGCCAGCAGAGCCTCCATCTGTTGTGTGCTCAAGCCGGTCAGGGCACTGACAGGTATGAGGATCACGGGCCGCAGCCAACCGATGACGGTAGGCACTTCCATCATCACCGACTCGCAGAGGCGCACCGTGCGGGAGAGACGCATCCGCCGGGAGAGGCGCGCAACCGCCTCCCGCCACTCCGGCGCGACCGGATTCGTCATGTACCTTTTGAGCCGTTGGGTGATGACCCACCCGCCGAAGATACGAAGTGAAAGAGCCGTCACGCCCGCCAACCAGACCGAGACCAGCCAGGGCAGTAAAGCGGCGAATCGTTCGGAGAGCGCCCGCCACTGTAAGAACGCGGGCGGCGCGGTCGAGGCGATGGTAAGCCGCAGCAGAGAGCTCGATTGACCGGAGAGGCCCGCCGTCATTTGACGCAGCCGGGCGATGGCTCTGGCGGCATTGGCCGTTTGTTCGCCGCCTGGTATTGATGGCGGAGGGGGGGCGAGCAGGAGGATGGTGGCGACGGGGAGCGCCAGCATGAGCAGAAGGCTGGCGCAGGCCAGGGCGTAGCGTACGCCGGCGGTTGATCTTCGTAGCACGACGCGAAGGCTGGCGAAGAGGATCGCCACCAGCGCCCCCTGCCATACGAAATGGACCAGTGCCCATCCGACGGCTTGAAAAACGGGTTGCGCGAGCAGCATTTCGATAGTGTTCATCGGGCACCTCGCTCAAACTCATCAAGAAGTTGTCGAATCTGCGATAGCTCTTCGGACGAGGCTTTTTTGGTCGCGAGCGCTTGCATGACGAGCTTCATCGCCGAGCCGTCGAAAGCCCGTTCGAGGAGGTCGCCGACCAATTGGCGCTGCGTCTGTTCCTGAGCGAACCGCGCCTCGTAGACGTGCGCGCGCTGCTCTTCATTCCGGCGGACCAACCCCTTTTCGGCCATGATCTGGAGCAGTTTGAGAACGGTCGTATAACCGGTGGACCTGCCCCGGCTCAGCGCTTCATGGACTTCACGGACCGTGCTCGGTCCGCGCTGCCAGAGCACACTCAGGATTTCCAGCTCCGCATCGGTCGGCCGCGGCGTCTCTTTTTTGCTCAAGGGCGGTAATCCTTTCCCGGAGAATTTTGACGTCCGCAGACTCTACTACGAAGACCTTCGTATTGTCAACGAAATTTTTCGTAGATCTGTAACGGGCTTCAGATGAGTCCGACCGAGCTGCAAATAAAAAAAATTGAACCGCAGAGGACGCAGAGGGAAAACGGGGGAAACAAAGAACAAACAAGAACGGATAAGCTTTGATTAAATCCTGTCTAGTTCTGCGGCCGTCAACTCGTTCCGGACATTGCCGGTATTGAGCGTGGAGGCGGGCTCGAACAGCAGTACCTGAGCTTCCTCATCGGCGACGGGCCGGTGTTCGACGCCGCGCGGAACAACGAGAAACTCCCCTTCTTCAAGCCACACATCGCGGTCCCGAAACTCCATCCTGAACCGCCCCTTGATGACAAAGAAAAGCTCGTCCTCCTGTTCGTGTTGATGCCAGACAAATGGGCCCTGAAATTTGACCAATTTGATGTACTGCCCGTTCAGCTCGCCGACGATCTTCGGGCTCCAGTGCTCATTGAAGAGGGCAAGCTTCTGCGCGATGTTCACCTTATCCATATAGAATTAGACCTCCGGGCGAGAGATTACGGTGTAGTTATAAACGTCAGGCCGTGGCCGTCAAGCGACCTCGCAAGTTGCCATCCTGAGCAAGGTCAATGGCGGTCCACGCCATGGCGAGTGCCCCATCGATCAGAGCCTTGTCGGCATCTTCGGTGATGCAGTGGGCCGTGAACTCCGGCTGGTGATTCACGGCCGGGAGCGAGTTAATGCCAACGTATGGGTGGATGGCCGGCAGGGCAAGCGATAGGTTCCCCATGTCCGTTGACCCTGCCGCTCGCTCAAGCACGGCTCCGAGATCGGGAAAGTTTCGACCCAGCGACTCGGCGTTTCGTTGGTAGACAAGAGCGATATCAGGATCATGGATCATGTGAGCATAGGGTTGATCCCCCCCGACGATCTCCAGCCTGGCCCCGGTGGCGACAGCCCCCGCTTCAAAACAGCGGTGCACTTTGGGGCGGAGCGCGTCGAGCTCCTTCAGCGTCTGGCCGCGGATAATGTACCTGGCAGACGTATGGGCCGGAATAATATTGGGGGCGTCTCCGCCCTTAGTGATAATTCCGTGGATCCTGTCGGTCGGCAGAATATGCTGCCGGAGCAGTCCGATGGCGGCCTGCGCAATCGTGAGCGCGTCGGCCGCGTTAGTTCCCAACTCGGGAAATGCCGAAGCGTGCGATTCCTTGCCGGTATAGCGCACGTCAAACATCGAGGCGGCGATAATTTTAGGGGTCACGACATCGAAGGGGGCGGGATGAACCATCATCGCCGCGTGGACTCCGGCGAAGGCCCCGCCTTTGAGGAGCAGGATTTTGCCCCCGTTATTCCCGACCTCCTCGGCGGGCGTGCCGATCACGCTCACGGTAAGCCCGATATCGTCGGCAACCCGCGCCGCAGCGGTCCCGGCTCCGACGGCCATCGCGGCAATGATGTTGTGGCCGCAAGCATGTCCGATACCGGGCAGGCAGTCGTACTCGGCGCAGATAGCGACGTGCAGGGGGCCGCTACCGGCCCGCGCCACGAACGCGGTCGGCATGTCGCAGATTCCTGTTTCGACGGTAAACCCTGCGCCGGCGAGCGACTCGGAGAGCCAGGCGGAAGCTTTTTCTTCCTCGAATCCAAGCTCAGGGTGGGCATGGATCCTGTGACTGAGGTTGATCAGATCGTTACGGAGGGCGACACACTGTTCCTGTGCCCCAACTTTAGCGTCCATAATTACTCTCCTCTTAATGCCGCCCGCGGGCCGATATCAACTCCGGGGCTTCGCCAGCAGCTTGCCGATTTCGCGCCAGGTGATCAGCTTGACGTGCTGGTCGTCGAGCAAGCGGCGGAAAGGCTCGCTCGTCACAAAATTAAAGTCGCGCTGCCGCCACCCGGCTCCCCAATCCGGGTGGTCGATCGTTGCTGCCCGCATCTCTTCGTCGTCATGAGCCAGATGGACAATCATCTCGTTGACGCCGGGTTGAATACCCTTGATTAAGTCGACGTAGAATTGGGCCCAACGCTCAGGCGGCACATCCGGACTGATCTGCATGACGTGGTCTATGACAATATCATTCGGCCCGAGGATGGAAGGGAGGAACTGTGTTTGCGTAAACCATTCTCTGGAAATCATCACCGGCAGCCCGTAGTCGTGCGATACCCGGAGGAGAGTCTGGAAAAGGGCCTTATTTTGGTAGAGCGTGCCCATGTGGGAATCAAGGTGGGTGGGCCGAATGCCGAATGCCCGCGCCCGCTCGACCTGCGCGCGTATCTCCGCCTCGACCTCTCGCGGGTCAATGTGCGCGGCGGCCTCAGATTCCGTCGGGTAAAGATAACCTGCGGGTTCCAACAGCGAGGCCACCTGATCTTTCGCCGACACAGGGCCCCAGCGGTAGAACCTCCACTCGCTCGTGAGCGTGAGGTGCAGTCCGAGGTCGGCGTCGGGGTGGCTGCGCGCGTAAGCGGCTATCTCCGGAAACCAGGGGCACGGAACCATGATGCTGCCGGAGCTGACCAGCCCGGTTTCGAACGCCTTGACCGTAGCGTCGTTGACGGAGTGGGCCATGCCCAAATCGTCGGCATGAACGATCAGGAGTTTTGCCCCGCGCGGGTAGCCGAGCCGCTCGGCCAAGGCCTGCGCCTGGGCGGCTTCGCTGGCCGGAGCCAAATTCGTCGCCCCAGGAATAGGGCGTGATACCGCCACTATGACCGCGAGAATAAAAAGTGTTCTCTTCATTTGTTGGGCTCTTTTAGACTATGTCCGGACTTCTTGAGCAGGCGCACGATCTGATGTGTCCCCGCTACTCTCGCCCGCGTTGACGAGTCATACCTGTGACGGATCAAGGGATCCGCCGCCCACTACGTGGGCTCAGTCTCTCTTTATAACGCTACCCAGGGTTTCACTTCGCTTCGCTCGTTCCACCCTGGGCTACATTCTGCCGCCTGCTTTGCAGGCTTCTATAGTAAGAACGTATTAAGCGCTGCCACGGAATGGCAGTCATTATAGAACAACTCGACCCATACCTATTTCTTTCTCTTCGGTGAATGTATAACCATCCGGAATTTTCCCAAAATCACAACACCCGTCCGCGAGATTGTGAATTTGTTCTCAATCTGCTATATTTTCGCCTACCCCTCGCTTAATCTTCTTTGGAGAGTCTGCTATGGCTGCCGCTCGACAGCTTCCGCCGGGCCCAAAGGGCAACTTTCTGCTGGGCAATATGGCGGAGTTCAACCGCGATGCCCTGAGTTTCATCAAGGCCTGCGCCGAGCGATTCGGGGATATCGTCCGCACGCGGTTTCTTTATGTAACGGCCTATTTCCTCTATCACCCGGACCACATCGAGTCTGTGCTGGCGACCAACAATCGCAACTTCATCAAGCCGGCGTCGGTGCGCTCGCCATTCTTCCAGAGGCTCGTCGGCAACGGTCTGCTCACCAGCGAGGGTGACTTCTGGCGACGCCAGCGGAGACTGGCGCAGCCGGCCTTCCATCGTGAGCGGATCGCCGCCTACGGCAGGGTGATGGTCGACTATACGGAGCGGATGCTCGCCGCCTGGGAGGACGGCGAAGCTCGTGATGCTCACGAGGACATGATGCGGCTGACTCAGAATATCGTCGTTAAGACCCTCTTTAACGCCGACGTGTCGGGCGAGGCCGACGAGATAGGCGATGCGCTGCGGGTCATAGTCAAGCCGTTTACGTCACAGGCAACCCTCAAATGGATCCTCGATAACAGGCTGCCGACGCCGGGCAACCGGCGTTTTCGCAACGCGGTGCAGAAGATCGACAGGGTCGTCTACCGCATCATCAACGAGCGGCGTGCGAGCGGCCAGGATCAGGGTGACCTGCTTTCTATCCTGCTCCGGGCGCAGGACGAAGACGGCGCCCAAATGAGCGACAAACAGTTACGCGACGAAGTGATGACCTTATTCCTCGCCGGCCATGAGACCACCGCGCTCACACTGTCGTGGGCCTGGTACCTTTTGTCGCAGCACCCGGAAGCGGAAGCCAAACTGCTGGAGGAGATCAGAGAAGTGCTGGGCGGGAGGGCGCCGGCGGTCGAAGACCTCCCGCGACTGCGCTACGCCGAGATGATTATCAGGGAATCCATGCGGCTGTACCCGCCTGCGTATGCCGTCGGCCGCGAGGCGGTGCGGGACTGTGAGGTCGGCGGTTACCGGGTTCCGGCGGGTACGCAGTTGTTTATGTTTCAGTGGGTGGTCCAACGCGACGCGCGTTACTTCGACAACCCGGAAGAGTTCAACCCGGACCGATGGGGGGACGGCCTGGCCGGCCGGCTGCCGAAGTACGCCTACTTCCCCTTTGGCGGCGGGCCACGACTCTGCATCGGCCAATCATTCGCCATGATGGAGGCGGTGCTGCTGCTGGCAACGATCGCCCAAAAATTTCAGCTCAGGCTGGTGCCGGAGCGCCCCGTGCGGCTATTGCCGGCAATGTCACTACGGCCGCGGGACGGGATATGGGTGATGCTCAGTAAGCGGTCGTGACAATAAGCGTTACATAACCGACCCCGCGGATCACTCTATTTATCACCCTA
>CAYLJO010000241.1:0-8937 GCA_964383905.1 uncultured Blastocatellaceae bacterium
CCCGCCGGAGTTGGCGGGGCCCTCTTCGGCACGAGCCCGCTGCCGCATCTTGACTACGGGCGCAACGGTTTCACCGGCTCAATCGCCTACGTGTTTTAGGGGGATAACATTGTGATCAAGGAAAGAGTGAAAGCGGCGCTGGTTGTCGGATGCATTGGGATGTTTGCCGTCGTCACGTGGGCCGGACCCGCTCCATTGACAAATTCTTCGGCGGTAGTCAAGCCGGCCTTCATGGATCGCTACAGCAACGACCCCTACTCAAAGGCCGAGCTGCGCGGCAAATGCACCGTCTGTCACGTCGGGCACGGGGGCGGTGAGCGTAATGACTTCGGCGAGGCTTTTGAGGACGCCGGTTACCGCATCACACCCAAGCTGCGTGCGAAGTTCCCAGAGCTCTTTGAGCGCACGCCGCGAACCGAACCAATGGTCAAGCCGCCAGCCAATCCGGCCGATCGCCTTCACGGCCGGAACCCAAATTAATAAGAGGGATTTTGATTCACCCTCTAACCGCACAGAATGGCTGCGGCGAGGAGCGGTATCGTCAGCTCGTGATGGCCCGTGATTGAGTAGCCACGTCCCGCGCCGCCGGCGGTCGGCCGGCGCACGACGTTGGTCAGCGGTCGATAGGATTGGACGAAGTCAAAGTTGGCGGTGGTAAAGTCCGCGAGCGGGTGGCCCAGGTTGCGCACGAGCGTGATGGTTTTCAGAAAGACCTCCGGAAGCACCACCGCCGAGCCGACGTTTAAATAGACGCCCCCGCCGTTAAGGCGTCGCACAAGCTCCGCGAGTAAACGAAAATCGGTGTGCGTCGTAGCGCCCAAGCTTGCGCCGTCCGCGCGTGGGTGAAAATGGGCGACGTCTGCCCCGACAGCGACGTGCGCCGTGAAAGGTAGGCGCATTTGGTAAGCGGCGCAGAGCAGGGAATAACGTCCGTACGGCGGGTCGAGAGCGAGCAGCGCGCGGCCCAGGGCTTCGCCTAAACCTATCTGGTCACGCGCGCCATCGCGCGCGGCCTCATTCAGAAGTTTTCCGGTCTCTTCAGCCCCGCCGAACGCGCCCGAGCCGAGCGTGGCGTCAACGTCTTCCGAGGTCGAGCCGGCCAGTGCTATCTCCGCATCATGAACAAGCACGGAACCGTTCGTGGCAATCGCCGTCACAAATCCGCGCCGCATCAGATCGATGATGATCGGCGCGAGTCCGGTTTTGATGACGTGACCGCCGATCGCCCAGATGATCGGCTTCTGAAGCTGATGGGCGCGCCGGATCTGCGCGGCGAGACCGCGGAGGCTGCGCACGGCGAGGATGTTGGGAAGCGTCGAGAGGAAATCCTGCAGCGAGCCGTCTTCTTCGGCCGGGCGCGCAAAATCTTTAACCGTCACCTTGCTCGAGCGCGACGCGAGCGGGTACGTGTTCACCCCTTCAAGGCTCAGCGGTCGCAGGTCGTCTTCGTATATTGACACGACTGGCGCATCTCCTATTTTAGGACACTGGTCTTCGGGAAGAGACCGGACCCGAACGATTCGCAAATACGTCTTTACTACTATTCGAGAATTTTACCAAATCTAAAAGTAACCATTACCGCGGAATGGTCGCGCGATCACATCACGCGATCTTCTTCGGTCGTTCCCGGCGCGGCGCGGCGTGGCCGTTGAGCAGCGGGCGGAGCGCCTGGCCGGTGTGAGAGCGGCGCGTGCGGGCGACCTCTTCGGGCGTCCCCGCGGCAACGAGGCGGCCGCCGTGGGCGCCGCCTTCGGGGCCGAGGTCGATGATGTGATCGGCGGATTTAATGACGTCGAGGTTGTGCTCGATGACGAGCACGGTATTGCCTAAGCTCACGAGGCGTTGAAGCACGTCCAGGAGCTTATGTACGTCGGCGAAATGCAGCCCCGTGGTCGGCTCGTCGAGAATGTAGACGGTGCGCCCCGTCGCGCGCTTCGACAGCTCCTTGGCGAGCTTGATGCGCTGGGCCTCGCCGCCGGAGAGCGTCGTGGCCGACTGCCCCAGCTTAATGTAGCCGAGGCCGACGTCGAGCAGCGTCTGTAGCTTCTGCTTGATCTGCGGGATGTTTTCGAGGAGCGGCAGGGCCTCCTCAACCGTCGTGTCGAGGAGCTCGGCGATCGATTTACCTTTATACTTGACCGAGAGAGTCTCGCGGTTGTAGCGCGCGCCGCGACAGACGTCGCAGAGGACGTAAACATCCGGCAGGAAATTCATCTCGATGCGCTTCATCCCGTCGCCCTCACAGGCTTCGCAGCGCCCGCCCTTGACGTTGAAGGAGAAGCGACCCGGTTTGTAACCTCGCTCGCGCGATTCGGGGAGCATCGCGTAGAGCTCGCGGATGGGCGTAAACAGTCCGGTGTACGTCGCAGGGTTAGAGCGCGGCGTGCGGCCGATCGGCGACTGGTCGATCTCGATCACTTTATCCACGTGCTCAAGGCCTTCGATCGAAGTATAAGGGCCCGGTTCCGCGAGCGAGCCGTAGAGATGGCGCGCGAGCGCGCGGTAGAGGATGTCATCGACGAGCGTGGATTTACCGGAGCCTGAAACGCCCGTCACAACGGTGAACAGGCCGAGCGGAAAAGTGACGTCAATCTCCTTCAGATTGTTCGCGCGTGCGCCTCGCACGGTGATCGCTTTGCCGTTCGGGGCGCGCCTGTGTTCCGGCACCGTGATCGCGAGTGCGCCGCAGACGTAAAGCCCCGTGACCGATTGCGGGTTGCAAGACACTTCCTCGGGTGTGCCTGATGCGACGAGCTCGCCGCCGTGTGCCCCCGCGCCCGGCCCCAAATCCACCACGTAATCGGCGCGACGAATCGTCTCTTCATCATGCTCGACGACGAGCACGGTGTTGCCCAGGTCGCGCAGGGCGCAGAGCGTTTCCAGCAGCCTCTGATTATCGCGCGGGTGAAGGCCGATGGACGGCTCGTCGAGCACGTAAAGCACGCCGCGGAGTTGCGAGCCGATCTGTGTGGCGAGGCGTATGCGTTGGCCTTCGCCGCCCGAAAGGGTCGCCGACCCACGGTCAAGCGTGAGATAGCCCAGGCCCACGGTCTGAAGGAATCGCAGGCGGGTCTTAATTTCGCGCAGCACCAGCCCGGCGATCTGTTCTTCACGCTCGTTGAGCTTGATCCGGTCGAAAGCGTTGACGGCGTCTTCAATGGGTAGCGCAGTATATTCCGCGATGCCGCGCCCGCCGAGACGCACGGCGAGCGATTCGGGCTGCAGCCGGCGGCCGTGGCATTCGGGGCACTCTACCGGTGAGACAAGTTCTTCGAGCGCGAGCTCGACCTTTTCCGAAGGCGCTTCGTTCATCCGTTCGCGCAGCCAGCGCACCGCGCCCTTCCAGTCGCTCTGGTACGTGTACGCGCCCTGACGAAACAGGAGTTGACCGTCGAGACCGTAAAAGAAGGCGTGGCGCGCCTCCTGTGGGAGCTCGCCGAAGGGCGTTTGTGGGTCGGCGTTGAAATGATTGACGACGGCCATCAGGGCGCTGCGCAGGTAAGCCGAGCCCTGTTTATCCGCCGGGCCCATGAAGGCGAGCTTGTCGGCGGCTTCTGTGGCGTCCGGAACGATCTTGACGGGATCGACTTCTAATACCGTGCCGAGGCCGTGACATCGCTTGCACGCGCCGTAGGCCGAGTTGAAAGAGAACGAGCGCGGCTCGAGTGGCGGGACGTTGATGCCGCAATTGACGCAGGCCATCCGCTCCGAATAAAGTTTCTCGTCGCCGTCAACGACGGCGACGAGTACCGCGCCGCCCGTCAGTTTCAAGGCCGTGCGGGTGGATTCCGAGAGGCGCTCATTAATGCCGGGTTTAATCAGCAGGCGATCGACCACCGCCTCGATGGTGTGGTTGCGCCTTTTATCCAGCTTGATCTCTTCGTCGAGCGAGAGCAGCTCACCGTCAACGCGCGCGCGCAGGAAACCGTCTTTGGCGAGCTTTTCAAGCTCTTTCCTGAACTCGCCCTTGCGCCCGCGCACGATGGGTGCGAGGATCATCACGCGCTCGCCTTCGGGGAGCGAAAGAACGTTCTGGACGATCTGTTCGACGCTCTGCCTGGTGATCGGCGCGCCGCAGATATGGCAGTGCGGCTGCCCGATGGACGAAAAGAGCAGGCGCAGGTAGTCATAAATCTCCGTCACCGTACCGACGGTCGAGCGCGGGCTGCGCGAGACGGTCTTCTGCTCGATGGAGATGGCGGGCGAGAGGCCGTCAACCGAATCGACGTCCGGTTTTTCTAGCTGGTCCAGGAACTGGCGGGCGTAGGCCGACAGGGATTCGACGTAGCGGCGTTGGCCCTCCGCGTAAATAGTGTCGAAGGCCAGTGAGGATTTACCCGAACCGGAAAGCCCTGTAATGACGGTCAGGCGGTCGCGGGGGATCTCAACGTTGATGTCCTTGAGATTATGCTGGCGCGCGCCGCGAACGGTGATGCGATCAATAGCCATGATGCCTGAAACTCACCCGCGCCGCTACAGGTAGAGCAAGCGAGAGGGCGCAGAACCACCGATTGTAGCCGAGCATCAAGTATCGGGCAAGTTACCCGCGCGTCCGGCGCGGGTGCTGAAAGTACGTGGCTCAAGGATCGATAGAGAAGCTTGATGTTATCGGCGGAGACGTATTCCCGGAGACGCCCCAAGCGCAAGCATTTCCGCCGGCCACGGCGGCGGAAATTAGTGGGTCAAACGACCCATTAGTATCGAGAAGTCGCCACCCGGTCTTCGACCTAGATGCCGGCAGAAACCCTACCTTGACACTGCTCGTGAGCGAGTCCTAAACTTCGCTTCAACTGAGCCGTCTTTAAAGTTCGTCGGTCACTTTGAGCGGAAAGCTGAAGTGGAGAGGTTGTAGGGGTGTGAACCTTCCGAACGCGCTGACTCTATTGCGCATCTTCATTGTGCCGTTGCTCGTAGTGGTGCTGCTCACGCCGTTCTCTGAGAACTGGTTAGGCGTACCGCGCCACATCCTCGGCGTTTCGATCTTTCTCGCCGCCGCCCTGACCGACTACCTTGACGGCCGTATCGCACGCAGCCGCGATCAGGTCTCGCGCTTGGGGAAGCTCCTTGATCCGATCGCCGACAAGTTGCTCATTTCGGCGGCGCTGATCTCGCTCGTCGAAAACCAACTGGCCCCGGCCTGGGCCGTCGTGATTATCATCGGGCGTGAGTTCGCCGTTTCAGGGCTGCGTTCGATTGCCGCGGCGGACGGCGTGGTGATCGCCGCGTCGCGGATGGGAAAATTTAAGATGTTGGCGCAGGTGGTGACGGTGGCGCTCCTGATCGTATCGAGCGCGTCGGGCAGGCCCCCGGTGGCAAACTTTGGTCGCCCCTTCCCGGCTATCGAATTCTGGTCCGTCCCTGAGCTGCGCACTGCCTGGCGTCACCTGTTCGGCCAGGGCGTGACGACCACGAATGACTGGCAGGTGCTGCTCTACACGGCCGGCCGCGCTTTGCTGTGGATCGTAGTGGTGTCGGCGTGTCTCTCGATGTACGGGTATTTCCGCGCCTTCTATCAAGCCGTGATCGGGCGCCCCGCATTAGATGGCGAAACCAAGGCGGCCGACGTGGCTGCCGTCAGGGGATCGAGCCAACCCTAGATTAGAGTGACAAAGCTTTAGTCGGTTAGGAACTAAAGAAGGCTTAAGAGCCGCGGGCCGTTGCGGCCCGCGGCTCTTAAGCCTTTAAGGCATGGGTGGGTGCGCGGAAAGAGCTTGATCCGCGCAAAAGTCCAGTGAAGCGAGTCGGGGGTGAGGCTTTAGTCAAACTTCCGGCCGGCGAAGGGACGGAAGGGTCGGCTGGCGAAGAACATCATTACCCCGATCCTTCACCGCACTCCGACGAGAAGCGCAGGAATCAGCAGGACTAAACCCGCTAACCTTGAGCATCCTGCGCCCTTTACCGACAGAATCCGAGGGGCAAAGTGCTTTCGAACGTGAATACTACGATTTGGGTAAACCCTTGTCCTGGGGAGATAATTCTCGCAGCCACTTACCGATCACAAACAGGACCACGCCAACGACGATCAAGGAGATCAGGGTGGCGATTAAGAACGGAAAGCCTGCATCGTCGATAGCTTCAAGAAAAAAGAGTAGGGTCACCATAAGCTATAAAACCAACAATTCTGTTCAAGTTGAGTGTGGAACCAGGTATTGCTCGGAGCCGGCTCTCACTCGCGCATGTCTCCTGTTTTCGGCCGAGCTTGAAAGTCAGTGTGCCGACGACACTCGGCGGCCGGGTCGAACCCGGCCGCCGAGTGTCGAACGGTCTTGATCATTACTGCCGCTCGACAAAGTCGCCCGTGTGGACTTCCTCCGACGTGCGCGTGATCACGGCTGTCGCCGTGCGCGCCTGCACGTCAAGGACGACCATCTCCCCAACTACTTTACGCGGCAGAGGCCCGCGATGTAGCTTGATTTCATGAGAGGTGACTGTCGGGCCGTAGACGCCCGTGTCGCTCTGGCCTTCGGAGCGCTGGCCATTAATGGAAAACTTCCCGCCGTGGAATTTTTTGCTCTCAAAGCCGCCGCTGGCTGAAGTCGGTATCTCCTCATCCTTGAAACGCGCGACGTTGGGCGTTCCCACCCGGCGGTAAATAGTGAAATAGTCGCCCGGCTTGACCTGATCCTCCACGCCCAGATCAATAAATACGACTTCATCTTTGGCAAGAAGCTCGCGGCCGTCACGGGCCAGTACGATCCGACCCTTCTGTTTGCTGCTCGGATTGATAACGTGATTGAGCGCTACCTCCGTGCGCTGGACCGGCGCGACGCGCTGGGGCACGGCCTTGAGCAGGTCGCCAAGCATCATCACGTCGCACGATTTGGTGACGACGGCCACCGAGACGCGGTCTTTGACTTCCGTCAGGCGCAGCTGCCCGAGCTCTTGCATGTAGACGCCGAGCCATCCCTTCTTCTTCGTCCATTTGCTCTTAAACTGCCCGCGCGGTCTGATGATGGAAAACTCCTGGCCCGCCCGCATACCCTGCTGGGAGCCGGCGTTGATGTAAACATAGTCGCCCTGGCCGTAATTACGCTTTTCCTGCTCCCGCTCGCCCCCGATGATCTCCAGCGGGGTCTGTTCGGAGGCGTATTGAATATACCCCCCGCAATACAGGTTCGTTTGATCCACGGCCGGCGCCGGGCCTCTCTCTTCCGGCAATTTGAAGGTCGTTTGGGGCCTTTGCGGTGTGGTGCGCGTTGGCCTGCTGCCGGTTGTTTGCGCGCTCGCCGCGTAAATCACTCCACACGCAAAGAGCAGAAGCAAAGCCGCAATACTTCGATAAAAGATGCTGTTGGTCCGCACGGGAAATCTCCTTACTTTTTTAGAACGATGCAAGTGTTCAGGTGATCGAATGCTGGTCAGCCACCAAATCAAGTCGCCAGCGCGGTGAGCGGGGAAGATTTAGTCAGGCGGCGACGCCGGAAAGCGCTCCACCTGGGGGCATCTTTAATCCTACTGCGATTTGCATACCACCGTCAACAAAATTCTTTGTTATTCGTTAAACATCCATTAAACGCCCAATAAACTGATTGAGCATGATCTTAAATATAGACTTAATACTCCCGTTTTTTCATTTATTATCTGGTATAAGGAGGTAAAACGGGGTGGGTCGCGAATCGCAAAAGAGTTGAGAGGCGCATCTATCGCATTATCTTCACTTTTTAAGAGTCGGTGGCTCTCTGGAGGGTAAAACCAGCCATAATTCTTTCTCTAATATAGGATTACACGATTTGTCACGGGTCGAAGCGCAATCCATTTGACAGTGCGCGTGTTAGACCAAAAGTCAGCCAGCCACATAGATTTCAAAAGATCTTCAACTGCGCCTGCGACTTGCGTTTTAATAGTGCTATTGGTAGTATTCGCAATTTGTCAGAAGACGCGGGAATAGCCCTATAGCGGGCCGGCGTAGCTCAGTTGGTAGAGCATCTGATTTGTAATCAGAGGGTCGGGGGTTCAAATCCCTTCGCCGGCTCCAGCAGATTTTGATAGAACACGCAGGGGTGGTCGAGTGGTTAATGGCACCGGGCTGTAAACCCGGCGGGCTAACGCCCTACGCAGGTTCGAATCCTGCCCCCTGCACCAGGCGGACAGGCAGCCTTGTCAAGGGCATGGTTGGTCCGGGCGCGGGAGTAGCTCAGTTGGTAGAGCATCAGCCTTCCAAGCTGAGGGTCGCGAGTTCGAGCCTCGTCTCCCGCTCCAGTTTTTAATTGATAACTGTGGACTCGCGCCCGCGTAGCTGGAAGGACAGAGCGTTTCCTTTGCTCCCGTAGCTCAGTGGTAGAGCGCATCCTTGGTAAGGATGAGGCCAAGAGTTCGACCCTCTTCGGGAGCTTGGTCTTATTTATGGTAAGATGGGCATTAGTAACTTCCAGGAGGAGTACTAATGCCCTATAAGGATATTGGAGACCGTAGGGACTATGCGCGTGCCTATGGTAGAGAGTATTACCGGCGGAATCGCGAACACTTGCTCGAGAAGCAGAAGGAGAAGAACAGAAGGCACATAGACAGAGTTGGGGCGTGGCTGAGCGAGTACAAGAAACAGTTATCATGCGCCCGGTGTTTTGAATCACATCCTGCAACTCTTCAATTCCATCATCGCGACCCAAAAGAGAAAGATTTTTCCATCAGTTTGTATAGGATGGGCAAATGGAGCAGGGAACGTATACTGAGAGAGATCGCCAAGTGCGAGGTAATCTGCGCTAACTGTCATGCCAAAGAACATTGGTCTTATTTGTATGAGTAGCCTTTGCGGATGCAAATCCCAGCATCGGCTCCGGTCCGCGTGGGTTCAAATCTCATCGCGGGCTTCATCGATCGCCGTCGCCGGCATCTAATAATTTGAGCTTAAGAGAAGAGGATATTGGGTAATGTCGAAAGAGAAATTTGACCGGACGAAGCCGCACGTCAACATCGGGACCATCGGCCACGTCGACCACG
>CAYLJO010000242.1:0-8923 GCA_964383905.1 uncultured Blastocatellaceae bacterium
TCCCTGATTGTACACTGCTTCTCGATCCGATTCTTGTTGTGGCTTCCATATAGCTTTGCTGCATCACCTCACGGCGCTGTGATGAATCGGCGACGGCTTAAGACTTCGTTATTCATCATCGCTTTGACAAGGCCTTTATTTAGTAATTTGGGTTAATTATAGAATTTTGGACGAAAAAAGACCGAAATTTCGGAAAGCCCTCCCTGTTTTACCACCAGCATGTTCTGAGCGCGAGTCCGGTGTAATACTGTAATAGAATCAAAGAGATAGTATTCCCCACTTTGTGCGAAAGACGTCTGGCGAGCCTTATTTCATCGCATCTTTCCATCCGCCTTTCGAACCGGCTCACCTCGTGCTGAGACTACCTGACCTTCAACAATTTAGCTCTGCTTCCTGAGTTTAACTCACGTTTCTCAGGAGATTTCCATTTTTTCGTAAGGTATTGGCGTTGCGTTGTTCACGCGTGGGTATGGACGTAGCGTTCATCCCTTCGTATAGAAACACCTTACATAGTGATGGCTTTAACTAATTTAGCGAACGCAGGGTTTTCGCCAAGTGGCGAAGGCTATCACCAATCAGATCATATTATGCCGGCAAGATCGGAATTTGCAGTAACTATAAATTTTGTCAGCATTAGCGTCTAAGAAAGGAAAGGGCAAAATGAAAATAGCTTTGATGCTCGTCATGATCCTCTGCTTAGGCCTTGTCTCCACGGCGGCCTTGGCCCAGGACCTGGCAACGACAGGCTCGATTGGCGGTCAGGTGTTAGACGTTAACAAGGCAGCCGTCCCGAACGCAAAAGTCACCGTGACGGGCCCGGAGGGCGCACGCATTGTGGAAACGAATGATCAGGGCGTGTACAAGGTGGATAAGCTGATCCCCGGTACCTACAGCGTCAAGGTTGAACAGACCAATTATAAGACGACCTCGGCTGCTGATGTGACGGTCCTTGTAGGTAGACAAACAACCGTGGATCTGACGTTGGAGGTCGGAAATATTTCCGAGACCGTTAACGTCACGGCTACCACTAATATTGACCAACAAAGTACGGCCGTGGGCGAGAACCTGAATGACCAGCTATTCCAGAACATTCCGGTTCAGCGCAGCGTCTCTAGCCTGTTCTATCTCTCGCCCGGCGCGACCGACAGTATCAACGGGGGACGCGATAACCCCTCCATTGCGGGCGCGTCGGCGCTCGACAATTTGTACATCGCGGACGGCGTGAACATTACCGAGTCAGCCTTTGGTGGGATTGGTACCTTTTCACGCTCGTACGGGCCGCTCGGCACCGGCATCAATACGTCCTTCATCAAGGAAGTGCAGGTCAAGACCGGCGGATTTGAGCCACAGTACGGCCAGTCGCAAGGCGGTATCATCAATATCGTTACGCAGTCGGGCAGCAACCAGTATCATGGCGCCATTTATGGATTCGCCCGTCCCCAGGCGTTTGAAGCCACCCGCCGGCAGGCGGACGCGACGAGACTAAGCAAGATCGGCCAGCTCCTTCACGAAGAGAGCTATGACGCGGGTGCTGATCTCGGCGGGTATATTCCGGGCGCCCGCAATAAGCTGTTCTTCTTCGGCTCGTTCAACCCGACTGTCCGGCGCGAGATCGTGCGTGGCGCGCAAGCCAATGCAAGCGACCTCGCCGCCGGCAATGCGCCATTTGTTAATTCAAGGTTGTTCAATCTCTTAGGCGACCACGCCCGGCGCTACCGGACGCTTAACTATGCGTTCAAGCTGGATTACAACATCAACCAGAATCACACGATTGCATTTTCGATCTTCGGCGACCCGACCAAGACGAACCAGTCGGACTTCAGGTTCTTGAACACCGACGATTTATCGGGCCAAAGCACACTCGACTACGGCACGCGCAACACCGCCGTTCGGTACAACGGCGCACTGAGTCCCACCTGGAACCTTAGCGCCTCGTTCAGTCAGGGCCGAGATCACTTCGACGAGACGGGTTTCGACAACAGTGTAAACCTGATCCAGGTGCGCATCCCGGTCAATCCACTCCGCGGCGTCTATACTTCACAGGGGCTAGGATTCGTCGAGCCGACCAAGAGCACGAATTACCGCACGACGTTTGATACGACGAAGCAGGTAAACTTTTTAGGCACGCATAGCTTCGGCCTCGGCTACCAATATCAGCGCTCTCTGTATTCCGGCAGCCGCAACCGCAGCGGGCCGAGATACCCAATTCCGGAGGCGAACGCCGCCGGCACGCCTCTGACAACGCTTGTGCCCGGATCCGACTTCGCCATCGGGCAGATGTTCAATGCTCAGTTTCGTGTTCGCTCCGCATCTGGCTCGTGCACACTCTGCCCGTTGTTGACCATTCCCGGTGTCGGCGACAGGAGAATTAATCTCCAATTATATCGCGGTGAGTTCGGTCCGCCGGACTTCAACACCAGAGGCAGTTATCATGCCGGTTACGTGCAGGATACATGGCGCATCAATAAGTACGTTACCGCATTGCTTGGCCTGCGTGGTGAAATGGAGCGGATTATCGGCAGTCCCAACCAAACGACGGGTAGACGCTACGGCTACAGTTTCACAGACCAATGGGCACCCCGCCTCGGAGTGACGATCGATCCGTTCGGACGTGGGAAGACCAAGATCTATTACAACTTCGGTCGGTTCTTCGAATACTTACCGCTTGATGCGGCAGAGCGTTCGCTCTCACAGGAGTTAGATTTTCTGGGTGCCCGCTTTGCGCCAGCCTTTACAACCGACGCCTCTGGAGTGCGGCACGCGATTACTGGCCCGAATGGTTCTGTGATCCCGGTCATCGACGCGGCGCACCTCTTAAGCGGAGCCGCCGGTGGTACTTCCAACGCGATCACGCTCTCGGCCTCAGATATCAGCCCCGTCACCGCGGGAACCAAACTCGGATTCTCCAATGAGCACATCATCGGCTTTGAGCAGCAATTACCGCATAACTTCACCCTCTCAATAAGATACCAGGACCGCCGGGCGAAGCGAATCATTGAGGACATGGCGGTATTGTCGCCTGAGGCTGCCCTCGCCGGCGTGACTCAAACGTACTTCATCGGCAATCCCAGTCCAAAGCTTGATGCCGCAACTAACCTCGTTCCATTTCACTTTCCAACCGGAGGGGCGATACCGGCCGGGTGCGTCGGAAATGGCGCTTTCCAGACTGATATTACCGATATCAACGGCAACCCGACCGGGCAAAGCGTCTGCTTCGGGGCCAAAGGCATTGACCCTGTCACCGGCGCCTCAATCAATGTCCCCGACGGTATCCCGGACGGCTTCCCGCAACCGGTGCGTATTTACAGGGCATTCGAATTCGAGTTGAACAAGCGGTTCTCGGATCAGTGGCAGCTTTTTACCAACTTCCGCATCTCGCGGCTGAAGGGCAACTATGAAGGGCACCTGCGCAACGACAACGGTCAGACTGATCCCGGCATCAGCTCGCTTTTTGACTTCACGGCGGGTGATTTCAACCTGCTCGGCGACCAGTTTGCGATCGGGCCGCTGAACACGGACCGTCACTTTGTGTCGAACGTCTACGGCAGCTACGCCTTTAGCAAGAGGCAGTCGGGGTTTGGCGGCCGCTTCCTTAATGGTTTGACTCTCGGTGCGAACCTTCACATGGAGTCA
This sequence comes from uncultured Blastocatellaceae bacterium, assembly GCA_964383905.1. Classification (GTDB taxonomy): domain Bacteria; phylum Acidobacteriota; class Blastocatellia; order Pyrinomonadales; family Pyrinomonadaceae; genus CAYLJO01. The sequence goes on from CAYLJO010000242.1 coordinate 3,634, forward strand.
GGAATACCGATCAGCGAGTTTTTACCGCACCCGGTCTACCTGAATGCCGGCGAGGTCCCGGTCGGCGGCCGCGGCAAGCTGGGACGCACGCCTTTCTTCACCCAGATTGACCTGCATACGGACTACCCGTACCGGATCAACGAGAGGATGAGTGTCAGATTCATTGCTGACTTCTTCAATCTGTTTAACAGAAGGACGCTTCTCAACGTGGACCAGTTTAAACAACTTGACCTGGGGGCCCCGAATCCGGACTTCCTACAGCCTTCTAATATTACTTGGACCTCGGCATATCATCTGCCCTTCAGTATGAGGCTGGGTCTGAGGTTTGAGTTTTAATCCGATCCGTCACCGGATCGCTCTTATAGGGAGGGGGCTCATGTCCCCCTCCCTCTTGTTTTTCCAAACGAAATGGTCGATTATTTTCATTATTTGCCACCTTGCTTGAGCAGGATAATAAACAGGTAGCCGGAGGGAACCGCGATGCCTTATTTGATATTTCGCCTCCTGATCTTCCTCGGTCTTGTTCTCACTACCTCTTCCATATTATTTGCGCAGGACCCCAGGGGCGCTACATCATTTCCGATCGAGATCAATGGGCAGGTGCGCTTCGCTAAGGGCGGGGCGCCGGCCGAGAGTGTTCGGGTCCGCATTGATAGCATCAGCGGTGGCACGGTCCAAGAGATGACGACGGATCGTACCGGCAAGTTTCGATTCGCAGGGCTGCAGAGGGCTCAATACGTCGTTTCCATTCACGCCCCGGGCTTTAAAGATGCCCAACAGCATGTTGATCTACAGACCGCGACGAGCGATTATGTGCTATTCCAACTTACTCCGGATGAAACGGCGGTGACGGCTAAGACAACCGGCAAGTTGATCGACGCGAACGCGCCCGTAGAAGCGCAAAAAGAGTTTGATGAAGGCCGATACGCGATCGAAAGGGAGCAGAAAGTTGAGGGCATTTCCCATCTGGAGAGGGCGGTTCAAATCTACCCGGACTACTTCCTGGCACAGTTACTGCTCGGAACCACCTACATGGATACGCGACAGTGGGAGAAGGCCGAGCGTGCTTTGCGCCGCACGCTGGAGATCAATCCGAAGTCCTCCGCCGCCCTCTTCGCACTCGGCGAAGTCTCCCTCCGCCAGAAGAAGTATGCCGATGCCGAGCGGGCGCTCCAGGACGGACTTAAACTCGACGAGCGCTCCTGGCAAGGCCATTTCGCGCTCGGGCGCGTTTACTGGGGTATGGGCAATATCAGTAAGGCCGGGCCGCAGGTCGGGCGGGCGCTGCAATTGAAGCCGGACCTGGCTGAGGGCCATCTGCTGGCGGGCAACATTTTGTTGCGGGTGCGCCAGCCCGAGAACGCGCTGGTCGAGTTTGAGGAGTATTTGCGTCTTGCGCCCAAAGGCGAGTTCTCCGAGCAGGCGCGGGCGACCGCGCAGAAAATCAGAAACGCGCTGGCTGAGAAGAAGAGGTAGTTAGAGCGTATAATGCGGCCGGTTGCCTGGAGCAACAACGCGCCAGGACTCTTTCTGCCCCTCGATGAGTTGTTACCATTTGCGGCCCTAAAGAGAGCTCAGGAAACAGGTGTCGGAACGCATCTACCGTGACCCGGTTCACAACATCATCCGTCTACGCACCGACACGGACGAAGGCCAACTGATGGTGCGTCTGATCGACGCCTGGGAGTTCCAGCGCCTGCGCCGCGTCAAGCAACTCGGCCTGGCCCTCTACACCTACCAGGGGGCCGAGCACTCACGCTTCACACATTCTTTGGGGGTGCTGCACCTGATGACGCGCGTGCTGGATCGCCTGGGGGAGAAGTACCGGATCAGGGGGGAGGATCGTGCGGCGGCTAATGCGGCGGCACTGCTTCATGACATCGGGCACGGATCGTTCTCGCACGTGATGGAGAAGGTGATGGGGTATCATCACGAGGGGTGGACTGTCCGGGCCGTGTTGAGCGAAGAGACTGAGGTCGGGGGCGTGCTCCGCTCTTATTCGAGTGAGCTGCCGCAGCGCGTCGCCGCGATCATTGAGGGAAAATTTCAGCCCGCGGCGCTAGCTCAGCTCGTCTCGTCGCAGTTGGACGTGGATCGGATGGACTACCTTTTGCGCGACTCTTTAATGACGGGCGCGAAGTACGGGATCTACGATCTGGAATGGGTCATCAACGCGCTGGCGATTGATGTGGAAGCGGACCGGATTTTCGTCGCGGCGCGCGGCCTCTACGCGGTGGAGGAATACTTACAGGCGCGCTACTACATGTTTCGCCAGGTCTATTTTCATCGCACGCTGCGCTCCGCCGAAGCCGTGCTCCGCTCCGCCCTGCACCGCGCGCTCGAACTCCTGGAGGCCGGCGGAGAGGTGTGGTGCGCACCCGGCTCGGCGTTCGAAAAGGTGTTGCGCCGCGAGCCGCTCACACTCAAAGAGCATTTAGAGATGGACGATTCCGACGTCCTCTTCCATGTCAAGCAGTGGCAGCGGGCCAATGACCCGGTCCTGAGCGATCTCAGCCGGCGATTCATCGGACGCCGCCTCTTCAAAGCGATTGATTTGGACATGCCGGAAACAGAGCGCGATGGCTTTCTCGCGGCGGCGCGGCGTGAGGTGGCCGGCGCAGGTTTTGCGCCCGAATACTATTTCATCGAAGACCACGCGGGTGATGTCCCTTACTACTCTTACTACACGGCGGAGGGCGCCGAGCCGAAGGCACGCATTTACGTTGAAGACGGCTACGCCCGCCCGCGCATACGCGAGATCAGCGAGGTTAGCGAAGCCGTGCGCGGCCTCCAGCGCTACCAGCTTCACCGCGTCTGCTTCCCGTCCGAGGTGAAAGAAAAGGTGTACGAGCTCTATCACCGTACGGCTGAGGTCAAGGGCCCGTAATTAGCCGATAGAGTTTATTCGGCTCGAAGACGGTACTCCGGACTCCTGTCTCGCCTGCGTACGTCATAATATTTTTCAGAACCGGCGGTAAAGGTTTTGCTTCTGCCGGCACGTAAACATTGATTTCCGGCTGCTCTATGAAGCTTCACTACGCCCTTTTGGTCTTCATGATAGCGTGCGTTCCAGGTGTGCGCGTCACCGCGCAGACGGATTTGCGTCGCACGAGTCTTGCCGTGCTCGATTTTGGTGATACGGAGTTCGCAAGGCGTGTGGCCGATCGGCTTTCGGCGGCGCTCTCTTCAGACAGGGGGCTACGGATGGTTGATCGCTCAGCGAGTCGCGCCGCCGCGCGCGGGGTCGGCTATGCCGGATCGCTGAACCTAACGCTGGCTGAAGCGCGAGACTTGGGCGGGGCCCTCGGCTGTGACTTCTATGTCACGGGCGATGCGCAGACGCTCCGCCGCTCGCCGTCAGTCGGGCCGGTCTTTTACGAAGCCTATGCTTCCACCTTCCTCGTCAGTGCGCGCACCGGTAGACTCATTTTGTGGGATCGACCGCACTTTGAAGCCCCGTCGGCGGAGGCCGCCGAAAAATTGCTACTGGCCGAGACAGACAAGCGCGCTCCGCGCTACGCCGCTGCGCTTCACACGGCGCAGCAGAGCGAGCGTGGGGAGCGGGCACTCGCACTGCAGCGTCAAGCCCCGGTTATCTATCAACTGGCGGAAGACGACACCGGTACCGCGCAGGAGGGCCGCTTGCGCCCCCCCGCGCCGTACCGCCGCCTGCGCCCCGGCTATACGGAAGCAGCCGCGCGTGCCGAAGCGGAAGCGACCATTGATGTTTTAGTAGACATCGGCGCCGACGGCGAAGTCACTCGCACCGAAGTTACGCGCTGGGCCGGCTTCGGACTCGACGAAGCCACCGTCGGCACCGTTCGACAATTACACTTTCGCCCGGCGATGCGCGACGGCAACCCCGTCCCGGTACGCGTGTTGCTTCGCTATAACTTCCGCGACCCGGCTAAAGAAGGCAAAAGGCAAAAATAAGATGCAAAAAAAGGCCCAGCATTTCTGCTATCCCATATTGTTTGCCGCTTTCCTCTTAACTTTGGACTTTGGACCTTGGACTTTGGACTTTGCTTCCGGCACGCGCGAAGGCCGCCTCGTCGTCTTCGACGATGTCTGGGAAACTATCCGCGACCGTTACTATGATCCGGCATTTCACGGCATCGACTGGCAAGCGCAACGAGCTATGTACCGTGGGCGGGCGGCCGACGCCCACAGTGATGTGGAATTGTACGCCGTCCTGCGTCGCATGGTCAGCGCCCTGCGCGATGCGCACACACGCGTCTACGCGCCCGACGAGAAGTTTGACTGGCAACACCCGCGCTTCATCAGCACCGGCCTTTCGGTGCGTGAAGTGGGAGGCGAGGCCTTGGTGATCGCGGTCGAACATGGATCGGATGCCGAGCGGGAAGGGCTGCGCGCGGGTGATCTGATCGTGAGTGTTGACGATCAACCGGCGCTCGCCGTATTCACCCGCCGGTTGCAGGAGGGGGTAAATTCATCAACCGCTGCGGCGGCCCGGTTCGAGGCGATGGCGAAGCTGTTCGACGGCCCGCGCGATTCGACGGTCAAGGTCGGGTGGGTCGGCGCTGACGGGCGTAGGCGGGAGGCGAGGCTCAGGCGCGAATGGCGCGAGCGCGACGCCGGGTTGCACCTACGGCGCATACGCGGCGGCTACCGCACCGTTGAGTTCGACGCTTTTACCCAAACGGTCGCGAATGACTTAACGCGTGCGCTCTCAAGTAAGCTGCGTCGGGCGCGCGGCCTCGTACTCGACCTGCGCGATAACGGCGGCGGTGACGCCGAAGCGATGACGGAGGTCGCGTCGGCTTTTTTGCCTGCCGGGAAAAGCCTGGGCCGGTTTACCGATCGTAACGGGCGCGTCACCTTCGAGCCGCAGACGCGCAACGAGTCGATGTTTTCTGCCGACAGGATTGCGCGCTTTCACGCGCCGGTCGTCATCCTCACGAGCGAAAGAACCGCGAGCGCGGCAGAAATCTTCGTTGCCGCCATGGTGGAAGCGCGCCGTGCTGTGGTCGTCGGTAGTTACACCTGCGGCTGCGTCCTCGCGATACGACGGCGTCATACGTTACCGGACGGCGGCGCATTGGACGTGAGTGAGATGGACTACCATACGGCCGCGGGCGCGCGACTGGAGGGCACGGGAATCCGGCCTACTGAAGAAATCATACCCGATCGAAGAGACATTCAGGCGCACCGCGACCGCGCGATCGAGCATGCCGTCGAACGATTAAAAGGTGAAAATCAGAATCGATAACGTCATCAGATCATGCGCGTGTCGCGCGTCAACACTTGGGCTCTTCCTCACTTTTGATAC
>CAYLJO010000243.1:0-8921 GCA_964383905.1 uncultured Blastocatellaceae bacterium
CCACCGGCCCTCGGTCAGTAGCGCACGGCGCGACGCCCTCGGCGCGACGCGAGGCGGGATTAGCTTTGATTAGACGTTCCGTGAGTAGCCCGATCAGCATGACGCCCGCAGCGCCCGTCAGCAAACGGACTGCGCCGACCTTGCCTCCGAACAGCATGAAGGTCAGGACGAGCGCCGCCGGGTTGAGCGACGGCGCGGCCAGCATCAGGGCGAGCGACGGCGCGAGGCGTGACGAGCGCTCGTACACGCCCGTGAAGACCGGGGCCACACAGCACGAGCAGAGCATCAGCGGCGCGCCCACCGCAGCCGCCACGAGTTGCGGGCGGACACGTCCCGTGCCGAACAGGCCGGCAAGCCGGCGCGGGGAGACGAAAGCCCGCACCGCCCCGCTGATCAGAATCCCGAACAGCAGCGCGGGCCACACCACAGAGAAGTAGCTGAAGGTCCTGTCGAGAGCACCGAACAGAGCGGGCGTGAATACGGTCGGTACGAGGTCGAAGCGCGGCTTGAGTACGCCCGTAGCCTGAACTTTTCCTATGACGGCCAGCGAAGCGGTCGTTTTGTACGCGATCAGCCCGCCGACGATGACGAGCAGCAAAAGCGCTACATACAGGTTGCGTGGGCCGGGGGTTTTCGCCCCCGGTAAGTCTTCCGCGCCTCGGCTGAATAGTGTTCTCACACCTTTCCTCTTCATTGACTTATCTGTACGCGCGACCCGCCCGCGGGCGTAAGTTATTTCAGGGCGTCGAGGGCGGCCCGTATTTCACCGTTGGTCGGGCGCTTCTTGTAATCGGATTCGACAACCGCCCATGTGACGCGCCCCGTCTTGTCAATGACGTACACGGTCGGGTGCGGGATGCCGTAAACTTTCTGTCCAGCATAAGCCGGGTCGCGCAGCCCGTAAGCGTCTATGACCTGATGGCCCGGATCGGAGAGCAGCGGGAAGTTGACCGCGCCGCGCCCGTCCCTTTCGATCTTCTTCGCGAACTCTCGACTCTCCTCGTGGCTATCGTGACTTGTCGCGTAAAGCTTGACCGCCTCGTTCGGCCTCAAGAGCGTGCGTAGTTCGGCCAACTGCCGGGCGCAGAACGGTCACCAGTAGCCGCGGTAGAAGACCAGCACGACCGGACTCTTCCCGCGCGCTTCCGAGAGCGTGACCTTGTTACCGTTCTCATCTTCGAGCGTGAAGTCGGGAGCCACCTCTCCGACCCCAACGGGAGCCTTACGGGCTTTCGTCTGAGCAGGAGATTGTTGATCGTTCACGGTGCTTCCTCCGGTTGCGCAGGCTATGCCCGCGATCATGAATGCCAGCGTGATGAAAGTTCTTATCAGCATCGTCCACTAACCCCTCCTTCGTCTCGTGGCGGCTAGATGGGCCGGTGCGCAAGTAGATAAGTTGCGGCCGAAATGGTGCCGGCCACTAAGGGTGTGACAGTCCACGCCAGGGCGAGGTCGCGCACAGTGCTCCGGTTCAAGCGCCCTGTGTCTGACCCAGCGATGCCGGCTATCGCCCCCGCAGAGACGTGGGTGGTTGACATCGGCAGCCCGAGGTTCGCCCCGGCCCCCACCAGCAAAGCCGTCGCGACGTTGGCGAGCAGCCCCTCCCAGTGATCCATGCGCACGACACCTCCGGAGAGCACCCGCGCAACCCTCCGACCCGCGTACAGGCTGCCTGCGAACATCGCCGCCGCTGTAACCAGTATCAGAAGATTCACGTTGAGGCGCACGCCCAACACGGTCGCCCCGATGGCGACGAGTTTGGGCGTGTCGTTTAACCCGCGCGCGAACCCGACGGCCCCGCTCGACAGCCAGTGGAGCGTTTCCGTGCTCAACTTGAGATACCCGCCAGCTTCGCCGCACCCGCGGGTCGTTCCTGTCACGACGTTGATCTGCGTAAGCCGCGCCGCGCCCGTATCCAGCTCACCGACCCCGACGCACAGGCAGTCAACCGCCTCCGCCTCGCCTCTGGCAAAGACGCGGTTGAGCGTTGCTGAAAGGGCGTAAGAGGCCGCGATGCTCAACAGAAGCGGCACCATTAATTTCGTTAAGACGCCCGCCCACAGAACGCTTCCCGGAGCATACACCAACCTTGATCCTACAAGAGCGCCGATGATGGCGTGCGTGGTCGAGACGGGCAGCCGCGTCAGCGTAGCAAGTATGACCCACCCGGCGGCCCCGCAGACGACGGCGAGGGTGAAGGCGGGCGTCGGCTCGGCGGCGACTATCCCGCCGGTGAATAGCTTGAGCATGCGCGTCGCAAACAGGCCCGAAAGGAGTGAGCCTGAGAGCGTCGTCAGCGCGCCCCACAGGATGGCCGTGCGGTAGCGCGTGATGCCGCTCCCCGCGAGCGTCGCCACCCCCTTCGACACGTCGTTCGCGCCGTTCGCCGCCGCGAGCGCGACGATCAGGGCGAAAATTGAAGCCACGAGTAACATCTTGGCCTTCTCTAACTGTTGGCGGCAACCGACCCTCCGCAGGAGGAGCCCGCGCCCGCCGTGCAGCCGAAGCAGTGCGGGCCCGTCATAATCCGGCGCGCGGCGAATTTCACCGGATCGAAATCCGCGATCGCCTGCGGCAGCTCCGGCGCGACCGTCAGTTCGAGCATCTGGTTGAAGTCGCAGTCGTAGAGTCGCCCTGTCCAGTCCACGCTCACCAGGTTACGACACATCAAGCCTTCGACCGTCGCAGGGTTGAACGCGGCGATGAGCTTGCGCATGTAACGCTCCTCGTTCCCGGATCGGCGCAGGTAGTCCAGGAATCGCTTGATCGGCATGTTCGTGATCGTGTAGAGGTGATTGAACGTGACGCCGTGGCGCTTCTGTAATTCGCGCCTGAAGTCCTGTTCGATTGAGCTTTGCGGCGGCGGCAGGTATGCCCCTACGGGGTTATAAACGAGATTCAGCGTGAGATTACTCCCTTCAATTCCGTAGCCGGCGGTGTTCAAGCGATGCAGAGCTTCGATCGATTTCCCGAAGACCCCGCGCCCGCGCTGCGCGTCCGTCTGCTCGGCGAGGAAGTACGGCAAGCTGGAGATCACTTCCACCTGATGGTTGCGGAAGAACTCCGGCAGATCGTCCTGCCCTAGCTCGAACATCACCGTTAGGTTGTGGCGCACCATGACGTGTGTGCCAAGCGCGCGAGCTTCGCGGACGAGGTAACGAAAAGAGGGATTGAGTTCCGGCGCCCCGCCCGTGATGTCAAGCGTCGGGATACGGAAGCGGCGCACGGCACCGATAACTTTCTCCACAGTCTCGCGCGTCATGACTTCGGTGCGCGCCGGGGAGGCGTCCACGTGGCAGTGCTTGCACGCCTGGTTGCAGAGCTTCCCCGTGTTAACTTGCAGCGTATCAACCGTGGCGGCTCTTAATTCCAGCCCGTGCGCGGCCAGCTTCTCGTCGAAACCGATCACCGCGCGCACAGGCGCGTCAGTCCTTTCTTGCACGACGGGTAAAGCCTTAGACATTACATTGACACCTTGTTGACGGAGTTATGGGCTTGCAGCCCGTGAATGAGCGCCGCGCCGCCGCGGATCGCCGAAGCCATGTGAATGGCTTCCGTCATCTGCTCCATGTTCGATCCCGCTTCGAGGCAGCTTTGCGAGTAAGCGTCAATGCAGTAGGGGCACTGTAGGGCGTGCGCCACCGCCAAGCCGATCAGAGCCTTCTCGCGGCGCGAGAGCGCGCCGTCCTCCTGGCAGGCCTGATACCACGCCATGAACTTTTCAAAGAGATCGGGGCGATGCCTGCCGACCTCGGAGAAACGCGCGAGATCGTCTTCTTCGTAGTACGCCAATGTGGGATACTCCTTTCAATCGTTTGTTGTTATTGTGGCCGTCGAAGTCGTGTCCAAATTCAAGCTTTGAGCGAGTATCAATGTTACGTCTCGTATGCATCGTGATGGTCAAAGCCACGCGTGCCGGCCGGGGCGAAAACCCGACTCGTGCCGCCGCTGTCACACGCCGAAGCTGCAACGCTCGCGTCCTGCTTCGCGCAAGGCATGGTAACTGGCGTGCGGCGCATCGTGCCCGATGTGATCGTCGCTTACGCCCATCGGACGAGCGTCCCGCGCTGGTACGACTTGGACACGCCTGCCGACCTCCTGCGCCTGCGCGATGAAATCTTCGCGAGCGGGGAATCACGCGCGCAAGCCCCGGCCACTTATCAGTGGCTACGAGCTCACGACCCACAACCCTCCGCGCTAACCTGAACGCGCCTCACCGCAGGCTGCCGATGAGCCGTCATCGTGTTTCACCTTTCGCCCTGCGCCGCGGACCGGGGCGTACAGCCGACCGAGCGTGCGCGGGTGAACACCCAGCCAGTAAAGCAACTGCAAGAATGCCCACCGGGCGAAGGTGAACATGAAGCTGCGGCCTTCAAAACGGCGCGATGAAGTTGTGACGAAAGAAGGCAGATGAGCTAAGCGCCCGCACCTTCTCAGGCGACGAACTAAATCCAAGTCCTCAAAGATCGGGAACGGCTGAAAGCCGCCTACTTGCTCGTAAGCCTCACGCCGCACAAAGATCGCTGAATCGCCGTAAGCCAGGCCGAGCCCCCTTAGTTGCGGGTAGAGCCAGGTGAGAAAGCGCGCCGCGCGACGTGTGCCATCGAAGAGCAACTGGAAGTTACCGGCGACAACTTTCGGATCGCGCAGCGCTTCAGCAATCCGCTCACCGCTACCAGGCGCCGCGTGCGTGTCCGCGTGTAGAAACCAGAGCGCCCGCCCACGCGCGGCGCAAGCCCCGGCGTGCATTTGCGCGCCCCGCCCGCGCTCGGACGTGATGAGCGTCGTGCCGCGCCCGCGCACCATCTCGACTGTCCCGTCAACGCTCCCGCCATCAACTACGATCACCTCAACGCGCCCCCGTACCTTCATCACGGCGTCGAGCGTCTGATTGATTACGGGCGCTTCGTTGAACGTCGGAATAATGATTGACAGCGCCGGAGGCCGCTCTTCAGGCGATGTCTTTGCCCCCCTATCGTCCATCTCAGAAGTCTGACTTCAGCTTATGCGGTAATTCTGCTCGCCACACCGATGTGCGAACGAAGGCGCCGACTCAAGGGAGCAAATGGCCTGCCGCGACCGGTGAGGCGGCGCGCACGGGCGTGCCGTCATTCGGCAACTGCCACACTGGCCGCTGCTCCATAAAAGGCATTCCGAGAACTTTTATCAATTCGACCTCTTCCGGCTCTCGGTAGGCCGGAACGCCGATCACGATCTCGTCCTGCGGCACGTTCAACCGGAGCGTCCCGTGCAGCCGGTCCCAGACGGTCAGCCCGCTCGACCAGTTCGAGTTCGTCTCCTCGCGCACGACCGAGTGGTGAATGCCGTGCATCCGCGGCGTGACGATCAGGCGGTTGAGCCAGCGCTCCGCCCCGACCGGCAGCCGCACGTTGGAATGGTGAAAGAGGATCGAGAGCAGCAGCAGCGTCTGCCAGACGGAGAGCGCGAGCGGCGAGACGCCGATCAGAATTATTTGCCCCACGCGCCACGGGACCGAGACGACCAGCTCGCCGAAGTGGAAGCGCAGGGCCGTCGAGGCGTCCAAATCCAGATCGACGTGATGCGCGACGTGGAAGCGCCACAGGAATGGGACCTTGTGCGTGAGCACGTGCCAGACGTAGAGCGTGTAGTCCAGGAGTATGACGGCTAACGCCACCTCCAGCCACACGGGCAAGGGCAGGCGCTTGAGCAGCCCCAAGTGATGCCGCTCGACGAGCGCCGTCAGGCTGAAGGCGACGGGGCTCTCGGTCAACTGGAGCGCGACGGCGCCGACGCCGGCCACGGCCAGGTTGCGCGCGCCGCGCGTGAGTTTGGACTCCACCTCGCGGCGCAGCGGGCGCCGCCGCTCCAGCACTAGCAGGGCGACGAGCGCGCCGGCGACAAGCGCCCCGCTTAGCCACGTCGGTATTCTCTGCCCGCTCATTAACTCGCACCCTTTTCGCACACTCTCGCCGAAGAATAGATGCGCGAAGGCCCTCAACAGCAGTCGCCGCCGGGCGCGCAACACTGCGCGCCGGACAGGTCGGTGACATTGTAGTCCATGCCTTTAGTCTCTCGCGGGTGACGGAGGGCGGAGCGTTTACAATCGAAGGCGGCGGCCTCTTCGGGCGGAATGGATTCGTAAGGCTCGACCCCGATGATGTCCTGCGCGTAAGGCTCCCGGCTGTAAAGCTGAAAGGTCTTGTCACAGACCGCCATCCTCTTTCCCCGCTCCAGCACGTGCCCGTCGTCATCAATGACTTTGCGCCACGGGCCGCGATAGATCACCGCCTGCTTGCGCTCCCGGCAAGGCCCTTGCTTCCCCTTGTGCGCCACCACGGTGATGGAACGGAACTCTATGCCCTGAATTGTCCGCCAAGGCTTTTCGTCACGCTTGACGATCTCCATGCCGTAGAAGCCCGCGCGGTCGAACGCATCAAGGAAAGCGTCCTCACGATACGCCCCGGCGACACAGCCCGACCACAGTTCCCCATCGCGCTGCAACTCAACGGGGACGTCGTCATCACCCACGATGTCGCTGATGACGACGCGCCCACCGCGCCGCAGGACGCGAAACATCTCATCGAAGAGTTGTTCTTTGTCTTCGGGACGGACGAGATTCAGCACGCAGTTTGAGAGCACGACATCAACCGATTCATCCGCGACGAGCGGGCGTTCTCCTTTAATTTTGGAGCAGTACGCATTAAAGCGTGCGAGGTCTGCCGCCGAAGCAACGGGGTTCTCGGCGAGGTACGCATCAACGAGCGCCAAGTCGAGGCGCAAATCCTGTATGCGCCCCTTGTGGAATTCCACGTTGTGATAGCCGATGCGCTCCCCGATGCTGTGCCGATACTTCTCAGCCAGCGTGAGCATCTCTTCATTCGCATCCACGCCGATGACGTGTCCCTTCGGGCCGACGATCTGCGCCGCGATGTAACAAATCTTGCCCCCGCCCGCACCCAGATCGAGCACACAATCGCCCTCGCGCACAAAGACCGAAGGATCACCGCAGCCGTAGTCGCGCTCTTTGATCTCATCCGGGATAATACTCAGGAACTTTGGATAATATTCGACGGGGCAGCACAACTCCGTTTCGCGCTGCCGCGCCGCCCGACCGTATCTTTCATTGACCGCCTGTTCCACATCAATTCTCGTGCTCATTTCCTTCCTCAGTGTTTGTGTTCGCTCTCAACGGGCAATCCCGCGTCGATCCAGTCAGACTTGCCTTCCGCGTAATCCCGCACGTTCGTGTAACCCATCGCCGCCAATTCCCGGGCAGCCGTTTCTGAAGCATGTCAGGTAGGGCTGGCGCAGTAGACCACAATCTCAGCCCCCTTGTCCCGCAAGAGCTGCGGCGCCAGTTCCGCCACCCGGTCCGGCGGCAGGTTGATTGCTCCCGGCAGGTGCGCATGATGATAGGTCTGTGCGGGCAGCGTCTCGACGAGAAGGAGCCTATCACCGCGGTCTATCTTCTTCTTCAGCTCATCTCTTGAAATTGTAGCAACCATAACCTTCTCCTTCAAATCAACTCAAGAACGATCCATAGCCGGATCGGCGCTTGTCACTCCGGCCACGCGCGCCCCCGCGGGGCCACAGGTAAGTCGCGCCGAGGATGATACGAAACAGCCTTTCCGGATCTCATAATCCCGGTGGGAACGACAATTCGCCAAAGAAATCATCTGCCGCTCCAGGATGTTGAACGTCATGGTAACCAGAAGTCTCTGGCGGCCAATTAAATCGCCAGCCACTTCCACCCGCGGCCTTAAACGATGCTGTCATGCATTCAAGCCCGGGCCCCATCCCTTCGAGGTGTCCCTCCTGTCTGCTCTCTAGTAACCAATGGTCATGACCCTATATGGTCAATGAGTCCTCGTTATCTGCGCAAAACCTTATTGAGAGAGGGCGACAGTTGACCGGTCAGGTCGCCGTCTGGATCGAGCCCGCCAACGGGCGCGCCGGAGACGTTGCCGTGCTGATCCAGGATGACAACGGCCGGCAGTTCATTAATGCCTAAACGCTTGGAAACTTTGGCGTCGGGGTCGCGCAAGACTGGGACTTTCGGCCCGTACTTACGAGAGAAAGCGAGCAGTTGCTCGTCCGACGCATAGTTCTTTGACTTCGGCGACTCCGAATCTGTACTCACCCAGTAAACCACCACGCCTTTATCGCCGTAATCGCCGGCGAGCTTCTCTAGACTCCCCAGTTGCTTGCGCGATAGCGGCAGCCACGATGCGCCGAACGCGAGGACAACGACCTTGCCGCGCAAGTCCTTAGAGGATACCGTTCGCCCGTCAATCGTGCGCAACTCGAAGTCCACGGGCATTGGTTTGGCGGGCACTCCCCCGGAAAGGGCTGCGGGTACGATCACGAACAAGATAAGCAACCAGAGCGCTTTTGCAAGCCCGCGACGCTTCATCAATATCTTCCTTCCCCTCTATCCCAGGCTACTCATGTCTACCCGGCAGAAGCGCTTCCGGAGGGCCGGGATTACTCACCTTACGGGAGATGGCCGGAGACCGGAGGGTCATAAATTGCACGAGAACAAAAGATGAGATCTAAGATCCGATCCGCGGCTTCTTCCCGGAGGAGGGGCAACTCGGTGAGCGGTTTGTTTCGGGTGCCAGAAGATCTCCTCTAAATCCCGGCTTCCTTTAAGCTATCGCTACAGCCCCGAGGGTATTTTGGCATGCCTGCTGCGGCGTGAACTTCCCGCCGCTCGCTCTTCGCATCCTTGATTCACTTTACCCTTTGACCATCCGCTATCTCCTCGCTGCCCTTGTCCTCTAACAAAAACCGCTCCGCCGCCTTCCGGCGCACGATCAGCCGGTGACCTTGCAGACTTAATACACCAATGCTTCGCAGCTTTCCGATCAATGTTGACACCGTACTGCGCACCACGCCGATCATGTTGGCCAACTCCTCGTGCGTGAATGATGCGTCGA
>CAYLJO010000244.1:0-8864 GCA_964383905.1 uncultured Blastocatellaceae bacterium
ATTTGTTCATCTGTCAAGTTTATCATTGCTCTCTTCTCTGCGTAACATCAGTTAACTAAAGCTAATACGGCAGATTAAGTTCGCATAATCCCTTCGTTCATTTCCATTATCGCTAAGTTTTCCTCCACTCATAGCAGTCGGGCTGAGAGACGCATAGCGCGCCGAAGAAACTGGCGCACGATGCTTCTATCGCTTGTTCAATCCTCGGAAGTTAATTGCCCTACACGACCTTCGACCAAAGCCCAAGCGGCGAGTGCGCTCAAGCAGGCAAGTCCGGCGCTGATGTATGTGGTGAGGCGGAAGCCTGCGACAAATGATTCGCCGATGACTTGTTTGATCGCAACTCGTTTCTCGCCGCTCACCATGTCCGGCACTTTCATGCCCGCGAGACTGCCGCGCCCATTTTCAAGTTGCGTGCGCGCCTCTGATGACAGGTCAAGCGTCGCCAGCCGCCGCTCGAAGTTTGTGGCGAAGGCGTGTGCCATGAGGATCCCGAAGACCGCGACGGCGAGCAACCCGGCGGTGCGCGAGACGGCATTGTTTATCCCCGAAGCGACACCAGCGTGATCTCCCTTCACAGCGTTCATCACGGTAGTCGTCAGTGGGGCGACACTTGTCGCCATGCCGAGACCGAGTATGACTATCGCGGGGAAGAACGTCGTCCAATATCTCCCACCCACGCCGGGCAGCGCGAACAGCGCGAATCCGAGTGCGGCGATGACCGGCCCGATCACCAGAGGCAGCTTCGCGCCGTATCGCGTCACGAGTCCGCCCGACCAACGCGACAGTAAGAACATAATCAGGATCAAGGGCAGCAGTGCGGCACCGGCAGCGGTCGCCGAGTAGCCCTGCACCTGTATGAGATTCAATGGCAGGAAGAAGAGCGTCGCCCCGAGTCCACCGTACAGAAGTAGCGTCAGCAGGTTCGCACCGCTGAAATTCTTTGAGCGGAAGAGCGCCAGCGGCACCATAGGATTTTGCGTGCGCGCCTCGACCGCGAAAAATAACAGGAGCGCGAGCGCGCCGCCCGTGAATGCTACGAGCACTGCCCTGTGGCCGAAGCCTAACGTGGGGGCTTCGATCAGGCCATAGACGAGAGCGCCCAATCCCACGGTTGTGAGTCCGGCGCCGACCCAATCCAAGCCATGCGCGCCCGCCTCCTCGCGGCTCTCCGGCACGCGCCGGAAGACGATCATGATGACGATGATCGCCAGCGGGAGATTGATGAAGAAGACTGCGCGCCATGAGATGTGTTCGATCAGCCAGCCGCCGATGACCGGCCCGACGGCGGCGGTGATAGCGCTAGCGCCAGACCACGTCCCGATGGCCTGCCCACGATCTTCTTCGCTGAATGAGGCGCTGATGATCGCCAGACTCCCCGGCACGAGGAGCGCCGCGCCCACTCCCTGCGCCCCGCGCGCGATGATCAGTTGACTGACGTTCGGCACCAGCCCGCACCAGACGGAAGCGAGGGCGAAGAGTCCGACGCCCGCGGCAAAGACGAGCCGTCGCCCGTAGAGATCGCCCAGCGAGCCGCCGACCAGCAGGAGCGCGGCGAGAAAAAGCGAGTAAGCCTCGACGACCCATTGCACATCGGCGATGGTCGCGGCCAAACCCTTCTGTAGCGCTGGCAAGGCTACGTTGACCACCGTGCCATCAATGAAGGCCATGCTTGAGCCTAAGATCGTCGCGGCCAGAACCCACCGTCCGGCGGATTTGCTACAGGGAGCGACAGCTTCTTTCGAGGGGATGATCGCTTCGTCGCAGGGCGGTTTGGCAATATTAACCATTCCGTGAAAATCAATGTCCGCGTAACTGCTCAGACGCTGCAATTGTTCGTCACGTCAATAACACCTCATCGTATCTATTCTCGCACGGCAGTCACAGCTTTTCTCCGGTCGAAACTGTTTTCATCGCCGTTCGCTATGTTGATCCCTCAACTTCCGAAAAATTTCTTTAGTGCGGCTTTCGTTTCCGCCGGGCGTTCTTCCATCAGCCAATGACCGGTGTCGTTTAGCTTTATCGCCGTGACATTGTCGGCAACCATCTTGGCTTGAGCTTCGAGCACGTCGCCCATCGACTTATCTCCCGTAATCACCAGGACTGGCATCGGCAATTTTTGAGCAGCAAACCTCCGGTTGTCTTCAGCGTCCTGTTTGTCGAACGCCTTGAAGTATTCAAACGCCGCGCGCATCGCTCCATCCTGCGCGTAAGCCTTGGCGTACATTTGACGCTCATTTTCAGAGAACGGCTTCGGATTCGCCGACATTTCATCCCAGAAGTGCGTGAGAAAGATTCGCTCGCGCCCCCGCACCAGTTCGAGCGACATCCGGCTGTCAACGAAGTGGAAATGCCAGAGCCTCGGGTCGTTGTAAATCTTCTCCCACACGTCACCGATGCCCGGAATCGGTGCTTCAAGAAGGGCGAGCTTGTTGACTTCGCTCGGGTACTGCGCCGCGTAAGCGTAAGCGACCATCAGACCGATGTCGTGCCCGACCAAATCTATTCGCTCGTAGCCGAGACTCTTGACGAGTTCATGAATGTCAACCGCCGCCCTCTTTTTGTCGTAGCCTGACGGGGGCCGCGACGAGTCGCCGAGGCCGCGTAAATCTGGGGCGATGACCGTGTAGTCTCTGCCGAATTCTTCAAAGAGCGGAACCCACATCCGCGCAGTATCACCGAACCCGTGGAGCAGGACGAGCGGTGTTTTCCCCGTCCCGGATTTCAGATAATGAATCCTGACACCGTTCACGTTCGCCGTCTGCGATTGATAATCTTTACTTTGCGCAAAGACAGTCGCGCCGAAAATTAAAGCCAGCATAAAGGCAGGGCAGATGCGCCTGAATCTTTCAGCCATTTGATTCCTCCTTTGAAAGACGGATATATAGCCTGGCGAAATTCAAAATGCGCTTATGCCAGGATCTGGTCGCGCAGACCGCCGTAGCCTATTGCACGGGGGAACTCGGCGAGCAGACCGCCGTGGGCCCCCACCTTATCCTCCGTCACCTTCCCATTTGTATTGCCGAAGCCCAACACCCGTTGCACTCTCCATACGCCTCGGTCTGGTTTCATGATGAGATCTTGTGATCGACAGTGTTGCCGGGTAGCTTGAGCGAGTCACTCACGGTGACTTCGGCGGCGCGCAGCCGTGTCACGGTCAGGTCCTGAATCTCGAGGGATTTGAATTCGGCGCGCTCGACCGCGAGGCGGCGAATCCTCAACCGTCCGATGGCTAATGCGCCGATGGCGAATGCGCCGAATGCGACCGCGCCGAACGCAGTGGCTATCATTGCCATGCCGTTGACGCCAACACTTTTTGAACTACTGAGTTCCTTCATATATCACACTCCTTTACTCCGGTAAGAGCCGGGATACGCCGAGTCCCGGGTGTGGCATGCGAGCTCCTTTGATCAGATCGACGGCAAATTGCCCCTACCGCAATACCACCGCCGCCCCAGCCAGCACTACGGCCGGTAACCAGGCCCACTCCCCCAACAATGACACCGCCACGGCGCCCCCAAGACAGCCTGCAAAGAAGCCGGCGACCACCTTCAAGCTCTTGTTCAGCCGCTCACCGGCCCCCTCCGTCAGCGGCCGACCCGGCGACAGCCTGTCCAGAAGCGACAACACCGTGTCGGTCAAGTTGCCGGTCATTACACCCGTCGAGGGCGCGCCGGCCACGGCGAGGCGCATGAGAGCGAACTGACATGCCATTGCAGAAACAGCGATCATCGCGACGACCATCGCCATCAAGCCATGCGGATAGGCGGCCGGATTGTAGATGACGCTGAGAACCAGGACGCCGGTGAGCAGCAGGAATTGCACAACGAGCAGCGGCCGGGCCAGGGCCGGCCCGCGCCTTTCCAACGCCTTGGCAATCCGCCAAACGGCGGCGACCGCCGCGGCGAAGACGGGGGCCGCCAGGACCTGGGCGATGGTGGTCGGGCGGCCGCGCACCAGCAAAGCCGCGATCACCACGAGGTTGCCGGTGACGTGCGCGGTGAAGAGCCCGAGGCTCAAATACCCGATCACATCGGCCATGCCCGCGACCACGCTGAGCAGAGGCGGCAGCCGCCTCTCAAATCGCGCCAACCCGGGCGGGTCGTTTGACGGATAGGGCCTGGGATGCGGGGTGCTGGATTCTAAAGATAGGGCCATCTTCCCTCCGCGCTCAACACTCTGACCGCGCTACGCCGTCCATGAGGCGATCGATGGTGATCTTCGGGGCAATGAGACCGAAGCTCATCGCTAAAACGATCGTAAGGGCGGTGATGCCGTCGGCGATCGTTCCACCTAAGAGCGGCAATGTCGTATGCGAGTTGTCGGCAAGCTCGAGGAGACCGCCCGCCATCCTGAACAGGAAGACGCCGGGCAACATCGACACCACCGAGGCAAAGCCGACGGCCGCGAAGGGCAGGTGATAACGGTGGGCGACCGGGGTGAGGATCAGCCCGGCGACCAGAGAGGCCACGAACGCGCCGGTCGTGACGCTTGCGCCGGCCGCCAGTGCCCACCACCTCAGGGCATGGGCCAGGGTTCCGACCGCGACCGGCCAGCCCAGCATACGCAAGGGCGTCGAGTAGAATATGCTATAGGCGGCAACGGCGACGCCGGCGGCGATCATGTCGAGCCATAGGCTCACAGGTCTGCCGGGCTCTTCCACCGGCAGGGAGACCTTGAGTAGACCCAGTCCAAGGAGCAGTCCGGCTGAGATCGCCAGAATTATCAGGCCGGCGTAGATTAGTCGGGAGGCGCCGAGAGGTAGGCGCACCGCGGCGAGGTCCATCATGGCGTTGAGCACATGCGGCCCCGGCACCAGGATCATGCATGGGCAGACGGCGATGAGGCGCAGGGGCGAACTCAGTTGATAGCGAACT
This sequence comes from uncultured Blastocatellaceae bacterium, assembly GCA_964383905.1. Classification (GTDB taxonomy): domain Bacteria; phylum Acidobacteriota; class Blastocatellia; order Pyrinomonadales; family Pyrinomonadaceae; genus CAYLJO01. The sequence goes on from CAYLJO010000244.1 coordinate 4,878, forward strand.
GCCAGCGCGCCGATGACGCCAGCCAGCAGTGCCGCGCAGAACGGCTGCAGCAGTGGGTTAGCGCTGTAGTGCGCCAGGGCGCGACGCAGAACGGCACCGATCCCCGCGCTGGCAACTATAATCAGAACTGAAGTGACATGCTGGACGCCAAAGATCACCGACAGTGCCGCCGCGCACGCCGCCGCCGCGAGCGTGAACAGCCAGGTCGGCGCCGGCGGCAGATGCGAAATCGCGCTGATCGCCTTCAGTGCCGCAGGTGGAGCAAGCCGGACTGCGCCGACCTCATCGATTGCCCGCATGGCCTCGGCCACGCGTTCCATATCCACCCCGGTGGGATCGACCACCGCAACCGAGACGATTCTGGCGCCCCCGTCTCCGGCCTGAAGTTCCAGCTCTCCCCAACGAAGAATGACCCTGGCGCAGAGATTAAGCTTGTTGCCGAGCCGCTCGGTTGCCGCCAGCGTCTCGTCCGTGGACTGGCCATTGACGTGCAACACTCGAGCGAAGGCGAGGACGAGATCGGACCGTTCCTGCAAACTCATCACCGTACACCCAAACCTTACTCTCAAAAAGCGATCGCTTTTTGGAGATTGGCGTCCGTTTGACCAACACTGATCCATCAAGCATGCTTTATGCGTGATCCGGTATGAAATGAGTATCCGCGCCTTCCTTGAAGACTACGTAAGCCCGCTTCCATGGCTCGTCGTTGATTAAACGCCACTTATGGCCGGAGCCCGTGTGATCCACCGCCAGCAGGACATCACCCGGATGGATCGTGAATGTCTCGCCGCCGACCGTTGTAAATTCCAGGACACCAGCCAACGTAATGACGTATTGAGGGACGGGATCGTTGTGCCAGTCAAACGATGAATGTGCTGGCGTCTCCTTGAAGAGGATAGATTCCGCTTCGACCAATGCGCCCCCGCTCACGCTCCCACGTACCACGTGGGAATTTCCGTCAGGACCAGTATAGAGACGATATGCTCGGATCATTGTCCTATGTCGTTGATCTTCAAAACGGCCGCCGTCTCGGCCCGCACCTGCCGGCAAAGGGCCGCATTCTCGACAAGCGATTGACCGTACGAAGGAATAATTTCCTTCAGTTTGAGAGACCATCCTCCTTCTTTCAATTTTTCCGGGAAACAGCGCTCGATGACTTGAACCATGATCCACGTGGCCGTGGAAGCACCAGGCGAAGCGCCCAGCATCGCCACGATGGAGCGATCGGCGGCACTCACAAGCTCCGTGCCGAATTCCAGAATGCCGCCTTGGGTCGGATCCTTTTTGATGATCTGCACGCGCTGGCCTGCTACTTCGACCCTCCAATCCTCCGGCTTTGCATTTGGATAGAACTCGCGGAGCGCGGCGAACCGCTCCTCTGAGGATTCGAGCACCTGTCCTACCAGATACTTTTCGAGAGCCAGGTTATCCCTGCCGACGGCCAGCAGCGGCAGTAAATTCTCCGGATCGATGGAGCCGAAGAGATCCAGGTAGGATCCATGCTTGAGAAACTTCGTCGAAAAGCCCGCGTAGGGCCCGAACAGCAGAGATACCTTTCCTTCGACGTGGCGCCTGTCGAGATGCGGGACGGACATCGGCGGTGACCCTACGGCGGCTTTACCGTACACCTTGGCGTTGTGGCGGGAAGCAACCTCCGTGTCGTCGCAGCGAAGCCAGATTCCACTCACCGGAAACCCGGCGTAGCCCCGCCCCTCGGGGATCCCGGATTTTTGCAGCAGGTGCAGCGAGCCGCCGCCGGCACCGAGGAAAACGAATTTGGCCTGGACATCCCAGTGCTCACCGCTTTTCTCATCCCTCACCCGCACACTCCATAGATCCCCGTCGCGGCGCAGATCCTGGACGCGATAGAAAAAGTGGATTGAGAACCCTTCCTTACCCCGCAGGGAATCGAGGAGAACCTTGGTGAGGGCGCCATAATCCACATCCGTGCCGGTCACCATGCGCGTCGCCGCAACTTCCTCGCCCACGTCGCGGCCTTCCATCACCAGCGGGAACCACTCATAAATCTGCTTCTCGTCATCGGAATATTCCATCCCGTGATACAAGTGATGGGCAGAGAGCGCCGCGAAGCGTTTTTTAAGGAACGCGACATTCTCCGATCCGCGCACGAAACTGCAGTGGGGTACGGGATGAATAAAGGACTGCGGGTCTTTGATCGCCCCCTTTTTCACCAGATAGGCCCAGAGCTGGCGGGAAAGATCGAACTCGGTGTTGACCTGCAGAGCCTTTGAGATGTCAATGCTGCCGTCACTTTCCTGTGGGGTGTAGTTCAACTCACAGAGTGCCGCATGGCCGGTGCCGGCGTTGTTCCAGGCATTCGAGCTCTCCTGCGCCTCGCTGCCCAGGACTTCGTAGATCTCTATTTTGAGGCCGGGATCAAGTTCTTTTAAGATCACTGCCAGCGTAGCGCTCATGATGCCCGCACCGACAAGGACGACATCAGGATGGTTTGTGGGTGTAGTCATAGTATTTCTCCGTACCGGGTCAGTTTGAAATTCTGAGCCGGTATCTATCAACGCCCCGATTCGGAGCCAAATCACAAAGTGCACTTCAACTCACTTGACCTTATCATTGTAGTCGCCACGGGCTGTGCGGTTCTTTCTAAATCTTGCCCGAACCTACTATATTTTGCTGTGCCCGCCACTCTTCTTTCATTCAACAGTGAAAATGGCGCACTACCCAGTCGCCACGCGGTGATCCGATACCTTACTCCGATAGTCCGCAGCCACGGTCGAGGTTTCCCGGCGGTTGACAACGGAGTGCGAGGACAACAAAGACGGCGATCCTCATCAAGAGAAGTAGAGGATCTCACACGACGTTGACCAGGTCGCGTGAGGCTGTAGCCGCTTGGATGAATAGCGCCCGTCTCTGGAACAGGATCGTGATTAGACGTGGGTTACGCTGAGGCTGAACTAATATCGCGAACAGCGAACGAGAGCATAAACCTTGAGATGCCGCTAAATATTAAGCTGATTCCCACCAAAGTTCCAATCACCCAGACGGAACTCGATGGCCACTGCGCCCAGATCAAAATCCCGAGGATCAGCGTAACGATACCGTCGAACAGAACCCAACCGGCGTGCCGCACCCTTCGGATGCGAAAGTAAAGAGCCAGTTCCAAAATTCCTTCGAAGAGAAGAAATACCGCCAGGACCAGGGTTAGAGAGAACACGCCCAAAAGCGGGTTCATTAGCATATAAATTCCGGCGACCCCGTAGACAATGGCGAGGAGCACCTGCCAAAGGACTCCGCCGACGCTGTGATAGTGGAAGGCAAAGATTAGATGTGAAATTCCCGTGAACAGAATTAACCAGGCAAGCACAATGACAAGTCCGATCGAAGACGCCAGAGGCAGGCTGATGGCCAGAATACCGCAGATAAGCATCAGGATGCCCCAGAGCATCGACCATCCGCCGGCTTTTCTTACGGCTCCGACAGTTGTTTCCGCGTTCATAGGATTTCTCCTCCTGTAAAGTTCGACAATCAAGTAACCAAAATGGGACGACAATAGTTAGCTTATAATGAGAAGCCCTTTCCGTTTATTCGATCGCCTGTGATAATAAAGCGCCTACTCCCACGAACGGCTCTCGCGCTAATCCGTGCCGCCGTTGCAAGTACCTCGGGCTGTTGTAACTGACCTGCACCTCCCCGCCTGCGCCTTCCCAGATTAACGCCTTCAGCGGCAGGTCAATCGCCAGCGAGGGCGCGGCCTCCATCAACGGGGTACCGGCTCTCGGATCACCGAAGATGATCAATCGTGTGGGCCGCAACGTGAGGCCCACCTTCTCCGCTTCCGCGCTTTGATCGATCACGGCGAAGATGGTGATCCCTTTGGCTCGCAGAGCGGCCATGATGCGCTCGGCACTCTCCGCCACTGAATACCGGCTCATGAGAGAAATAATCCCGCCCTCTTCAACTTCATTAGTCATGATTGGCTCCACGCCTCACACAAGCAATTGACACCTA
>CAYLJO010000245.1:0-8863 GCA_964383905.1 uncultured Blastocatellaceae bacterium
TGTCCACACCCTTACCAGTCTGAATCCGTCAAGGCACTGACCGACGATGAGATGAACAGGCTGCTGGCTGTCGTTAAAGAGCAGGCCGACCGAGGCTCGATCATCGGTAAGCGGGACTACGCGCTATTGATCTTCTACTTCCTGACAGGGCTCAGGCGCAATGAGGTGATGAGCTTGAGGGGCCGTGACCTTGAGTTCAAAGGCGAAAAGATGCTGATCAGGTACCGGCGCAAGGGCGGAAAGTACACGGGCAGGGAAGTCAGCGACCCGGCGGCCAAAGAAGCCCTGCTTGACTACCTGGCAGCGGCGGGCAGAAAGAACGTGCTGAACTCAGACCGGCCACTCTGGACACGTCACGACCGCGCCGGATCACCGGGCGCGACGCTGACCTCCAGGGCCTTCGCCGACAACCTGAAACTCTACGCAAAGCGGGCCGCGATCGAGCAGATTCATCTACATCAGACGAGGCATACTTTCGCCCGCATCGTGGCGGAAGAGACCGGCAGCTTCAGCGACACGCAGGAAGCGCTTGATCATGAGAACGCGGCCACCACGCGCGTTTATGTCCAGCGCATCACCGTCAAGGCGGATAAGCACAGCAGCAAGATCGCCGATCGCATGCGCGCGCACCGGGCAGTGTAAGCGGTTTTGGGGACCGGCCGTGATAGGGTTCGGGTCACTGCCGCGGGAGGTAAGAGGTGCGTTCTGGTTCGCGACTCGAAGTCGTCAGGATCATAGTGATCTACCTGGCTCTGGCCATTCTTATAGTATTCTTAGGCGTCGCGCTTTTAACCGACAAACCGAAGTTCTTACATACGCATTCTCAGGGGCGCCAATAAATCACCATCACGGGTTAAAACTCCGGAGCGGCTATGAAGTCACACCCATCACCCATCCTCTTAATTTTAGCGACCCTCCTTTTTGCCGGGTACAACGCGCCGGGTGCTTTCGGATTCGATGTCGTAGCCAGGCAGCAGCTTCAGGGAAGCTATCGCTTCGAGCGTAAGGGGTGGATTTACGTCCACCTGGAAGGCCCGCCCGGTCGCCTCGGCTTTCAACACGGATACCTTTTGGCGCCGGAGATCGAAGATCTGCTGCGTGTGCTTAAACCCTTTCTACAGCATACGACCAGGCACGACTGGCAGTTTTACCGTGAAGCTTCCGAACGAATACTCTGGCCGAAAATAGATGCCGAGTTTCAGCGCGAGATTGATGGCATCGTCGCCGGCTCGACCGCCCGCGGCGTCCGGCTCGATCGCTGGGACGTCGTTGCCCTCAACGCCCTCGAAGAGCTGCCTTATTACTACGTGCCCTGGCTCGACAAGCAGCAGGGGCGCGCCGCCTCAACGCACAGCCCCGGCAATTGCAGCGCGTTTATCGCCACCGGCAGTTACACAAAAGATCACCGCATCGTCATGGGCCATAACAACTGGACCAATTATGTGGTCGGGTCGCGGTGGAACATTATCTTTGATCTCAAACCGGCGAGCGGCTACCGGATGCTGATGGATGGGTTGCCGGGGGTGATTACGAGCGACGATGATTTTGGCGTCAACTCGGCCGGGATGATGATTACCGAGACGACCATCACCGGGTTCGAGCTGTTTGATCCGCGGGGCACACCGGAATTCTATCGCTCGCGTAAGGCCCTTCAGTATAGCAACTCGATCGACGACTATGTGCGCATCATGCTGGACGGCAACAACGGGGGCTATGCCAACGACTGGTTGATCGGCGACAACAAGACGGGCGAGATTGCGCTGTTTGAGCTGGGCCTCAAGGAACATAGCTTGCGCCGGACGAGGGACGGGTATTTCGTCGGGTCAAACTTCCCGGTCGATCCTCAGCTAACGAAAGTAGAAACGAGCTTCGATGTTAACAACCGGCGGAATTCCCCCAACGCGCGGAAAGCCCGTTGGGAGCAACTGGTGGCTAAGAATAGGGGCGTCATCGATATCGAAGCGGCCAAGTCGGCGGAGGGGGACGTTTATGAAGTGGTTGAGGGGAGGGAAGGCCCGGACGAGCGGACACTCTGCGGCTGCGTAGACCTTTCGCCCAGAGGCGTGCCGGAGTGGGACTGGGGCAAATATTTTCCCGGCGGGACGGCTCAGGCGAAAGCCATCGACGGGCGGATGGCCGAGAAGATGCAGTTCTGGGCCGCCATGGGCCGCCCGTGTGGGAAAGACTTTATTGCCGGCAAATTCCTCGCCGAGCACCCGGAGTATGAGTGGATGCGGGGCCTGCTCCGCGATATGAAAACCGAGCCCTGGACGCAGTTCGCCGTCGGGATGAAGTGAGGAAGGGGAATTGACGGGAGGCTGCTCCTGCCCGACACCGGTAAATCAGCAAAGAATAGCGGCCGGGGCCGCACGCGTGCTTTCGCTTCACGGGTGGCGAAACTTCAAATCATAAAGTTCCGTATAAGGCTGCGTTAGGCGCGTCACAACTCTCTCGCATTTAGTCTTTGATCCCGGTTACCCTATGGCCACACCTGTCGCCGACTCGACACGAAAAATTGAGGCTTCAAGTTTGCCCGCGCTGGCCACCTGCCTGCTGATCCTGGTGGCCCTGATCGATTCACAGGTCGTCGCCGCAATCACGCCCCAGATCGCCGCCGGGCTATCCGTCCCTAAGACGGTTGTGGCGAGCAGCGTTACGGCCTATGCCATTGCCGCCGCGATGGTCGCGCTACTCCTCGGCTATTACTCGCAGCGCATCCGACCCCTCACCTGGTTGCCGCTGGCCGCCGTGATCTTTGTCGCCGCAAGCCTGCTCGCCGCCTTCTCGCCCCACGTCTCTTTTTTCTTCATGGCGCGCACAGTGGCCGGGTCGGCGGGCGGCCTCATTTCAGCGCTGGCCATCGCCGCGCTCGCCAACGCCTCCTCTTACGCGAATCGCGGCAAGCAAATGAGCGGTGTGGCGATCAGTTATTTTCTTGCGCCGGTGCTCGGCGTTCCCCTGGGCACGTTCCTGACAGGTCTTTACGGGTGGCGCGGGGTATTCATGCTGTCGGCGGCTCTTGTTGCCCTCGCCGGTCTTCTCGTACACCTGTTTCCGTTGCCATCCTCGACGCCGGAGAGCGCCATCACGGGTCACCGGCCGAGCACCGAGCCGGCAGCGGGTCGGAATGTATCCGGATCCGTGGGCTCGCTCTGGAGACTGGCGGTGGGCTCACGGTCAACGCGGATGGGCATCGTCAGCGCGTTTTTCATTTCCGGCGGTCTCGTCGGCTTCACGACCTACCTGGGAACGTGGCTCTCCGATGCCTTTCATGCGGGGACTAAGGAAGTGGGCTTCGTCTATGCGCTGGCGGGTGCGGGCGCGGTCGTGGGTGGCGCCTTGGGAGGCTTTCTCGCCGACCGTTTCGGTAAACGGCGGGTCGCCGTAGATGCCAGCCTCGGGATGATCGCGCTGCTTTTGGCGCTGCCTACTTTCGCATGGAGCACGAGACTGCATGCCATAATTGGTGTCACAGCATTCCTCGCCGCGCTCCGTATCGCCCCCCTGCAGGCCCTGATCACCGAACTGGTCGCTCCCGCCGAGCGCCCGGCCTATATCGCTTTGCGCAACGGGGCATCGCAATTAGGCATTGCGGCGGCGGTCGCGATCAACGGATTCCTGTACCTCAGGTACGGGCTGGTGAGCGTCGGCGCTTTGTGCGCCCTGCTGACCGTTGGGGCCTGGCTCACGGTCCGGCTGATGCAGGACCCGCATGAACAAGCCTCACCGGAGGGAAAGTTATATCCCACACGTTTCCGCAGAAGGCGCGCGGTGCGGTGGGTCGGCGGCCTTGCGCTCGGACTTGTCTTATTGATCTTTGTGGGCCTACCGATGCTGTTAAGCCTGGCGATCACGAAAGCCGGGACGCGGCCCGACGAGCGAAGGCGCACGGACACGCCCGCCGCCTTGGGCGCGGTGTTCGATAATGTCGCGTTCAATTCATCGGACGGGAATCGTTTGTCCGGGTGGCACCTTGCGTCGCGCACCCACCCCGTCACGATCATTATGACGCACGGGTTATTTCGCTCGCGGTATGAAATGCTTGATCGGGGGGTTGCGCTCTGGAAACTGGGCTACGGCGTCCTGCTTTATGATCTGCGCCGTCACGGACAGAGCCCGGCGGAGTTTTCAACCCTCGGATTCGACGAACGCCACGACGTGCTGGGGGCGATGGATTTTGTGCGCGAGCACGCCCCCGGCGATAAGATCGTTTTAATGGGCGTCTCGATGGGTGCGGCGGCGACGCTGCTAGCCGCCGCGGAAGCCTCGGCAAAATCCGGCTCGGATATTCTGGCCGTCGTTGCCGAATCAAGCTTTCTTTCATTCAGCGATACGGTCTATCACCATCTCGGTCTGGCTCACCTGCCAACTTTTCCTTTCGCCTGGCTGCTGGTAAAGTTCACCGCCTGGCGGATGAATTTTGCCCCCGCGGATTTCAACATCTTGAAGGCGGTGAGAACAATCCCCCAGCCGATTCTCTTCATCGGCGGGACGGCCGACCGGCGGATGCCGAACGATACTGTTCTGCAACCGCTCTACGCCGCGGCGAAAAATCCACTGAAAAGTAGTTTTATCGTCGTCGGCGCGACGCACGGTCATGCTTACGACGCCGCGCCGGAGGATTATATCAGGGCGGTCAGCGCGTTTTTACAGTCAGCGGAGTCGCAGGAAACTTCATCACCCTGAAACCGAATTGCAGTCCGTCACGTATCAGGAAGAGAACCGGACGCGAATCAAACAGCAAACATCTATTTTTTCGGAAAGGAAACCATCAAATGAGAGCCCTCAAAACGTCACTCCCTTATGCGCTAATTTATACCGCCCTGGCGGCGGCCGGCTTTTCTCTGGCGTGCGCGGCGCCGGTCTCCAACAGCGCGGAAGCTTCCGCGTGGCAGCAAACGGATAAGCGTAAATTGACCACGATTCAGACCTCGGCGGTGGACCTCGGCCAGACGAAGAACGCGGTGGAAGTCCGATATCTTAATCTGCCGTTCGGCGAGGCGACCTTCGGTTACATGGAAAAGGGCGGTGATCGCTATTATAGCAACCGCACGTGGCCGATCGCCCATTTGACACTCGCCACGCAGGCAACCTACGATGGAAAAACTCTTCAGCCAGGCGATTACGTCATGATTATCACGCCCAAGGGCAACTCTAACCCGGACGGGATGAAGCTCTCAATCGCTTCGTTCAAACCGGAAAACGGCACGTTCCTCAAGGCCGGCGATGTCTTCACCGATACTCCAAAAGACGCTACCGTCATCACCCAGAAGCCGGTAACTTTTGATAAAGGCGCGCCGATGGTTGACCACCTCGTGATTAACCTGGACAAGACGGGCGACTCGACCGTGGCCATTAAGTTTCACTACGGAGACCGTACGCTTACCGAAAAGCTGATGCTGCAGTGAACCCCTGAAACAACATTTGCTCACAGGAGAATGTTAAATGGACGACAAAGAGTTGATGGAGCCGCTGCCGGCAGCTCTCTCTGCCACCATAGCCGGGACGGCCGTCGAAACGGCCGAGAACTTAATTCCGGTTGCGGCCCAGGAGCCCTCGACATCCTATTCGATGCTCGAGCCCCGTATGAAGAAGGTCTATGGGGCGTATTACAAGGAGCTCTACTACACGCCGGAGCGACGTGTACTTGATCCGAAGGTGCAGGAATTAATCTCACTCGCCGCCTCGCTGGTGGCAAAGTGTGAGGGCTGCATCGACGGTCACATGAAAAAGGCGCTGGCTCTCGGCGCCACGAAGGAAGAGATTAGCGAGACGATCTCGATCGCCGCCGCGATCAATGCTGCCGCGATGATCGACCTCAGCGACCGAACCGCTGCCCGTCTCGGCTTAAATCACTTTCCCTCCAACCCTTCACCGAAGGCGTAACCGGTCTCGAATGTTTGAAGAATATGGGGCTCAACAAGATACTTCTGGTAAGCGGGTTCCGCCCGGTATCGCGGCTCGCGGCCGGATTTGTGCTGTCGATGCTGCTCGCCTGCTCGGTTAGTTTTCGACCCGCGCCGGCGAATGTCTCTACCGAATCCGGGGCACTCGCGCAGAATATGGCGGTCACCTCGCAAAACTCAGGGCGCGTTGAATATAAGACTTTTCACTCGGCGAGTTTGGGCCGCGATGTCAACTACGCGATCTCCCTTCCACCCTCGTACGACAAAGCAGTGAATCGACGTTACCCGCTGGTCATCTTCCTTCATGGACTCTTTAACAGCGAGCGCGATTGGGAGGGTCGCGGCGTCGAAGCGAAACTCGAAGAGTTGCGCGCCGCAGGCCGTGTGGGTGAGTTCATCGTTGCGATCCCTTACGGCGCCAACAGTTTCTACCTCAACGCCAAGGATGGGACGCGATATGAGGACGCCATCGTCAAAGACTTTGTGCCATTCATAGACCAGACGTACCGCACGTTGGGGACGGCGCGCGCGCGCATGATCGCAGGGATCTCGATGGGCGGATACGGCGCGCTGGTGATCGCTTTCAAGCACCCGGAGCTATTCACGGCCGTCGCCGCGCATTCGGCGGCGCTTTTCGACGAGCTGCCGAAACCGCCGTCATCGCCCACGGACAGGCGCGGGAAATATCGTTACGAAATGGCGGCGAAAATTTTCGGCGACCCGCCTGACTCCTCGTTCTTTCAGGAGAACAATCCGCTCTACCTCGCGAAGGTAAACGCCCCCGGGATCAAAAATCTGAAGATCTATTTTGATGTCGGGACGGAAGACCGTTACGGCTTCGATGCCGGTAACAAGCAGCTTGACGCGGCGCTGACTGCGGCCGGAGTCAAACACGAATTCAAGCTCGCCCCGGGCGATCACGGCTGGTCTTTCCTTTTGTCCCGAAGTGAACAGGCTTTTGCTTTCATCTGGAGCTCGTTGCAAAGTTGAATTCTTATTCTTATTACTTACGGTCCACGCAACAGTACCGTGGGCCGCGCGGCCCGCAGTACTGTTGCTGATGAGGCGCACGCCTAAGGGAAGGGCGTTCTCTTAGCTCACTTCGCGGCTTGCTCTAAAGCTTCTATTCCTGCCTGTGCCACTTCGATATCCTGTTCCGCCGTTCCCGAACCAACACCAATAGCTCCAACAACCTTGCCGTCGATTATAATCGGCAAACCACCTTGCAAGTTCACTAACCTGCCCCCCGTGGCTAAAGACAATTTGATCCCGAACTCTTCCGGCAGACCGCCCGTCGGAACCTTCGAGGAGGCGGCCGTGACGGCTTTTTGAAGGGCCGAAAATTGACTCAGCACTTTGGCGTTGTCCATCCGCGCAAAAGCCAGGAGATTGCCGCCCGTGTCGACAACGGCAATGCACTGCGGTACACCGACCGCCTTAGCCTTAGCAAGCGCACCTTGGAGCACAACCATAGCACCGTCAAAAGTAAGCTCATCAACTTGACGTACGTACATCGATAGCACCTCCGTTATTATTTCAACCCGTCAGCAACGCTCAGAACCTACCCGTCCGGACCTCTGCTCCAAGGGGAGCGCCATTTTGGCATACCGGTGGAGTGATCATTGGACTCAAGGCTAAGGGCGCCCAACCTCTTCACCCAAAATCTGTTGTTCATGATACCGGGTGCGCCTCCAATTAAATTGTCCTTCCGACCCGGTGGCGCTACCGGCTATGCTATCATTAACTGCTGGGGGCGGTGCGGTAAGGGCATGCCGGGGCATAAAAGGCCTCTCACAGAACCGGAAGAACAGCCAGGCGCAGGCGAGGCTCAATGGCGTCATCACAATTAAACCCGTCAGCCTCTCCGGTAGACCGAGGAAATTGAATTTATACGACTCCATGATGACCAGTTGGTGCGTTAGATAGAGGGAGTAAGAGAAGACTCCGACAGCCGCCAGACCCCTGATCAAGCGGGGTGCGCGCATTCTCATACGCCAACGGCTTTCACAGGCGACGGCGTAGTTAAGCACAATAAAAAAACCTACACCCCAGACCGGATGAAGCAGCAGCCAGGCCCCGTCGTGCAGAGCACCTTCCGTATGCCGTAGCGCATAAGTAATGCCGGCCGCGGACAGGAGCGTGAGCAACCCCAGGCGAAAATCGCGGCACCATCCGGGAAGCCGGATCAACCCGACAGCGGCTTCCACGCTCACCGCGCCCAGTGCCCACGTCAGCCAGTGTGACGCGGCAGCTTCCGTGACGGGAATCTCGAAGTGAAATTTCCGATGCAGGTATTGCCTCATCACGAACCAGATCGCCCGCGCCGCCCCGCAAATTAACAGGGTGTGGGCCCAACCCCGGCGCTTGCGCAGGAAGAGCAATAAAAAGTAGGCAAGATATAACTGCTCTTCAATGGCGAGCGTCCAAAACACTCCGCTGATGCTGTAGGCAGTGCGCGCATCGAGGTTATGAAGCATGAGCAGGTGTAGGCACGTATCCCACCAGTAAAATGGCGTGAAACGAACGTCACTCGTCAAAAAAGCGACGGTCAGGTAGAGAGCGAGCGCGATCAGATAAGGCGGGTACAGCCGGCGCAAGCGGCGCTTCCAGAATCTGATGAAGTCTATCTCCTGACTTTTACCGGCGGCTGCGGCTCGGGCCCACTGCAGATGAATACAAAAACCTGAGATGACGAAAAAAAGAAAAACGCCAACGTATCCTAATGAAAGGATGGTGAGCGAGGATAGTGCGAACAAGCGCGCCAGGCCGACCGCCTCGACGCCGGGGGTTGGCCCAACAATATGGTATAGAACAACGCCGATCGCCGCAGCCCCACGCAGCGCGTCCACACTCCGCAGCCGATTACCACTTGATGCTATACTCATGATCAACTTGCCGAAGAACTCAGATCGGAAACTTGAAGAAGCGGCATTTATCTTAGCTCGACTTTATCCATT
>CAYLJO010000246.1:0-8760 GCA_964383905.1 uncultured Blastocatellaceae bacterium
GCACACTGACCGGAGATTAGATGCCCTGATTGACATCATCCGCGAAGGGCGCAACGGCAAGTCTTAAGTAAGCACAATTAAAACAGACTGCCGGCGAATGCGCTGGTCGTTACTGACTTCTCCGGGCTCGTCTTACTTTGCTTCAATGGGGCCACACTCAAATGAACATGGAAGCGCCCCGCGAACCTAGACGACTACCAATCCCACAAACGGATAGCCGGTTTACCTTCCCTTCACGCGATCGGCGACAGCAGCGATGAACCGCTCGTCATTAAGAAGGATCTCGTAAAGATTGCCGGAATCACGCGCCATGATGGCTCTTAATTCATGGTTGATCTGTGTCTGGTAAGGGGCGGCGTTCGGCAACCTGGCGCAGCCGTTAAAATATTCGAGCACGTCGGCATTCGGAGCTAGGGTTTCTTATTCGCCATTAGGACTATAAACATTCCGCCCCGCTGGGGCTGTGGACTGAGAAGACGGGCGCCAGTTGAGCGAAACGATAGACGGCATGTCCCAACTCATGACTCGGGTTGATTAGGGATGGCGATTAGGAAGAGACGGCTGGCTGCTGTTGGGTTACGCAGTGAATGGTTCCCATTCCCCACAATAGAGGCTCGCAGTGGATTGGGACGACTTTTCGATCGGTGAATAATTTTTGGAGAGTCTCTCGGGCGCGGGCGTCGTTGGGATGCCCAAAGACGGGTAAGAGAACGGTGTTGTTGGCGATGTAAAAGTTGGCGTAGCTGGCGGGCAGCCGCTCTTCACGACCGCCGACGAATCCCGGCATCGGGAGTGTGATGATCTCGTACTTATTACCATGCGCATCCGCAGCGTGCCGGAGCCTGCGGTAGTTGTCCTGGAGAAGCTCATAGTTCGCGTCCGCCGGATCGTCCTCGATGGCGCAGACGATCACTGTGGGCGAGACGAAGCGGGCTAGGTCGTCGATGTGGCCGTCGGTGTCATCGCCGACGATGCCTTCGCCCAGCCACAAGACCTTTTCCACGCCAAGGTAGTCTTTGAGATACCGCTCAATCCCTGAGCGGTCGAGCCGCGGGTTCCGATTCGGATTGAGCAGGCACTGCTCTGTAGTCATCACCGCACCCGCGCCGTTAACTTCAATCGAGCCCCCCTCCAGCACGATCCCCGGCTCAAAGCGAGGTACCTTCAGCACGCTCTCCAGCCGCCGCGGAACCAAATCGTCCTTTTTCAGCTCTTCATACTTGTCGCCCCAGGCGTTAAAGATCCAATCGTTGTAGGCCAGCTCACTTTCACCGCAGATGATGAAGTTAGGGCCGTAGTCGCGAATCCAGGAATCAACGGTGCTGATGTGGTGAAAGCGTACGTTCTCGGCTCCGGGAAAATCGCACCGCCGCCTGACGGACTGCTCGACCTCCCGGTCCTCCACCAGCACGCAGACCGTCTCGTGAGGAGAGATGGCGGCGATCATCCGCAGGAAGATCTCTTCGACCTGTGGCACACGGTCGGGCCACGTGAGGGGGTCTTTGGGCCAGGCGAGCCAGGTCGCGTGATGCGGTCGCCACTCCGCGGGCATGCGGTAGCCGATCTCGGCCGGTGTCCTGGATCTCATCGCCGGTCTGGTTTCGTCTCCAAAAAGCGGTAGGCCAGGCCGTCGTACGACTCGATCCTACGGTCGCGCAGAAAGGGCCAGTTCTGGCGCGTCCGGTCTATATCATCGAGGTTACACTCGGTGATCAGGACCTCTTCCCTGTCCGCGGAAGCCCTGGCGATGATGCGGCCGAACGGATCGACCACAAATGACTGGCCCCAGAAGCGAAGCTTGCCCTCTTGGCCGACGCGATTGGTGACGACCACGAAAAAGCCGTTGGCGATGGCGTGCCCGCGCTGGATCGTCTCCCACGCCTGGTGCTGGGCAAGGTCCATCTCCTCCCCTTCATTCGGCAGCCAGCCGATCGCCGTCGGGTAGAAGAGAAATTGCGCGCCGGAGAGGGCCGTCAGCCTGGCGGCCTCGGGAAACCACTGGTCCCAGCAGACTAGGACGCCGACCTTCCCGCGCTGTGTGTCGTGGCTGCCGAACCCCAGATCGCCCGGAGTGAAATAGAACTTCTCGTAATAGAGCGGGTCGTCGGGGATGTGCATCTTCCTGTACTTGCCGGCGATCCGGCCGTCCGCGTCGATGATCACCGCCGTATTGTGATAGATCCCCGCGACGCGCTTTTCAAAGAGCGACGCGACGATCACGACCCTGTGCTCCCGGGCGACGGCCGACAGCCGTTCGGTGGAGGGGCCGGGGATCGTCTCCGCCAACTGGAAATTCTCCACGTCTTCGCTCTGGCAGAAATACTGTGACCGGAACAGCTCCTGCAGGCAGACGATCCCTGCGCCTTTCCGCGCCGCCTCGCCGATGTATTTGATCGCTTTCTCCAGATTGGCTTCCGGCTCAGGCGCACAGCTCATCTGTACCAGCCCGACGACGACACTATTAGATGACTGCTTTTTGATCATAGGCGAAGTATATCATTCACCGCAGAGAACGCCGCAGGGCGCAGAGGAAAACGAGATAATGATAAACCCTTATACCCCGCGTTCCTTCGCTGTTCACGCTAGCCGGTGCGCTTTTCACCCGGATAACTCGGACCCAATTGTGCCGGGTCGCCCTGGGCGAGAGAATTCACTAGCTCATTATGGAAGTAGTCGTACGAGGCTTTGACCTCGGGCTTCACGCGCGCCTCATACGACTCGCGCGAGCGGTCAATCGCATCTTTGAGCGCGCCATAGAGATTCGAGCTGGCCAGGCCGGCCTTGACCTTCTCCTCGTTGTAAAGCTTGACCTCGGAGACGAGAATACGCGCGAAGCGGCGGGCATCAAGATGCCAACGCCGCTGCTCATCGTTTGCCACCTCGACGGGAAGAGGCGCGTCTGCGCTCCGCGACCACCGGCGGGGCTCTTGCGGAGCTTCACCCGCTGGCGGCGGGGGCGCGGCAGGCTCCGGTACGGGAGGCGGTGGCGGTGCGGCCGGCTTCGGCGGCTCGACCCTCTCCGGCCGAGGCGGTGGGGGGGCCGTCTCCTTCACGGGCGGCGCCGGGGGCGGCTCGACAACAGGGGGCGGCGGGGGCGGCGGAGTGACCGGGACTTCCGGCGTTTCCCTCTGCGCTTCTACCCGGGCTGGAGCGGGCGGCGGCGGTGGCGGTTGTTTGGCGACAGGAGGCACAGCCGGAGGCGGCGTAACGGGAGGCGGTGGTGCCGGGGCTCCAGGCGTAGCCGGTGCCGGCTCCTCCCTGGGAGGTGCGCTGACGGGTGGCGGCGGCGGCGCGAAACTAATCTCCTCCAACCGCTGCTTAATCAGCAGCTCGGCCAGGTCCGGCACGACCTCCCAGACGACCTGTTCGACCACCTCGCGCGCGACCTGGGCGACCACCCTACGCTCCAGCTCGCGGAGTGTTTCTTCTGTCACCTCGGCCGGTGGGACCTCGATTCGAGCGTGAACGCGATTGACGAGGGCCTCGAAGACCTCCGGCGGCATGTCGTTGAAATCCGGAACGGGCAGGGCGACCATTTCGGCGGCGCGCGCCGCCGTCTTCTCGACCAAGTCGGAGTTGTCCTGGTGGAAATTGACGCGCGATTGAACGATCGCGACCGCACGCTCGGCCGCGTACTCAATCACCTCCTCTGAGATCTGGTAGTCGCCCGGGGGCGGGCTCCACGTCGTCTTCAGGATGTCAGCGGCGCGCTGCGCGAGTCTTTCGAAAAGGCCCGGCGCGATCTGCTCCTCTGTGATCTGCCCCTCGGGGAGCTGACCCTCCGTGACCTGTTGCGGAGTGGTCTGCTCCGGTTTGGTCTCGCGAGAAGGAAAAATACGGTCTAAAAGTTTCATTGTGGCCCCTCAAATCGATGATGCGTCAGCCCCGCCGGGGCAGGACCCGCCGAACAACCCAACAGTATAGCTGAGCACGACATACAATCAAGAATAAAGACGTTACTGCAAACAAAAAATTGAACCGCAGAGGACGCAGTGGACACAGAGGAAAAACAGGGGAACAAAGAATAAGCAAAACCGCTAAATGGTCCTTCAAAAGAGTGGCTGGGTGGAGTATGATCGGCCATCCTAGGACATTTGAACCGCTGCAGGACCCGAGAGGTAAGACAGATAGATACCTGCGTGAAAGGAGTGGGACATGAATAAGTGCTGTGACGTCTTCCTGATGCTCATATTTCTCATTCCGGCTTCGGTCATGGCGCAGACCGGGAGCGCGACCCCGCCGGTCAGCACGGTATTCGCCGTACTCACAAAAGCTGTGGAGTCGAAGAGCGCCACCGCCGGCCAGGAGCTGACCCTGCGAACGATCAGCGATGTGGTGGTCGATGGAGAGGTGGTCATCCCGAGAGGCGCTAAAGTGCTGGGCCACGTCAGCGGAGTCAGCATCAAAGGCCAGGGTGTTCCGCGATCGGTGCTGTCGATCGTCATCGACAAAGTGGCGACAAAAGATGGGGTCGAAATACCCGTCAAAGCGATCATCGCCGCCGTCGCGGCGCCGCCGCAGAACAGCTCCCTTTCCTCCGACCCCACCTACGGAATGCTGCACTCCATGGAGCCGAATATGGTCGGCGCGGGCGCGGGAAGCGCAACCAGAGCGGGGGGATTGCAGCCGGGCAGCAAGGCCGGCTCCACGGCCGCCGTGGCCACGGCAGATATTAAGGGGAGAATGGATGAGTCTCCGTTATTGCGTGAGGACTCTCAAGGCGCTGTCGGGTATGAGGGGCTTTCCCTCTCATGGCAGCTGACGAATCCACCCCCGGCCACGGTCTTTGATACCAAGGCCAAAAATTTGAGGCTGGAGGCCGGAACACAAATGCTGCTGCGAATGGCGGCGCCCCGTTTGGCGAGGTAGAGTCTGTGGTCACCCGTGCTCTTTGATGGTCCTGCAGATTCAACGGGTGATGTTTAAATTGAGGCCGAAGAGAACGCGCAGAATGACCGGCGAGTTGGCGAGAAGTGTAGTGAGCCAGGACGCTGGGCGGTTGATGTCCTCCGCCAGATAAAAGATTCGCGGCGGGAAGTAGACCAGTATCGAGACAAACCAAAGAAAGAAGAGCCTGCCGGCGAAATCCTCGAAGCCTTTTACTCTGGCGAACGGGCCGGAGGTCATCACGTTCCACAGCACCTGAAACAGAATCATATTAAGGAAGATGCACAGGTCGCCAAGAAGCGCGCTTCTTTGATCGCGCCAAAACGCGCCGGCGGGGGCTTTTTTCGGCGGCGAGAAATAGCGATAGACTAATACCGTCTGGATGATACTCAAGGCCAGCAGGCCGAAGATGAATGGCAGGAAAATCGCGCCGTTCTGGTGGAAGTCTGGACCAAAAATCTGTTCGCCTAATAAGACTCCCACCACCGTCGAAATACAAATCGAAACCGCTAAATAGAATGCCGGATTCAGCAAGCAGCCCCACGCCTCGGCCCCGGGATCGGCCTTCTATTCTTCCGCCGTGCCGCGGCGCTTTGGTTGAGAGCTGCGCCGGTGGTGAAAGTGCCAGCGCTTCAACACCGCGCCGGCGGCGGGCAGAACGAAAATCCCCAGGAAATAGAGGCCGAGCGCAAGCCTGGCTAACGCATCGCCGGCTGAGGCGAGCCGGACAAGCTCGACAAAATACCTGGCCAGCAGACTCATTAAAATGAGGTTCAGCACGAAGACTACGACGTCCAACAGGACGCCGCGATTGTGGCGGGCAAAAATGTCTTTGAGGTTCACCGGAAAGCTCACGGCTCTTTTCAGAACCGTTGATCGACCAGAGTTGAAGCGCGGCAATCGCCTGGTATGAATATTTCAGATAGCTTGTCCGACTTCGCATTCCGCGGCCGGTCTTTCTTCTTTTCGCCGAGCGGAACCTGTAGCTTGATGCGGTCATCTTCCTCAACGAGCACCGCCACCTCTCTGCCATCAGGTGTGGACCTCGAGCTAACATGCGTCCAGCTCCGGGGATTCTCGGCAATATCGGCTTTGACGCTGGTCGCCGGGTCTACCCCGAACCAGACTGCGGCCTCCTCGCCCCCGACCGTTAAACGCTTTGCCGTCACGACCTCTATTTGAAGCTGATCGGGCAGGTCTCCCCAAAACGAAACGGGGAAGAGCCTTAACCGCACTTCAGCACCGGCCGGTAAGAGCAGCGCCTGGAAGCCGCCCCTGCCAAGAAAACGACCTACAGGGACGCGACCCGTGCCACGGGGCGCGTACACCTCTAACGTATCGACTCCGCCTTGAGAGGCAGCCGTTACAGTCCCAAGATTACTGGGCAGCAGAAACCACCTCGACTCAGCACGATGGTTGCGCAGCACCACGTCGAAAAACATGTAGACTAATGGCGGCTTGCCGAAACGCATCTCACGGAACTTTATCTCTACCGGGGGGCGGGGCGAAGTTGGTTCTGCCTGGATGTAAAGAGCCGGCTGCGACCAGCATTTGACGAAACAGAGACCAATGAGTACCGGGATCAGCGCCGCAGAAATTAACCGGCCCGTTTTCATCATTTGCCGCCCTCAAGAATAAAGAAGAAGCCTGACGTTAAGCGGGCGCCTGATCCCCAGCTCGTAAGTCAGACCGCAAGGTGGCAGTCACTTCGCCGTCCGCCGCCGGTCCTGACCGGCCCCCACGGCCAGGCTCAGGAGGGCAGACACTACCACGCCAATAACAATCATCGCCACGCCCAGTAATACTGCTTTCTGCCGTTCCTCCGGTTTCACCTCTCCCATAACGGGCATGATGACGATGAAGAGCAAGCCCTGCAGCAAGCCGAGGAGGCCGCCGGCCAGCGCGGCCTCCGTCAAACGGGCCGACCTCTGCGCGCTGCGGGAGCGTGCGACACACGCCATGCCGACCCAGCAGGCCATCACCCAGGCGAGGGGTGTAATGCAGATCACGCCCGGCTGGCGCCGGACAAATACCAGGATGATCACCACCGCCACCCAGACTATAAACGGCGCCAATGCTGACCTCCAGATGGCGCTAAAATCCAGCCTCTTTGAATTGCCCCCCGGCCGAAGGGGATTACTCTCTGAAGACATGGCTTTCCTCCTACGATGCGTTCGGCCCGCCGGATGCCGAATCTCAGCCGGCGAGCAACACTCACGCGTTGATCAGAGTCGGATGAACCGTTCGTTTGGCAAAGATGCTCTCAAGCCGGATTGTAGAATAACGGCGGATCTGCCGGGTAGCTCGTTCCGGATATTTCCCGTGGTCAACCGCCGCCGCTTTGGTCATGTCTCGTTCATTCGGCGGCGGCGGTGACGGCTGCGTACCATTGTATGGCATCGGCCGCAGTTTAGGCCCGGCAGGTTTCGGGATTCCAGGAATTTCTACCGGAAGCCAAAGCCCCGCTTTACGGACAGCCGAACAGTTCGTCGTCCGCGCTCGACCGGTAAGTTTCGGTGCTGTAAGTGCCGCCACCAGCGTAATCCTGCTTCACCCTGACTGAGATCACGTGGCAATACGGGTGATCGTCGCCATTGTTGCGCAGATAGACGCTCGCATCCTTGTAACGGTAGCTGGGAAGTCCGTCATTGTCTTTCTGGATCAGCCAGCCCGCGCTGCCAACGCCGACGCGATGGATCTTGATGGTCGCACCGTTTTTCAGACTGTTCATCAAGAGTTTCTCGGCAACCGGATCACGGAACCGAAAGAGGGAAGCATCCGGCTTGTAAATCGGGAGCTTCGTCGCGACGGCAGAAGCGAGGCCGTCGAGCGCCGGGCCAAGTTTATTGACCCCGTTTGTCGCACTCCACTTGGTCAGGAATTCCTGGCGAGCACGCAATGAAACCGCCAACAGCAGGAAATTTTCCTGCGTGCGGCTCGCAAGGTAAAGCTTGTCGGCCGGGCTATAACTCTCCACTTCACGCTTTTGCTTGCCAATATCGCTAAGGAAGAGGCTGATGCGAACATCGTCCTGGGGTTCCGGGGCGCTTTCCTTTGCGGCCGGCGCTGTCGCCCCGGTCGTGTCTCTCCTGGTCTCGGACGCTTGCGGCGTAGCAGGCTGTTCGGTCCGCTGTTTGTTCGGGCGTTTCGGCTTAGAGATGGTGATGCCGCCGATGGTGATCTGCGCCGAGGCCGTGTGCGCCACAAGCAGTAGGATGGCGGCGAGGAGGCAGAATCTGACAGGCGACTGTTTGTTAAGTTTGAAAGTGATCATGATTTTTCTCCTTGAAGCTTACAGTTTGTCGTTAGTTGCCGGTTAAGCCTTTGACCCTTCCGTTCTCACCTTGATAAGAGATTTCGGGGAAAACATTTCACCGGCGGCTCAATTTTTCTGGTGACCGAACTGCAAACAACAATTTGAACCGCAGAGGACACCGCAGGACGCAGAGGAAAAACAGGGAAATAAAGAACAAACAAGATAGGAGAAACTGTTGCGGCGGGCACGGTGGAAAACTCTCAACGCTGGCCGGTCAGGTCGGCCCACTCGCCCGATTCGATGAAATTGGCCCAGTAGAACGGATGGAGCTTCCCATTGCGCTTGAGCATCTCCAACTGCACTGCTCGCAACGCCGCGCCACGCCCCATCCCCTCTTTGAGGTTCTTGTAATAGCTGGTCATCAACCCCCGCGTCGTGTAGTCGCTGATCGGCCATAGGCTCATCACTAGTGACTCCGCCCCGGCCAACACAAACGCCCGCCGCAAGGCGTACACCCCTTCGCCGTTCTTCACCTCGCCCAGTCCCGTGTCGCATGCCGAGAGGACGACCAACTTCGTCTCCCACAGGTTCAACCCTGATGCCTCCAGCGCTGTCAA
>CAYLJO010000247.1:0-8749 GCA_964383905.1 uncultured Blastocatellaceae bacterium
GCTGGCGCGGGTAAACCGGTTCGATCTGTATCTGATCGACAACTGGATGGCCGGATCGTGGTGCGCTCAAACCCGGACGGTTCCGTCGTGCGGCTCAAGGACGTGGCGCGCCTTGAGCTCGGCGCGCAGAACTATCAACAGGTCGCCCGCTTCAACGGCCAGCCCGCCGCCATCATCGCCGTGTTTCAGGCGCCCGGGTCGAATGCGCTGGCCGTGGCCGCTGGAGTCAAGAAGACGATGGAGGATCTGAAGCAGCGGTTTCCCGCCGATTTCGATTACGCCATTGGGCTCGACACGACCCGCTCGGTGACCGAAGGCATCAGGGAGATCGTGCAGACGCTGGTGATTGCGATCGTGCTGGTCATCCTGGTGGTCTTTATCTTTTTACAGAACTGGCGGGCGACGCTGATCCCGATGATCGCCGTGCCCGTGTCGCTCGTCGGTACGTTCGCCGTCTTCCCGCTGCTCGGGTTCTCGATCAATACGCTGTCGCTTTTCGCTCTCGTGCTGGCAATTGGATTGGTCGTGGATGACGCGATCGTCGTCGTCGAGGCGGTCGAGCACCATATCGAGGAAGGCATGAGCCCACGCGATGCGACGCTGAGGGCAATGGAGGAGGTGTCGGGCCCGGTCATCAGCATCGCGCTCATCCTCGCCTCGGTCTTTATCCCGGTCGCGTTCGTCAGCGGCATCCAGGGGCGCTTGAACAAACAGTTC
Organism: uncultured Blastocatellaceae bacterium; assembly: GCA_964383905.1. Classification (GTDB taxonomy): domain Bacteria; phylum Acidobacteriota; class Blastocatellia; order Pyrinomonadales; family Pyrinomonadaceae; genus CAYLJO01. The sequence continues at coordinate 718 of CAYLJO010000247.1, forward strand.
GCCGTCACGATCGCCGTCTCCGTCGTCATCTCGGCCTTCAACGCGTTGACGCTCAGCCCGGCGCTCTCCGCCATGATGCTGCGGCCACGCAAGGAAGCGCGTGGCCCGCTGGCCCGGGTCTTTGGTGCGTTCAATCGCGGGTTTGCCAAGGCCACGCGCGGTTACGTCAGTCTTAGCCGTGCGCTCATCCGCAAAGCAGTCGTCGGCCTGTTGATCCTCGGGGGATTTGCCGTTGCGGCCGGTCTCTTCGGGAACAGGCTGCCGACCAGCTTTCTGCCCGAAGAGGACTACGGTTTCCTTTTTCTCAACGTCCAGCTCCCGCCGGCAGCTTCGCTCGAGCGGACCGATCAGGTCTCGCGCAAGGTCGAGACGATTCTCAAGCAAGCGGAGGGCGTGCAATTCTACACCACCATTAACGGGTTCAGCCTGTTGAATCGAGTTTCGGCGACCTACAACGGCTTTTTCTTCGTCTCGTTGCAGCCCTGGAGTGAGCGCCGGCAGACCGCCCAGGAAATCCTCCAGAGCGTCAACGTCAGGCTACAGAGCGAAGTGCCCGAAGCGATCGCGTTTCTTTTTAGTCCCCCGGCGATTCCGGGGCTGGGAAACTCCGGAGGGTTCTCGTTCTGGCTCCAGGACCGGAGCGGCGGGTCGGTCGAGTTTCTCGATCAGAATCTGCAAAAGTTTCTCGCCGCGGCCCGCCGGCGCCCGGAGCTCGTCGGGGTCACTTCGCTGTTCTCCGCGGCCGTGCCGCAGATGTACGCCGACGTGGACCGGGACAAGGTGCTCAAGCAGGGGGTCGCCGTCTCCGACGTGTACCAGACGCTGCAGGCGTACTTCGGCGGCCTCTTCCTGAACCAGTTCAACCGCTTCGGCAGGCAGTGGAGAGTCTTCCTCCAGGCGGAGGGAGAGGAGCGCCTCAGCGACCGCGACATCGAACAGTATTACGTGCGCAATAACGATGGCCAAATGGTCCCGCTTTCGTCGCTTCTGACGACCCGTAGAATCTACGGCCCCGAGTACACCAATCGCTTCAATCTTTACCGCGCGGCACAGGTGATCGGCTCCGCCGCGCCCGGCTACAGTTCCGGGCAGGCCATGGCCGCTCTCGAAGAGGTGGCGAAGCAGACACTCCCGCCCGAGATCGGTTACGACTGGGCCGACCTCTCGTATCAGGAGAGGAGGGCTTCGGGAGCAACGACAACTGTCTTCGCCCTGTCGCTGGTCTTTGTGTTCCTGATCCTGGCTGCCCTCTACGAGAGCTGGTCCCTTCCATTCTCGGTTCTGCTCACGGTACCGATCGCGATCTTTGGCGCGTTCCTCGGCCTCTGGCTGCGCGGCTACGATCTTGATGTCTACGCTCAGATCGGATTGATCGTGCTCATCGGTCTGGCAGCGAAGAATGCGATCCTGATCGTCGAGTTTGCCAGGGCCGAGTTGGAAAAAGGTCGCGACTTGATTGATGCGGCGCTCGAGGGCGCGCGCCTGCGCCTGCGGCCCATCCTGATGACTTCGTTCGCCTTCATCTTCGGATCCGCGCCCCTTTGGATTGCCTCAGGCGCAGGCGCGGGCGCGCGGCGCATCCTCGGCACGGTCGTGATCGTCGGGATGCTGGCCGCCACCTCCATCGCGATTTTTATTATTCCCGTGACTTTCTATCTGGTTGAGAAGCTCACGTCGAGGCTCAGCAGGAAACAGACGCCCGAAATCAGTTCCCCCACGCCGGAGCCGGCGGCGGGGGACTAAAGGAAGCGATGACGAAGCGATTTATCGTGGCTGTGATCGTCCTTAGCCTGATGGCTGGTGGCGCGGCCGGCCAAAAGAGGTACGAGCGCCCGCCCGTCAAAACACCCGACGCATTCCGCGGCGCCGGCGCTCTTGCGCCGACTGATCAGGCTTCCATCGGCGACCTCAAGTGGTTTGAGGTCTTCAAAGACCAAGAGCTGCAGAAGCTGGTCAGGACAGCGATGGTCCAGAATTACGATCTGCGTGCGGCCCTCGCGCGCATCAACGCGGCGCGCGCCAACCTCGGCCTCGCACGCTCCGATCAGTTCCCGCAGTTCGAGGCCGGCGCTGACCTGACGACGACGCGCACGTCCAAAAACGGCCAGTTCGGCGCTTTCGGCCCGGGCGGTCGGACGCGCACTTTCGGCAGCGTCCTGTTGAATCTCCTTACCTTTGAGATAGACGTTTGGGGCCGGCTGCGCCAGCAAACCAAAGCCGCGCGGGCCGAGTTGCGAGCTTCTGAGGAAGACCGCAAGGCGGTCATGACGACCGTCGTGGGCGATGTCGCAACAGGGTATTTCAGCCTGCTCGAACTCGACAGCGAGCTCGACATTGACCGGCGCACGCTCGCGACCCGGCAGGATTCGCTGCGGCTGATCGGGTTACGGCAACAAGGCGGCGTGGCGACCGCGTTGGATGTGCGTCAGGCGGAGGAGTTGGTTTATCAGGCGTCGGAGACGATTCCCGATACCGAACGAGCCATCGAGCAGACCGAGAACCAGATCAGTTTAATCCTTGGCAATAACCCGGGGCCGATTCCACGCGGTCAATCTCTGACCCGGCAACAGGAACTGCCAGCGGTACCGGCCGGCTTACCCTCTTCATTGCTCGAGCGGCGGCCGGACATTCGCGCCGCAGAGCAGAACCTGGTGGCTCAGCACGCGCTCGTCTATGTGGCCAGGGCCGCCTACTTCCCCCGGATCAGTTTGACGGGTGGGTTGGGGTTTCAAAGCAGCCAGCTCTCGAGCCTGTTCACGGGTGCGAGCCGGAGTTGGAGTTTCGTGCCTGAGGTGACGCAGCCGATCTTCACCGCCGGGCGGCTGAAATCGAACGTGAAGTTTGCGCGGGCGCAGCAGGAACTGGCGCTGGCGTTTTATCAGCAAACGATTCAGACCGCGTTCCGCGAAGTGTCGGACGCGCTGGCCCAATACCGTAGGGTGAGGGAGATTCGTACACAGCAGGAATTGTTGGTGACGACGCTGCGAGACCGGTCGCGGCTGGCTCACATGAGATACGAGGGCGGGGTGGACACCCTGCTCAGCGCCCTTGATGCGGATCGCGAGCTGTTCAGCGCGGAGTTGAGTCTGGCCCAGACGAGACGCAACCAGTTATTATCGCTGGTCCAACTCTACAAGGCGCTGGGCGGCGGTTGGCAACAATAGGAAGTGATAAGTGATAAGTGACTTCAGAAGAAAAGGGAGCAATTGAATGAACAAGAATCTGAATGACTATGTGACGTTGGGACGTTCCGGGTTGCGGGTGAGCCCGCTCTGCCTGGGCACGATGACCTTCGGCACCGAATGGGGCTGGGGCTCGGAAGAAGAGACCGCGCGCGAGATCTTCGATCGCTACATAGAAGCGGGCGGAAACTTCATCGACACAGCCGACGGCTACACCGAGGGGCACAGTGAAGAGTTGTTGGGCAAGTTCATCGGCGACCGCGGGCTACGCGACCGAGTCGTGCTGGCGACGAAGTTCACGTTCAATGCCGAGCCTGGCAATCCGAATGCTGGCGGCAACGGTCGCAAGAATATTTATCGCGCGCTCGAAGGCTCGCTTCGGCGGTTGCAAACAGATTACATCGATCTTTACTGGCTGCACGCCTGGGACACCATCACGCCGGTCGAAGAAGTGATCGCGACGCTCACCGATCTGGTGCGCGCCGGCAAAATTCGGTACTACGGTTTTTCCGACACGCCCGCGTGGTACGTTGCGCGCGCGCAAACGCTGGCCGAAAAGGAGGGCAAGGAGCGTTTGGTCGCGTTGCAACTTGAATACTCGCTGGTGGAGCGCGGTATCGAGCAGGAGCACGTTCCCGTGGCGCAGGAACTCGGGCTCGGTATTACGCCCTGGAGTCCGCTGGCGGGCGGCTTTCTTAGCGGTAAATACCAGCGACAGGGAAATACCGGGCAGGGAGAAGGCCGTCTGGAGGTCACCAGGGACAATCCGGGTTTCCAAAGATTCACCGAACGCAACTGGCATATTCTCGATGCGCTGCTTGATGTGGCGAAGCAGCTCAATCGGCCGCCGGCACAAGTAGCGCTCAACTGGGTGGTCACACAACCTGGTATCACTTCGATGATCATTGGCGCCTCGAAGCCGGCGCAGCTCGAAGACAATTTACGCTGTAGTGAATTCGAGATTCCGGCTGACTTGCGAGGGAAACTTGCTGAGGTCAGCGCACTTGAACCCGGGCACCCCTACGCGTTTTTTGAACCCGGAATGCAGGGAAGGATCAGCGGCGGCACGAGCGTGCAGCCATGGGCGCCCGCTCGCGTCTATGCGCCACCGTCGCGAGAACCCGCAAGCGTGAAGGCGCAGTCCGCCAGGAAGTGACGACAGAAACCGCCGCGGGCGGGCACCGAGAGAGAAGTGCTTTGGAGCGAGAACGTGATGCCTGATGACACACTATCCGCGATTAGCCGAAACCAAAACGCCGTGCCGCCCGTCCGCCAGTCGCCCCCACCAGCCAGCGACATGTCGGCAAAGGGAGGCCGCAGGGGAATATTCAAGTCCATTCGCCAGCAGGTGCGCCGGTGTAACAAGAAGAACTTCGAACCGACGCTGGAGTTAGCCGTCGAGATCGCACGTGAAGGCCGCGAGGGTCGCCGCATTGGAACACTCTTCACGTTCGGCGACGCCGACGCCGTGCTGGCGCGCTCGCGCCCGTTAATCCTCGATCCACTCGCCGGACATACCGCGGAGGCGAGGCGGATCAGAGACCCAAACCTTCGCGGCACGATCAAAGAACTCGCCCAGCTTGACGGCGCATTTGTCGTCTCGGACCGGGGCGTCGTGGTTTCGGCCTGCCGTTATCTGGATGCGGCGGCATCGGACGTGGCTTTGCCCTACGGCATGGCCAGCCGTCACCTGGCGGGAGCATCAATCTCTCAAGTGACCGAAGCAGTGGCGATCGTCGTTTCGGAGAGCTCGATGGTGAGAATCTTCGACGGCGGCAAACTGGTCGCTGAAATCATTCCCGAGCTGTGGCTGATGGATCACTACAACATACAGCTAACCACGCCTTACGAGGAAGAGCGTGTGGGTGACCTGGCCGTGCTCACCGCCAAAGCTTGAGGGCCTCCACCGGCGCGATGGAGCTCCGGTTAAGTCCTGGCCGTCAGCGCGCGCGTGATCGGCAGGCGAGGCGGAGAGCTGTCGCGCGGTGCGCGTCGATTGACCCGCGGGGCATCTTCCCCGTTGTTCGTCTCAGCTTACTCGCTCCGCATCTTCCACTCTCGGCAGATACTTCGCTGCCCTTTCACACTCTTCCGCCAGTTCAACCACTTTCTCGATGAAGAGGCGCAGCCCTTCGAGCCTCACGTCCTGCTCACGCTTCATGCGGCAGAGCACCGACCCGCTCTCACTGTCCAGGTAGCTCAGTCCACTGAGCTCGAGCGTCACGCTCCGCCCGGTTTGCTTACCCACCTCGCGGCAAATCTTCTCCAGCAGCTCAGCGTCTTTCAGGTGGAGCGTCCCTTCGACTTTGAACACCGTCGCCACGCTCTCGGTCTTAGAGCTGTCAGTCTGATTACTTTTCTCGCCTCTGACCGTGAGCGCCGGCGTTTCGCTCTTTGGCTGCTCAATCTGTGTAATGCGCGTCGGCATCTGCTTCCCCCTGAATTTCGATAGCACAAGTCATGCCATAACCGGCTGCAGGTGCCTTGCCACGTCTGGAGTGCTAGGTCGAATATGATCTAAGTATCGAGTTTACAGCATTTAACCACTGTCAGAGGGCCTCAGCCCGCTCAATTACCGGTCCGGCGGTCGTCGTTCCAGTGACCGTAACTTGCCACCTGACCATCCGTGACCATCCATCTATCGTGAATTCCTTAAGCTTTTCCTCCGCGCTCCTCTCGGGTCCTCTGCGGTTCAAATTTTTATTTGCAGCTGCGGACATCCTCATAAAAGCGTACACGCCTCGTTGAATTCCAGCCGCGGCGCGCGCGGGAATAACTTCGAGGGGTCGCCGTAGCCCAGGTTGCACAGGAAGTTCGACTTCACGTGACCCGCGGGGAAGAACTCCTGCTCACAGCCTGCGCATTCTTGGCCCGCGCCGAAAAACTCTTCATCCAGCCGGGCGTTATCAAACCCCGACATCGGGCCGCAATCTAACCCAAGCGCGCGCGCCGCGATCATCAGGTAGGCACCCTGGAGCGAGGAGTTGCGCTTGGCCGTTGTCTCGATGAGTTGCGGGTTCTCCGCAAACAGATCGCGCATCGCAGGGTAGTGCGGGAAGAGATTCGGCAGCTTCTCATAAAAGAGGAGGTCATAAGCGATGATCACCGTGACCGGCGCCGTCATCGTCTTCTCTACATTCCCCGGCGCAAGTATCGGGCGTAGCCTCTCCTTCGCCTCCTGCGAGCGGAGGAAGACAAACCGGGCCGGACTCCCGTTGGCGCTCGTTGGGCCCCACTTCATCACGTCATAGAGTCGCCGGAGCGTCTCATCGGTGACAGGTTTATCGAGCCACGCGTTGTGTGTTCGCGCCTCCCGAAAGAGTTGATCGAGAGCTTCGTCTCCCAGTACCTTATTCATTGGTCTTTGGTCCTCCAATCAAATGAAATAGTCTGCTCCTATGGCCGGAGGTGCGGCTCGCCGACTTTCACCCATTGCCGGCGCCCATCTGGCCCCTCCGGTAGTCCTCAATCGCCTGATAGATTTCCGCGCCGTCCCGGTCACGGCGCCTGCCCCACGGCGCCTCGCCGGCGCCCAAACACACCATCACCGGCCCGTCCTCAGTCCGCGCCGTCGGGATACCCGCCGGCGGCACAGAAGCGAGCCGCTTCATGTCGGCCGCGGGTTCGGCGCGAGGCGCATTGAATCTCCTTCTTCACATCACGCGGCCCTTTGCACTCTACTCGAGAACCGCCACAGGCCTCTCGCCCGCGACTTTAGGCAAAGGTAAGAATCGCCCGATGGCAAAGCGCCCCGGCCCGGCGATCACGATCGGCAGCAGCGCGCCGACCGCCAGCAGGTGATACTCGAAGCCCTCCCCCGCCTGGTTGCCCGCCCAGTTCATGAAGAACCCGACTTTGCCGTGAACCAGTCCAATCGCGCCGAGCATAATGATAATGATTGACGCGGCGGAAAAGCGCGAGAGGAAACCGAAGACGAGCCCCAAACCGCCGAAGAACTCGCCGACTGCGACGAGGTAGCCTAAAGGCCCCATCATCTGGACGACGGCCGAAAGCCCCGGCCCGCCGAACGCGCCGAAAAGCTTCTGCGCGCCGTGCGCCATGAAGATGACGCCGACGACGATGCGGACGACCAGTAGCGCCCAATCAACAGCCGCACGATCACGAATTGTAGTCTCGGATGCCATAACCCTCCCCTTACCGTACGTTGCGTAGCCACCTTACTTTTGGTAAGCTAAGTGGGGAGGATGATACCCCGTCAGGCTACAACAGTCAAGTAGGCAATTAAAAGTAAGTAAAGCGAGAGGACTTATCCGTGCCAAAAGAGACGAGCCGAGCTAAAAGCCTTGCTAAACGGTCGGCGTCTTCCTCGACGAGACATGCCGGCGAAGGCGAATCGAAAGTCTGTGCGCGCTTTCACCACGCGGTCGAACTGATCGGGCGGCGTTGGAGCGGCGCGATCATTAGCGTGATGCTCGGTGGGCCGCAGTGCTTTAACGAAATGTTGGCGGCGGTGCCGGGATTATCCGACCGTCTGCTCACCGAGCGGCTGCGTGAGCTTGAGTCGGAGGGGCTCGTCCGGCGCACGGTCATCCCCGGCCCGCCGGTGCGGGTGAGCTACGAGCTGACGGAGGCAGGTAAGAGTCTGAAACCTGTGATCGAGAGTCTGGGCCGGTGGGCCGAGCGGTGGGTGAAAGAGTAGAAGTAGAAGGAGCCGGGCACTTCATCTAACGGGAGAACCCGGAACTAGTCGCAACTGCTGGACCTCTGTTGTTTGTTCTTTGTTCCCCCTGTTTTTCCTCTGTGTCCTGCGGCGGTTCATCTCTCTTTCTTCCATCCACTTCTGAGATCTTAAATCTCCAATCTGAAATTCTTCCTCTTTTCAAATTTCC
>CAYLJO010000248.1:0-8721 GCA_964383905.1 uncultured Blastocatellaceae bacterium
CTAACGTAGTGAAGAAATACGGTATCTCTTCTGAGCTGGCTCAGAAAATGGTGAATGCAGCGGTGGCGAAGGCCAGAGAACTTGGCGTTGCCGAAAACGTAGCGATTCTCGATGACGGTGGCAATCTCAAGGCATTCAGCCGGATGGACGGGGCCTCGATCCCGACCATTGAGATTGCGCAGAATAAGGCGTACACCGCTCTGTTCGGTGTCTCCACGCAGGACTTTTTCAACTTTATTCAAGGCGACCCGTCGCTTTTGGCTGGTCTGCCCACGCTTGCGCGTGTGGCGGCATGGGGTGGAGGGTTTCCCATCGAGGTGGACGGAGAAATTGTTGGGGCGATGTGACGCTGGGGATGCAGTCATTGAAGCGAATCGGCAAACCCGAAGACATCGCCGATGTAGTCGCGTTTGTGGCGTCTGACGGTGCGCGCTGGATCACAGGGGCCAGTATTCCAGTCGATGGCGGGTCGAAACTGTAGCTAATACCGTGAGCAGCGCAATGGAGACTGGGCGAGCTTCATGAACCGTTCAAAACAAAAAACGCCGATTTGCAAGAGAGGAAAACAATGAGCGATTCAAATGCGGAGAAGAACAAGGCGATCGTCCTGGAGGCTTTCGACACTCTGTTCAACAGGCGTGACTATGCAGCGGCGGAGCGCTTTTGGTCGCCTCGCTACATTCAACACAGTGCCCACATAGAGCCTGGGCGAGACGGTTTGTTCAACCTCGTCCGTAGCCAGCCGGACACGCTGCGCTATGAGAATGCACTCATCATGGCAGAAGGAGACTATCTGATGCTGCACGGCCGGTTTAGCGGACACGCCGCCGGTCGACCGTGGGTCGCTGCCGACATTGTGAGGATGGAAAACGGACGCCTCGCAGAACATTGGGATGTAATACAGGACGAAGCCACCAAGGAAGAATCAAAGAGCGGTTCGCCGATGTTCGGCACTTCATTCGCTCAACCAGATCACCCGCCCGCGGCCACCGCCTCTTTATTGACGGTAGAGGACGCACGACGCATCGTGGCGCCTCTGTATGACGCGCTCAACGAGCCTGGCAAGAAAGACGTGGCGGCGTTATTGGCCAAGGCGACCAATCCCGACTATCGATCCTATTCGACAAATGAAGACTGGCTTACGCGCGACCAGCTAGCCGAAGTATTCAAGACGATCGGCTCGGTGACTCCAGATTTGCGTTGGACGATTAAGGATATTCAGACGTTCGGCAATCAGATCGTGGTGCGCGGTGAAGCGACCGGTACACCGGTCCGCGAGTTCTGGGGAGCGAACCCGACCGGCAAGAGCTTTAAGACGATGGCCATCGACGTGTTCACGGTAAAAAACGGCAAGCTCGCATCCGCCTATCACGTCGAGAACTGGATGACAGCGTTGCAGCAGATCAGAGGGTAGAGCATTTGAGCACCGAGAGACGCGCGATGAGCAGTTACACCCACGAAACCGTCCTGACAGAATTTGTTGAGGCCAATGGAATCCGCTATGCCTATCGCCGCTTCGGAAAAGCAGGAACCACTCCTCTGCTGTTCCTCCAGTACTTCAACTCCAACATGGACGGGTGGGATCCAGCCGTAACCAACGCTATCGCGCGGGATCACGAGGTGATTCTTTTTGACCATGCGGGCGTTGGAGCGTCGGGAGGAGAAACGCCTGATACGGTCAGGGGGATGGCGAAGCAGTGCGTTGCATTCTGCCGTGCTCTGGGTGTGAAGGTGGTGGATGTCGTGGGCTTTTCCCTCGGTGGAATGGTTGCGCAGCAGCTATCCCTGGAACATCCCGATCTCGTCCGGCGGCTGATCTTGTTAGGCACAGGGCCCCGAGGTGGTGAAGGTATGACCTTCACCGAACTGTCGGCGGAAGAACAGGCAGATCCGGTGGCGTTTTTGTTAGGCGCATTCTTCTCACCATCCGAAGCGAGTCAAGCGGCCGGTCGCGACTATGTGAAGCGGCTTGAATCGCGCCAGAAGGATCGCGACCTTCCTGTCTCCAGGGACTCGGCAGTTGCACAACTCGCCGCGATCAGAGAATGGGGAAGCATACCTCCGACAGATCGTTACGCCAGCCTCAAGAACATTACCCATCCCACGCTGATAGTTCACGGCAATAAAGACGTCGTCGTTGCGCCGACCAATGCTCTCATCCTCGCGGAGCACCTGCCGAACGCTCAATTGATCGTGTACTCCGACTCGAGTCACGGAGCCCAGTACCAGCATGCAGAGATTTTTCTGGAGCACCTGAAGCTCTTCTTGGAGGATCGGAGTTCTCCGCCAGCTCACCCGACGGAGATACCTCCGCGGCGGGAACGTGTTGGGGCCTAATGCACTGTTGAGAGGAATGGAATGGGCATCAGAAAGTTCGAAATCGAGCGGTTCAGCGTGACATCTTCAAAGCCATTTGAGACGGTCGTGGCCGCGCTGAAAGCGCGAGTCGGGCGGCTGGATTTGGCCGAGTTCGCAAAAACGTCGAAGACGGCAACCAGTTTTTCTGAGTTGGAAAAACTGGTTGCTCGAGACTTGGTCGCTACAGGCCTGATGTTGTTCTTAGAACTTGATCATGGCGCGGTGCTGCGTAAGGAAACGGGGCTCGACAAGCCGAAGATACTGCGGCTCGTGATCGGCAATCCGCTCATCATGAAGGAGATGGTGAAGCACGTCCCCGATGCAGGGTCCTACGCTCCCGTTACGGTGTTGATCGATGAGCGGGATGACGGCGTGCACTTGTCCTATGATAAGATGGTGAGCTTTTTGGCGCCATACGGAAATGCGAAGGCGACTGCCGTCGCTCGGGACTTGGATGCCAGGGTCGAGAACCTGCTTCGCGAGTCTGCGGGTTAGCTTGATGTTGCGCCAGGTGAAGAGTTCCAAAGCCGTCGTACACCCCTTCCGGGCAGTACGTTAATTCGCAGGTGCAGTTCGCGAGTTGTGAAAAGACCCTCGCATGACAAGCAAATCTAAACGTGAACGTCGGCCCAAACCGCCGCCTAAATCGAGCCCCGAATCATCCGCGGACGGAGGCCTCACGCGTGACAGCAAGGATCCAGAAATGGGTCCTGCGGATCCGTCGCGTCGCACATTTCTTTTGACGACGGGAAGCGCCGCGGCGGCGACTGTGTTCGCGGCGTCCGTACCGGCGCTGGCGAGCAGCGACACGGAAGTCTTAGAGCAGGATGCGTCCGACGTCTCCGGCGCCGTTCCCCTCACGCTGCGCATTAACGGCAAGGAGCACACACTGCGGATCGATCCGCGGACCACACTACTGGACTGCCTCCGCGAAACGGTGGCACTGACCGGAACGAAAAAAGGCTGTGATCATGGGCAGTGCGGCGCGTGCACGGTGCATGTGAACGGCCGGCGCGTGCTTTCGTGCCTCAACTTCGCCGTCATGCACGATGGCGAAGAGATCACAACCATCGAGGGGCTGGGTACACCTGAGGCAATGCATCCCATGCAGGCGGCATTCTTCACCCACGATGCTTATCAATGCGGTTATTGCACTTCGGGTCAGATCATGTCGGCGGTCGCATTGCTGAAGGAGCCATGCGGTCCCGACGATGCTGCCGTGAAGGAGTTGATGAGCGGCAACATCTGCCGTTGCGGCGCCTATGCCAACATCGTTGCTGCAATCCAGCAGGTCCGCAAACGCGCTTAACCAGAGGAGTCGCTCTATGCATACTTTCGAGTTCATCCGTCCGGTAGATCAGGCCGCGGCGATTGCAACCGCCGCACAATCGAAAACGGCGCAACAGGGAGCGGATGTGCGCTTCCTGGGCGGCGGCACCACGCTGATCGATCTGATGAAGCTGAACGTTGAGACTCCCGCGCGCGTGCTCGATATCAATCGCCTGCCACTCGACCAGATCGAAGCTACGTCCGATGGCGGCATGAAGATCGGTGCAATGGTCCGCAACTCGGATCTGGCGAATCACGCCAAGGTGCAAAAGGACTATCCGGTTCTATCGCAGGCGATCCTGCAAGGCGCGTCGGCGCAGATCCGCAACATGGCCACTGTCGGCGGGAACTTGCTGCAGCGAACGCGCTGCGTCTACTTCCGCGACACCGCGATGGCGTGCAACAAGCGCGAGCCAGGTAGCGGATGCCCGGCGATCAGCGGCCACAATCGTACGCTTGCCATCCTAGGCGTGAGCGAGCATTGCGTCGCGACGAATCCATCCGACATGTGCGTAGCCCTGGCGGCGCTGGAAGCGACCGTTCACATTCAGGGAACGAAGGGCTCACGTGCGGTCGCGTTCGGCGACTTCCATCTGCTGCCGGGTAACACACCGCATCTCGAGACCGTGCTGGAACCGGGCGATCTGATCACGCACGTGACACTGCCGCCGCCAATTGCGGGAAGCAAGCAGGTTTACTTGAAACTGCGCGATCGAGCGTCGTACGAATTTGCGCTCTCCTCGGCAGCGGTGGTGCTCACGGTTGCAGGCGGCAACATTACGCGCTCCCGCATTGCCCTTGGTGGCGTCGGAACTAGACCGTGGCGCTCGCCCGATGCCGAGCAGGCGCTGACTGGTAAAGCGGCAAACGAACCTACCTTTCGCCAAGCCGCCGAAAAAGCGATGCGAGATGCGAGGCCGCAGAGCGAGAACAAATTTAAGGTCGAACTGGCCAAACGATGCCTGATCCACGCATTGCAAATGGCGACTGCAAGTTGATTTCTGAGGAGCAACCATGGCGACATCGCAGCAAACAACTTCTTCTCCCATCGGACGCGACACCGTCCGTATAGACGGCCCCCGCAAAGTTACTGGTTTGGCGCAGTACACCTCCGATTTCCGCTTCTCGGAAATGCTCTACGCCGTTCCCGTTGAGGCGACGATCGCCAATGGCAAATTGCTCGCGCTGGATACTGCTGCTGCGGAAAAAATGGCGGGCGTGCGCGCCGTTTTTCATCGCGAGAACATTGGCAAGATCTTCCGCTCCACTCCCGCGCCCGGTTTCGATCGCGTCTGCCTTGAGCGGCGACCGCCGTTCGAAGATGACACGATCCGTTACTGGGGCCAATACATCGCTCTGGCCGTTGCCGACACCTTCGAAGCTGCCAAGGCTGCCGCCGATGCCGTGCATGCAACCTACTCCAAAGAGAAAGCCAACGTAGAATCCCACCTGGAGGCAGGTAACGATCCGGACGTCGTCTTCACTGCCTACGGGCCGGTGGAGCGCCTGCAAAGTCACCGCGGCGACGCCGACGCCGCATTCGCGAGCGCGGCCGTCAAGCTGGACGAAACGTACGTCACTCCTGCCGAAACACACAATCCTCTCGAGCTGCACTCGACTGTGGCGCTGTGGGAGGGTTCCATGCTGACGCTGTATGACTCGACCCAGGGCGTCGTGAATCTGCGCAGCGTCCTGTCGCAGATGTTCGGCCTGCCCAAGGAGAATGTGCGCGTCATCTCGAAGTTTCTCGGCTCGGGCTTCGGCGGGAAGCTCTATCCCTGGACGCATGTTCCGCTTGCTGCCGCTGCGGCACGTCAGTTAGGCAAGCCAGTGAAGCTCGTCGTCAGCCGCAAAATGATGTTCCAGTCGGTCGGCCATCGGGCGCGCACGCAGCAGCATGTTCGCCTCGGCGCCTCGCGCGACGGCAAGCTCGTGTCGCTGCAACACGATTACGTCTACCACATGTCAATGCTCGACGTTTACCACGAAGACTGCGGCGAAGCCACGCCCTTCCACTACAGCGTTCCCAATTTGCGCGTGAGCTTCGGGCGCGCACGGCGCAACATCGGCGCAACGGCCGATATGCGCGGTCCAGGCGCAGTGCCGGGACTTTATGCCACCGAATCGGCAATGAACGAGATGGCCGAGCGGCTCAGGATGGATCCCGTCCAGTTCCGCATTCTCAACGAGCCAAAGCTCGACGAGTCGCTGAAGCTGCCGTTCTCGTCCAGATACTATATCGAGTGCCTGAATCTCGGAGCCGAGAAGTTCGGCTGGTCGAAGCGCAATCCGGCAGTCGGGTCAATGAAGCGCGATGGCCTGACCTTAGGCTGGGGAATGGCCGGCGCCGCATGGCCCGCGGGAACATTTGCCGCCGAAGCCAATCTCCAACTGCGAGATGATGGAACGGTTCGTGTGGCCTGCGCAACACAAGACATTGGCACCGGCACGTATACGATCCTAGCACAGCTTGCGTCGCAGAAGACCGGTGTGCCGCTGGACAAGATCGATGTGGAACTGGGGGACAGCGCGCTTCCCGATGGTCCGATCTCGGGCGGGTCCTTAGGTACTAGTTCCGTGATCCCGGCTGTGTTCAAGGCCGCAGACCAGGCGATCACCTCGCTGCTGATCATCGCCGTCACAACTCCCGGCTCGCCGTTTTTAGGGCACAAACCCGACGATCTTGCGCTCGAAGGCGGGCGGCTGTTCGTAAAGGCTGAAGGTCCTGCACGAGGTATTGCGTTCGGGGACGTGCTCCGGGGGGCGAATGTACGCCTGGTCACAGGCAGCGGCAGGGCTGAACAGACGGCTTTTGCCCCGAACCAGAAATTCTCCAAGCACTCCTTCGGCTGCCACTTTGTGGAAGTGACCTGGCAGCCGGAGACCGCGCGCCTGCGCGTCAGCCGCGTGGTGACGGTAATGGACGCGGGCCGGATCCTGAACCCTCTTGCCGGCCGCAACCAGATCCAGGGCGCAGTGGTGATGGGCATCGGCATGGCGCTGTTCGAAGAAACCACTTACGATCCGCAGAACGGCGCGCCCATCAACAGTAATCTGGCTGATTACATGATGACGGTGAACGCCGACGCGCCTCCGATCGACGTGCACTTCCTCGATTATCCCGACAAGGAGATTAATGAACTCGGTGCACGTGGGATCGGCGAGATCGGCTTGGCCGGGGTTGCCGCCGCGATCACCTCCGCGGTACACCACGCGACGGGCGTTCATGTGCGCGAGCTGCCGGTGAGGATTGAGAATCTAATCGCGTGAGATGTTCTCACTCGTGCCGATACCCTCCACGAGCTATACGTGTATGACGGCGAACTCACCCCGCCGCCCGGGCCTATGCGTAAGAGGAGGTTGAAATGTCCATCCACTTTGACGTCTACGTTTAAGAAGAGATCAAGAGCGCGTGTAGGAGAGGCTTCCTGTAGTTTCGCCAACAACTCATTCGTAATAAGTGAAGGTTCGGCGGGTCACGTGCGCGGGCGTGGAGAGGCCGGACTCCGGGTCCCAACTTGATGCCAACGAGACAAGCTCCTTCGTCCAATTGCCACGCTCGTCATACTCGCGCGTGATAATAGCTTTGCTTTCAAACGCACCGCCCTCCCTATAGCTCACCTCTTCCGACTTATTGCCAAACTCGTCGTAAGCGAATGTTTGGCGACTGGCTTCCATGCCCATCATCGTGAGCCTTGACTCGATCAGCCTCCCCCCGTGTCATACCTGTGGGTGTGCTTAGACATCGCTGCGCCCGGCGGGAAAAATCGCGCGATCTCCGCCGCGGCCTCCGCCTGCTATTCTTCCGTAAGCGCCGCCATCCCTTCGGTCGCGCCAGCGTCAGACGAGCACGGGCCGAATGGGAAAACATCTCCGACATACTGTGTCTCTTCGAGTGCTTCCGGACCCTGTCTATCAAATGTCCCCCATTTAATAAATGGGCATTTGCGGTTCATGAGCTGTCGGTTGTCAGCTCTTGTTGCTTGACAATCTAAGTGAGGAAGTCGCCTTGGTGCACCCGGACGGGAGAACATCGTGTGCTTTGCCGGTGAGCCCCTATGTTGTGGTCAATGTTGGTCGCGACGGTATGTTCATGCCGGGTGAACGGGTGACGGTAGTCTTACGATTTAGGGGTCGCTTCGATGACGACGAGGAAGAGATCACCTACCGCCCGCGGGCTCTTGCGGGGAGCCTCAGATAAATGGTCGATAATGAATTTCCAACGACTGAAGGTGGTGACAACTTCTGGTTATATAAGCTCAATCAGTTCAGGCAAGCTGATGAAGAGGCGCAAGCACCGGGCGGGGATAGCGCGAGTCAGAGGTGCGCAGATAGTGGAAGCCTTCATTGACTCGACCGAGTATCGCAAATGATTCGGCACATAATAAGCACCCCAACTGAAAGGGCGGGGAAGAGAGGGACGCCGCTACTCTCGCACGACTTCGCCCAGAATCTGAAAGGGTACGCGCGCGAGGCCGGGATCGATCGGATTCACCTGCATCAGTTGCGGCATTCATTTGCGCGGATAGTAGCCGAGGAGAGCGGGTCGATCATGGAGACCAGAGGAAGCGTTGATGCACCGTCACGTTTCTACAACGCGAGTTTACGTGCAGCGGATAGCTATTTGAAGAGACAAGCACGGCCGGAAGATCAGCCAGAGATTGAAGAAAGTGAGTCAAAAGTGATGCGCCGTCCACTACGAGGTCAATAGTGGAACCATGATTAACAAAGATAAACCTAGAAAGGTGAGATCTTTGTGGCCGTAGAATCATGATAGTTGCCCCACCATACCCTCGCCCTGCCTATTTTCTACCTCAAATCTTCGCGCTTTGTCTTTAGTTATGATCCAGCAAGCCACGAAGATCACACCGCTATAGAAGTAGGACAAGGGGGGTGACAACGATTCGTTAGGAATTCGCTATCTTGATCTTCCATCGGCTCTGAGATGAGGCTTTCGGTGTGATATGTACAATATATATCAACGAGGTTTAAAATTTGTATTGCAGGTAAAAATAGTGTGCGGTAGTATCATTT
>CAYLJO010000249.1:0-8716 GCA_964383905.1 uncultured Blastocatellaceae bacterium
GAGGGCACAGGGAACACAGAGAAAAACCACGAGGGTTTGTGTGGGTGATCTATTGTCCGAATGTGTATCGAGCTCCCGGACGCTGATTTAGGCAGAAAGCTGGGGCGGCGTTCTTTCTGTAACGCTCGGTGACATGTTAGCATAGGGATGAACTCAGAGAGAGAGACGACGGGCAACCACAAGGGTTGCCCCTACAGAGGCGGGCAACCACGAGGTTTCCCCTATAGTTGTTCCAAATCGGGTGGAGTTTGATCTGGGAGGGGGAACCGGATCAAAGAGCCAATCGGTGTTGAAGCAAACAGCGAAGATCGTGCAGCGCTCTCGGAGCGACTGATGAGACATTTTTGGCGAGCAGTTATTAGTATCTGCTTCCTTATGTGGCTGCAGCCGGCGCTGCGGAGCGCGTCTAATTTCCAGAAGACCTCATCGCCTTCACAAGCGGCGGCGTCAGATTTTGAAGAATCCAGGAAATTGTTTAGCCAGGGCGCCCTTGATGAGGCTCTGATCGCTCTTCGGCGGGGTCTGGCACGTTCTCCCAATAACGTGGACGGTCTCAACCTTCTCGGCGTGATCTATCATCAGCAGCGACGGTACACGGAATCGGCGGAAGCTTTCCGGAAGGCTCTGCGGATCAACCCACGTTCCGTGGAGACGCTAAACAATCTCGCCATCAGCTATACCACGCAGGAAAAATTTGACCTGGCGGAGCAGACCTTCCGCGCGACATTGCGCCTGGAGCCGCGAAACCGGACCGCGAATTACAACCTCGGCCTCATCCTCCTCGCCCGACATGAGCCGAAAGAGGCGATCACCGCTCTGGAACGCATCCGGCCTGCAGATTCAAGCGTGCTCTTAAACCTGACACAAGCTTATTTGATGGCCGGGATGAGGGCCCAGGGTTTAAAGACCGCTGAGGCGCTTTCCGCACAGGACAGCAAAGACGTAAAGCTGCACTTCTCGCTCGGAGTGATACTGGCTTCGAAACGGGAGTATGGGCCGGCAATACACGAGTTTGAGCTCGCAAACCTCCTCAAGCCCCGCACCTTTGAGGTACTTCATGATCTGGGCCAGGCCTATCTGCGGAACGGCCAGCCGGCAAAAGCTCAGGCGGCGCTGGAACAGGCACTCGAGTTGAGACCAGACTCCGCTGATACGCTTTACCTTCTTGCCCAGTCCGAGACGGACCAGCGGAGAGACGTGGAAGCCCTCGATCTTCTCGTCCGGGCGCGAAAACTTGCACCCAAGAACACAGACATCCCCCTTCTGCTGGCCCGGCTAAGCATGAAGCAGTCGTTTTATGAAGACGCCATCTCGCTGCTCAAGGAGGCCATCAAAATTGATGCGCGGCGTCCGGACCTTCATGCCGCTTTGGGAGAGAGTTACTTTACGGTCGGGAAAGTGACTGAGTCTCTCGAAGAATTTAAATTGCTGCTGCAACTCGACCCCGCGGCACGATCTTACGCCTTCATGGGGCTCTGCTACCGCCATCTCGGCAGGTTCGAAGAGGCCAAACAATACCTGAACCAGGGCTTAAAAGCCGATCCTAATGATCCTCTGATTCTTTTTAATCTCGGATTTATCGCCAAGAAGCAGGCCGACTACGTGCAAGCCGAACAGTATCTGAGCCATGCTTTGAAGGTTGACCCGAACTATTCAGACGCCCTTTTCGAGATGGGTGGTCTGAAGATGGAACTGAAGAGATACGACGAGGCCATTCCCTTCCTGCGCCGCTGCACTGAGGTCAGCCCGAAACCGGCTCAGGCTTACTACAAGTTAGCCATTGCAGAACGGCACTTACAGCAGGAGGAAGCGTCACGCCGCGACATGAAAGTCTTCATGACATTGTCGAAAAACCCTGAGCCCGGACCCTATCCGCGGCAAAACTTTTTCGATTACCTTGACAGGCGCGGGGGACTCTCGCCGGCTCAAAGAACAAACGCCGATCTTCATGAGCTCGAGGCCGAGGTTGCACAGCATCCTGATCGCCCCAGGAGCCTTTATCTGCTCGCGGAAGCCCTTCTCAAATCGAATCGTGTTAAGGACGCCATGAAGGTGATAGAGCGGCTTGACGCCATCAGTGGCTCCGATTTTCGTACCCTCCTTGGGGAGGGCGTGCTGCTGGCGCGATTCCATCTGTACGGGGCGGCGATTCACCACTTCCAGGAGGCCCTTACCGCCGACCCGGCTTCCGACGAGGCGCGCTATAACCTCGCCGATGCCCAGTTTCAGAACGGCGATTATGCCGGCTCGCTGCAATCACTCCAGCACGTCTCAGCCAAAGCGCAAAACGATGATGCATACCTGGCTCTACTTGGAGACGTCTACGCTCATTTGGGAAGAACGGCGGAGGCCCAGCAAGCCCTGCGCCGGGCTATTCTGAACAGCCCCGATAACGATCAGTATTATCTTTCCTTGGCGCTAGCCCAACTGCGTGCAATGGATCTTGAACATGCGGACGCGACCTTGCGCCAGGGGTTGGCTCGCGTCCCGGATTCCGGCCTCCTCCATTGGGGCTTAGGGGTGGTATCCATACTCCGTGGCAATGCCAATCAGGGCGAGACTTACCTGAAGAAGGCTATAGATTTAGCGCCCTCACGCGAGAGTACTTTTACGACTTTGGGAATCTTTTACTACGAGGCTGGCCGGATCGCCGAAGCTCGTGAGGTTCTCCAGCGCTATAGTGAGATTTTCCCGCACGGATCAATCGATGTGGGGAGAATCCGCGAGACGCTTGATGCCACACCCGTATCCGGAGACTTATCTCATAACGCCTCGGAACTCTCTCCCCATGCTCGGCAGGAATTTTATCAGTTGGCCCTGATGCTCGGGGAGCAAGACCGGTAATTTGCCCTTTCTGGGGACGCCTGCTGCGTCTGCCGCGCGAGCGTTATGCCGCTTGACGGTATCGAGGGGAGCGCCTGGCGAGTCCGGTGAATAAATTTTACGACAGGCTGGTATCCCCGGCGGACCACTCTTGTGGAATGAATAGATCCAAGTTGCTACGCATCACAATGGCGGGATTGATCGAAATCTGGGCAGGCGGTTGCAGTTTCTCAGTGATGAATCGGACGACCGCCTGGAGCACTGTCGCCCCTTGCTCACGCGCCCTCTGGTGAATCGTCGCCGCGATCGTGCCCGACCTGATAAAAGGGAACATGGCGGGAAACAGATCCGTGCTAATGACCTTGATCTTGCCGGCCAGCCCTAGCTCCTCCAAAGCCCGGATCACCGGCATGGAATTAGCCGTGGCCACGTAGATCCCTTTGACCGAGCCATGCTGTTCGAGGACCTTTCGGGACTTGAGGTAGGCTTCGGTCGGATCGTCGTGAGTTTCGACGATGGATGTGATCTCCCCGTTGGGACAAAAAGTTCGGAAACTCGAGCGAAAGCTGTGTAATTTCTGTTCGTGGTCGACGGTGGCGTGCATACCGATGAAGACTATTACTTCCGCATTGTCGTGCAGAAAGTAGCCCATCAACTCTCCGGCGAGAGCTCCGCTCACCAGCGGGTTAACCGAAACTGAGGTGAGCCTCTCGGTTCCTGGCGCATCGGTGGCTACGCATACGACTGGGATATTACGGCGCGTCGCCTCCTTGATGTAGGGCAATAGCCGGTTTGGGTATGCTGGAGAAATCACCAACCCGCTGATCCCGTCCTGCAGAAGATCGCGAATGGCGTCGATCTCGTGTTGACCGAACCGTTCGTAAGGGCGCTGCAGGATTTTGACGCCGAGGGGCTCAAAAACACTTGCCGCTTCGAAGATTCCTTCCCGCACGTCGTTATAGAAATAAGCCACCTCTTGCGGGATAGCCACGCCAATCGTGACGCGCTTACTCGAGGATAGATAACGCGCCGCAAGGTTCGGCCTATATTTCAGCTTCTGCGCCGCGCGGAGGACCTTGCGCTTGGTCGCCGGACTGACACCAGGCCTGTCATGCAAAGCTCGATCCACGGTCCCGCGGGAGATGTCCAGGTGATCAGCAATTGCCTGAACTCCGATTTTGTGGGGGTTCTGTTTGGAAGGCTTTTTTGGTCCGCGATCAGACAGAGCACAATCTCCCGTCAGTTTGCATCGTGAGGCTCCTCAGCCACGGCGCAAGAGGTGGTCCCGCCCTCGACAAGTCGTGACTATCTACCTCACCCGGTGGGAGATCAGGTACGAGGCGTTCCGCCGAATCTCTTTCCGCCATCAGCCGATGAAGGCCTGCCCCGGCGCCACCTCCGGCGGCGATGACGGGGCCGCTGGTTAACTGCATCGCACAGTCGTCAACAACCTCTTTTGCCATCTTAGACGAGGGAAAGTCAATTGTACAACCTCCAAGCCGCACCGAACGCTACCGGGCAGTAGATAGCCACGGCCATCCTGATGGCCTAACCTGCCGGCTGATCAGGACCGGCAACGTTACGCACGTAAGGGCATGGAATCGCCGGATTAGCCTCACCAACGCCAGAAAACAAATCCGCACATTCTCAACGATGACAAGCGGGTGGCGTGGCGGGTCGTAGACGCGACAGCTTGCAGAGGCCGCCACCGCCGGCTGCTGGTGGGTTAGGAGAAGGAGGCGAATTATGTCGCGCTGCTTCACTTCGCGTTCGCGTTGCAACCATACCGCCTCATAACTTTTGGATGGGCCCACAATCGCGTGGGCGTTAGCACTGACAGTTTCGCTCGGGCAACACACCTCCCTAAATTTTTAATTTTTTGTTGACAGGGGGCACGCACCGTGTTAGTGTGCACGTGCACGTTTACCTGATCGATTGTACGTCTACTCGGTCAACGTGCACGTGCACGTTGACCGAGATTTCGTTCACCTCTACCGTGCACGTACACGGTAATCAGCATTTTCGTTCACCAGGGGTTTCGGATCTTTTCGAAACGTTAGGGGGCGCGTGTCCTGCGCCGCCGATTTTCACTCCGCCATGCTTAGGTTCCCTCAGCCGCGAGGCTAAATAAGGAGTTGTGCCATGCCAGAAAAAAGTAAGCGTTTCGTCGTTCCGGTTCTTGCTCTCGCCGCCTTCTACCTGTTGGCCTGCGTGCCTGGTTATGCCCAAGTCGATGAGGGCGGGATCCGAGGTACTGTCAGAGACAGCAGCGGAGCGATTGTTCCAGGCGCCAAGGTAACTCTCACTAACGAGGGTACCTCGCTCTCCGTAGAAACTACTACTGCCACTGATGGGAATTATGCCTTTACACCGATCAGGATAGGCACATATACGCTTCAGGTGGAAGCGCAGGGCTTCCGTAAGGAGACCCAACGCCACATTACTGTGAACGTGCAGCAACAGGTTAAAGCGGATTTCACCCTGACGCCCGGATCCATCAGTGAAACGGTTGATGTCACTGTCGCTGCGCCGCTACTGCAGACGCAAGAGGCGTCGGTCGGGACCCTGGCCACCAGCGTTCAGATCAACGACTTACCACTGAATGGGCGAAATTACACCTTCCTTGCCCAGCTCGGCCCCGGCGTCACCGGGCTGAGGGGCACTCGTGGACTGGATCAAACCGGGAGTTTTGTGGCCAACGGTCTATCCACCGTCTATAACAACTATATTCTCGACGGAATCGACAACAATAACGACACGGTTGACTATCTGAATGGCGCAGCTTACGCCAATCTTCCTCCGCCCGATGCGATCCAGGAATTCAGAGTGCAGACGAGCAATTTCAGCGCGGAGTTTGGGCGTGCCGGAGGAGCGGTGGTGAACGCCTCTGTTAAGTCTGGCACGAATCAGTTTCATGGTAGCGCCTGGGAGTTTCTTCGCAACGACAAGCTGGACGCCGCCGATCTATATTTTGTCGACCGGTCGAAAGTACAGAAGGGGAAACTGCGGCGAAATCAGTTCGGTTTTACCGCCGGCGGCCCGATCATAAAGAACAAGACCTTCATTTTCGGTGATTACGACGGCTTGCGAATCCGCCAGGGCGCCCTGCGTAACCCAACCGTCCCGACCGGGTTGCAGCGAAGCAGCGGTTTCACTGACTTCCGCGACGTGCTCTCCGCCGTTAGCGGGACGAGAACGGACCTGTTGGGGCGCACCTTTCCCGCGGCCGCCATATTTGACCCCGCCACCACGCGACGTGTGACACAGGGGCAAGTTGATCCGGTCACGGGGCTGACAGCCACCAACACAGGTTACGTACGTGATCCCTTCTTCACCGGCGGGAGCATCGCTGGTATTACCAATTTCACGAGCCTAACTCAGTCCCTGAATCAGCTTCCCGCCAATCGCCTCGACCAAAACGCAATTAAACTGCTTCAGCTCTATCCGGCACCGAATCAGCCCGGGATTTTCAACAATTTCGCGATCAATCGCAGCCAGCCGGATGACACCAATCACTTTGACATCCGCGTCGACCAGATTTTCGGCCGGAAGGATCAGTTGTTCGGCCGCGTCAGCTACACGAGGAGGCTGGCGAACTTCCCCAGTGACTTCACCGGTATTGCCGATAACGCCGGATTCGGCCAGGGAGACTACAAGGACAACTCCCTCAATCTTGCGATCAGCGAGACGCACTCCTTCTCGCCCAGGTTGATCAATGAGCTCCGCTTCGGTTTAAGCCGGCTTCGCACCTCAGTTAACCCGCCGAACACCGACCAGGCAGGTATCCCGGACCAATTTGGTATTCAAGGGATTCCGCAGGGTAATGGCAACGGGGGATTGCCGGAAATTGATATCGGAGGTATCACCCATCTCGGCGCGGGCGCCTTTGCAAGCCCGAACCGCCGCGTCAGCGACACCATTCAATTTACGGAGAACCTGACGAGGACCCAGGGCGCCCATAGTTTCAAGGGTGGCTTTGAATACCAGTCCGTACACTTCCCATGGATCGATCCGGCCTGGTCAAGGGGAGAGTTTAGTTTCGGAGGCTATACCGGAATCCCGAACGGCGTGAGCGGCGGCGTCGGCACTGCAGACATTCTCCTCACGCCGATACGGTCGACGGTGCCCAATGGCGTTGATTATGTCGGCGGGGCGAACACGGCGTTCGCTTCCAACATCACGCAGCCCGATGATCTGCGCCATTACTATGGTACTTACTTTCAAGATGACTGGAAAGTGAGCTCCAAACTGACACTCAATTTAGGGTTGCGATGGGAGGTCTTCGGCCAGATTGAAGAGATCAACGGTAAACAGGGCACGCTAGTACCCGATGCGCCGGGCGGAGCTGAATATTTGCTTCTTGCCTCTCAAAAGAACCAGCCCCTCTCTCCATCCTTCACCTCACTGCTGGCCAAGGACGGTATTAAACTTCGCTATATAAATGGCTCCAGCGTCAGCACCACACCGCTGACCAATTTCGCGCCCCGGGTAGGGCTCGCTTACCAGATAACCCCGAAGCTGGTAACGCGCGCCGCTTATGGAATTTTCTACGGAGGATTTGAGAACGTCGGTGGCGCACCTGATCCAGGTTATACCTACCCCTTCGCCGTTAACCTGGGATTCTTTAGACCCAACGACTTTTCCCCCCTGATCTACCCGAACGGACAGCAGGCCACGCTCGAGGCCGGGCTGTTGGCGGCGAACCCTGATCCCGCAAGCCCTAATTTCGATGCCCATGGCTTATCGCTTCTCGGCTATCAGCGGCCCTGGAAAACCGCCTACACGCAGCAGTGGAACATATCATTCCAGTATCAGTTGACCCCCAGTCAGACGGTCACACTGGCTTACGTCGGGAACAACACCCACCACATGTTGAATGGTGATAAGCAAAATGACACCTCTCTGATCCTGCCGCCCGGGACGGACCCGCAGAAATTCGTTCCCTTCCCGGATTTCGCGCGCCGCAGTGATTACGTGGCGGCGAACGGGTCGGCCTATTACCAGGGTGTCTCGGTCGCCTTTGAGCGCAGGTTCAGCAGGGGCCTGAACCTGCTCGTTAACTACACCCGCTCCGTATGCAAAACTGATAACCGCAACATTCTCAATATCGGCGAAAGCCTCTTCGCCCGTGCCCCGCTCCTGCCCGGATTCGGGATTAAAGGCGATTACCAATATTGCGGCAACGACGTTCCGAATATTTTTCACACGAGCGGGATCTGGGAACTTCCCATCGGCAGAGGCCATCGTTTCGCCGGTGGCCCCGGCGTGCTTAACCAGGTGGTAGGGGGTTGGAGCGTACAATGGAACTACACGCTCCAGGACGGATACCCGTTCACGGTCGGGTGCCCGGTCGCGACCACCTCGAATTTTGGCTGCACTGCGTTTGTGGTCCCTAACCAGAACCTGTACGCGCATGTCGGGCCTCATGGGATCACGCAGTTCCTTAACCCCGCAGCATTCGCCAACCCTCCGGTCGCAACGGCGATCGGACAGACCGACTATTCGCCGCTGGGCGGCCAGGATACTCAAGTCCACGGTCCGGGCTACAGCAATCTGGACTTCTCAATCTTCAAGCGATTCAGGCCCACGGAGAAGACGCGGTTGGAGTTGCGCGGCGAATTCTTCAACCTGCTGAACCATCCCAATTTTTCCAACAGCTTCAGGACGCTGGATTTCAGAGACACAATCAATTTCGCGCGGATTACTGGCACGCGAGGCAATGCGCGTCAGATCCAGATCGCCCTTAAGTTCTACTGGTGAGGATGGCCCGGCAATCTTCCCCATGCGGTTCGCTTCCCCACCATCCCGCCGGGCGATGGTGGGGTGCGGAAGGCGATGATATGCTGATGGCTGAAGCTATCAGGTAAGCTTCAGACCTGAGCCGAGAGGCTAG
>CAYLJO010000250.1:0-8714 GCA_964383905.1 uncultured Blastocatellaceae bacterium
TTATTAAAAGAGATTTCCGCCTGACTTTTACCTTTTGCCTTCTTTAGAGCCTTGGCAGTGTGAAGCTGAATTTCGAGCCGCGGCCGACTTCGGATTCGAGCGCGACGCAGCCGCCGTGCTGCTCCACGACTTCACGCACGAAAGAGAGGCCCAGACCGGTTGACTCTTCATCCTTCTCCTGCCCGTCGCGCGCGACGCGGTAAAACTTCTCCCAGACACGATCAATAGACTCAGGAGGGATGCCGTAGCCGCGGTCTTCGACGCATACGCGCACGGCCTCCGCTTCGAGCGCGGTCGAGACGGTGACGGTGGTGCGCTCGGGGCTGTACTTAATTGCGTTACCGACCAGGTTCGCGACGGCCTGCGTGATCAGGCTCTTATCGGCGGCGACGGGCGGCAGCCGGGATGACGGCTGCTCGACAAGGCGGATGCGCTTCTTCTTTGCGATCGGCTGAAAGTTGGTCACGGTTTCACGCACCACGTCGTCGAGCTTGAGCGGGATTTTCAAGACCTCCTGCTTGTCGGAGCGTTCGAGCTGCGTGACGGCGAGGAACGTGTTGATCATGTTCGAGAGGCGCTGCGACTCGTTGCGTATGATGGTGAGAAACTCGCGCGAATCAGCCGGTATGTTTTCATCCATGACGAGCAGTTCGGCGAACCCGTTGATACTGGTGATCGGCGTGCGCAGCTCGTGCGACATCAGGGAGATCATGTCGCTTTTTAGCTTCTCGTACTCCTTCATGCGCGTCACGTCGCGGACCGTAACGATAAGACAGAGAGGTTGAGCGGCCGCCTCATTCCCGGCGTTGCGCTCGGTGGCGAGCGCAATTCGCAGCTCGAGCGTTTGATTGCGCTCGGTAAAGGTCAGCTCGCGCTGGTAAGCATCACCGGTCTGGAGGACGCGCCGGACGGCGATTGACGGCTCATCGAATACTCCTGCGCGAAAGCGATCCAACAGGCCGAAGAGATCGAGCGCGCGGGCTTCACCTTCTGCCAGCCGCGCGGCGCGCAAGAGCGAAGGATTGACGTAGGCGAGCGTGCCGTCCAGGTAAGCGACGGCGTGGCCGTCGGCCGCCTCCCCGAGGACTTCCGCGCCGAAACGCTGCTCCGTGAGCAGGCCGCTCACAGCCCTGAAGGATTCCAGGCGACCGGCGGCGGCCCGCGATGAAATGAAAGTGAAGTATTCTTTCTCCGTCCCGTGCTTGCGCGCTTCGTCGCGTTGTAAATCACGCGCCAGCTGCGCGCCGACACTCTCCAGCAACGGACGATCACTTTCGTCGAAAGGCTCCCGCAGGCGTAAAAGTAGGGCGCCGACCGCCCTCCCCTCATGTCGTAGCGGCAGCGCGGCAATCGTCGGCCCATTGCTCGCCGAACCCTTCGGCGTTGCCATCACAATCTCGCCGGCAGTAATGCCCCGCTCACACAGCAGTACGCCGTCGCGCCATACCGAATTGCGCCCCAGGGCGGATGTGTCGCCGGAACCGGGACGCAGCCGCGCCCCCAAAGCCAGCGTGCCGTTCTCGTCGAGCCGGAAAACCACCGCCTCATTAAGCGGCAAAACAGTTTCGAGCAGCCGCAACCCGCTCATCAGGCGCGCGTGAGCTGCGCGGCCTTCCAGCGCATGAATGTGCGTCGCGGCGAGCCGCACATTGCGCGTCAATATCTTGTCAACGCTCCACAGTCGCCTCAACTGGACCATCAGGGCGGCGACCAGCGCCGCCATCGCCATCGGCGCAAAAAGAAGGTCGCGCTGCAGAAAGTGGGAGGCGAGCAGGCTCCCCACAGCCAGCAGCACAAGCCCGCTGCCAACAAAAGAGAAGGCGCGGCGCGCGCCGAAGCACTCCACTGCGAAGCCTGCGCCGACGCCCGCCGCCAGAATCAGCAGCGCCGCTGTCCAGGTCTGCGGGGCAATGAGGTTGTTCGCCTCTGGCGTACGCGCGAGCACAAACGCAGCCTGCACGGAAGCCAGCAGCCCGGCACTCCATAATGCCCACGTCAACAGGACGGCCGCAAGCGCCAAAGCCAGGGAAAAAAGCAGCGATTTTTTGGAGGATGCCAGATATTTCAAGGGTAGTTGGCGGAAATAAAATGAATCGAAATTGCGGTGTGGACTATCCGGGGCACGGCCAAAAACACCGTGAAGAAGCATTATACAATGAAAAGCATTGTTTAATGCAAGAGAAAAGTTGATTTTAAAGGGCAAAGCTCGAGATCAAGGGCCTATTTCGCTAGCCTCGCCAGGATGGTGAGCAGTTCTGCTTCTTCATCTTCGGCGACTGTTCGCAGGTCAAGCAGCACCTTGTCTTCGGCGATTCGCGCGATGACGGGTGGCGTGGAAAGTCGTAATGCTTCTTCCAGGGCGTCGGCCGACATATTCTTGTGTGCCAGCGCGATTAGCGCCGTACGCGGGTGTGTGGTGGGAGCCGAGCCACCGCCGATGGCGGATTGCCCTTCGATGATTTCGTATTGAAGGGATTGGGTGCCCGAAAAACTCTCCCGTGGCAATCGAGAGAGAAAGGCATGCGCGCGCCTCTCAATCTCCGCGTGCGTGAGGGCCAGCATGCGAAGCGCCGGTATTTCGGTGAAGGAGGAGCCGCGCCGGTGCGCGTCGAGTGTTGCTTCAAGCGCGGCCAGCGCGAGCTTGTCGGCGCGCAATGCACGATAGAGCGGGTGCTTCCGCAGAAGTTCGACAATTTTACTGCGACCGACGATCAGACCGGCCTGCGCCGCGCCCAACAGCTTGTCGCCGCTAAATGACACGATGTCGGCTCCGCCGGCAATAGACTCGCGTATGATCGGCTCATCTTCGAGTCCATACGGTCTGAGGTCAATGAGAGCGCCGGATCCCGCGTCTTCGTAAAGCAGGAGTCCTGCGGCATGCGCCAGGTCTGCCAGTTCGGCAAGCCCGGGCGTGGCCGTAAAACCGACGATACGGTAGTTCGAGGTGTGAACGCGCATGATCAGGCGCGTCCGCTCACTCATGGCGCGTTGATAATCCGACAGGCGCGTGCGGTTGGTCGTCCCCACTTCGATCATGCGTGTGCCGGAATTAGCCATGACATCGGGTACACGGAAATCACCGCCGATCTCCACCAACTCGCCGCGCGAGATAATCGTCTCACCATTTTGGGCCAGCACGGTCAAGGCAAGTAAAGCCGCGGCGGCGCAGTTATTGACGACCAGCGCCGCTTCGGCCCCCGTCAACTCGGCGAGCAACTGCTCGACGCGCGCCCCGCGCCCGCCTCTCGCGCCGCTCTCTATATCGTATTCGAGTGTGCAGTAGCGTGCGGCTTCGTGCGCGATGGCGCGCCGCGCGGCCTCAGAAAGTGGCGCGCGTCCGAGGTTAGTGTGCAAGATAACGCCGCTGGCGTTAATGACGCGGCGCAGAGAGCGCACCATCTCGCGCCGGCACGCACGCTCGAGTCTCCGCGCCGCTTCCAGCAGTAACTCTTCGCGCGCATGTTCGCCATCTACCGTATGCGCTCTCTTTATATCAATTATATCAACGGCAGCTGAGGCGCGCGCTTGGATCTCCGCACGCATCTCTTCGGTCACCGAGCGGGCTAGCACTGTCAGGTGCTGCGGGCCGATTGCGTTACGTAGCGCTCGCGCCGTCTCCGTACGCAAAAGGGCATCAACGGAAGGGATGGCGCGTAAATTTACCGTCAAAGCTATGGCCTGATCAGTCATACGATTGAGGTGCATTAATAACCATGTAGCATATGCCTTCTCGCTGCCTTGAATCAATGCTGCCGTGAAATTTGTCCTGGCGGGGCGCGCGTGGGGTTCCCGGCAGCGCATCTCTGCTCTTGTGCTCTCGTCCCTGCACCTGGTTTTTCTCGATAAAACGGCACGCGGGTGGAAACTCATCATCGGCAGAGGCTGTTTATAATTGTTGACACTTCGCTTTCGAAAAGCCTAGACTCAATCCAGGCGGGCGTCTGCTTTAGCGCCCGTTGATGAGGAGTATAGAGAAGTGCCAATCCGCGATAATAAATTCGCGCGTCAAGCGCAGGATAGAAAGAAGAACAGCAACCTGGGGCGCGAAGAACAACTCACGGTTGACCAGCAACTTGCACGGCTTGAGGACAGCATCCGGCGACTCAAGATCGAGTTTGATATCTTCTTCAACGGCGCATCTAAGCGCCCGCCCTACGATACGAAGAATCGCGTCGAAGCCATGATCAAGCGCCTTGCCGACGACCGCACCCTCACATTTGCACAACGCTTTCAATACAACTCGCTCGCCGCGCGTTACGTTGCTTTCCGCGACATGTGGAGGCGAACTTTACAAGGACGCGAGGAGGGGCGCGACCCGGTTACGGCGGCGCGCGTGTCGGCGCGCGCCGCGGTCGCCGAGGACGTGCCACCCGCCAGCAGTGACTGCATTTTCGTCTGTGCAGACGCGCGCGCCGATGTTCGGACGGTTAAACAGTTATACGATGCTCTTATCGAAGCGAAAAGAAGTTGCGGCGAACCGACCGAAAGCTTCTCGTTCTCCAGCTTTCACCGTCAGATCGCGGCGAAGACAGATAACCTGAAAGAGCGCTTGGGCTGCGAGCGCGTCTGCTTCTCCGTGAGGGTCGAAGGCGGGCGCGTCAACTTTAAAGCGAAAGCCGATAAAGAGTAAAGGCGGCCTCTCATTTGAGAGGCCGCCTTTACATACAACTCGCGCTTCGCGGGCTCAAGACCGGAAGCGGTCAGTGGCTTTGCTAAAGCAAGCCTGCAAGAGTTACATCTTAGTCACTTTCTCGGCTTGCGGGCCTTTAGGACCCTGCGTCACCTCGAATTCAACCTCCTGGCCCTCTTCGAGAGTCTTGAAGCCGTCGCCCTGAATGGCGCTATAGTGTACGAAGATGTCGGAAGAGCCGGGCTGTTCGATGAAGCCGTAACCCTTCGAGTTATTAAACCACTTGACCTTACCGGTTATTCTAGACATGGCAAACGAATCCTCCTAACGATTCGGTAAAACGGGGCGAGATTGCTTACGTAGCTTTCGCGCCAACCTTAAGGTTAATGCTTGTGAGCCGGACGCGCTTTTGAATGGGGCGCTCCACGGAAAACTTCACAACCAACAAAAAAGCCTGCCTATGAT
The DNA here is from genome assembly GCA_964383905.1 of uncultured Blastocatellaceae bacterium. Lineage (GTDB taxonomy): Bacteria > Acidobacteriota > Blastocatellia > Pyrinomonadales > Pyrinomonadaceae > CAYLJO01. Next base: position 5,096 of record CAYLJO010000250.1, read on the forward strand.
GAACGACGCACGATTAAGTGCGCACAATCACCATAAACAGACCTATGGGGAAAAACTGAAACACATTCCTCTAACGCTTGTAAATCGACATGCGGGGACGTGTTATAGGAAAACCCTGTACTGATGCGACGGCGCATACTAAGCGAAAGCCTGCAAACCTGTCAAGCGGAAAAAGATATAATTTTCCGGACGGTGTTTCTTATGTCATCATAAATTTGCTCGGCCCTTCAGCTCCAGTGTGTCTTTGGTTAGGAGCAGATAGCACCTGCGCTGGTGAGTAAGAAGACTGCGCCAGTTCCTTTGAAGCCGAAGCAGATATTCAGTTGCCGCGCGCTTGATTCTGCGTCGCTTCAACGCCCCGCGACCCATCCTGAGCAGGCTTTCTCTCGCCCAGCACGACATGAACCTGATGAGCGCGCCCGTCGTCGGTAAGTCTGATCTCCGGCACGGCCTGTGGTACGCCATCAAGCTCTACTTCAATAACCCCGCGGCTCACGCCGTAAGGATTCTCGACCTTAATCTGGTAGCGTGTTAGTCCACGGCGATAAATCACCTCATAGTCGCGCCAGCCTCGCGGAATGCAGGGGTCAATCATCAGCCGCTCGCCATGCATCCGGAAGCCAAGAATATATTCAAGCCCGGCGCGATACATCCAGCTGGCGGAACCCGTATACCAGGTCCACCCGCCCCGCCCCGTATGTGGCCATAACGCATACACATCGCCCGCCGCAACGTAAGGCTCAACCTTATATTTATGCAGACCGGCGCGCGTCGAAGCGTGGTTGATCGGATTAAGGAGCGCGAAGAGTTCTCCGGCACGGTCGCCATCCCCAAGCATGGCATAGGCGATGAGCGTCCACAGCGCGGCGTGCGTGTACTGGCCGCCGTTTTCGCGCACACCCGGCACGTACCCCTTAATGTAGCCCGGGTCGAGCGGACTCCTGTCAAAGGGTGGGGTGAAGAGTATGACCAGGCCGTCGCCGCGCCGGATCAGATACTCTTCGACGGCGGCCATTGCGCGCGTCGCGCGGTGCGGCTCGGCGGCGCCGGAAATGACGCCCCACGATTGCACAATCGAATCAATACGACACTCCTCGTTCTGCGCCGAACCGAGCGGCGTGCCGTCGTCGAAATAGGCGCGGCGGTACCAGTCGCCGTCCCACCCATGCTCTTCAAGCGCCTTCTTCAGTTCTGCGGCGTGCTCACGGTAACGTTCGCCCCGCGCCGCCTGCCCGCGCGCATCACAGAAAGGCGTGAACTGCTGAAGTGTAAAGTAGAGAAACCAGCCGACCCATACGCTCTCACCTTTCCCTAGATGGCCCACGCGGTTCATCCCGTCGTTCCAGTCGCCGGAACCCATCAGCGGCAGACCGTGCGGCCCGACCCCTAGACTTTTGTCCAGCGCACGCGCGCAATGCTCGTACACCGTGGCCGTTTCTGAAGAGACGGTCGGTTGCGTGTAGGATTCGTCTTCCCCCGGAGCAAGCAGTGGGGCTTCGATAAAAGGTGTCACTTCCTCCAACACGGAGGTGTCATTGGTGACGCCGATATAAAAAGCTGTGACGAACGGCAGCCAGAGTAGGTCATCGGAGAATCGTGTGCGGACGCCGCGGCTTGTCGGCGGGTGCCACCAGTGCTGCACGTCGCCCTCTTTGAACTGGTGCTGCGAGGCGCGCCGGATCTGCTCGCGCGTGATCCCGGGTTTGGAATAAACGAGCGACATGACATCCTGTAGCTGATCGCGAAAGCCGTAAGCCCCGCCCGATTGGTAAAAGGCCGAACGCGCCCATACGCGACAAGCAAGCGCCTGGTAAAGGAGCCAGCGATTCAAGAGAGTGTCCATCGCCGGATCCGGCGTTTTCACTTCCACCGTACCGAGCAGTTCATCCCAGTAAGCCATCACGCGCTCGAACGCTTCATTGATTGCGGAGATTCGCCCGTAGCGAGACGCGATTATTCGTGCTTCTTCGACCGATTCAGACTCGCCGAGCAGCATGACGACCTCACGCGTTTCGTTCGGCTCCAACTCGATCAAGGTCTGCATCGCCGCGCAAGGGTCAAGGCCGGCCCCGTCCCGCCCCGATAGATTCGCGCGACGCAGCGCGGCCGGCTGCGCGTGCGAGCCGTTGCGGCCCAGAAACTCTACCCGGTCGCACGTCACGCTATCGGCACGCTTGCTCATCCCGGCAAAGGCGACGCGGGGCGCAAACTCGTTGTTATAGGGATTCCGCGCGAAGATACTGCCCGTGGCCTCGTCAATCTCCGTGATGACATACGGAGCCATCCGCTCGCGCTGAACGCCGAGCGCCCACTCGGCGTAGCTGGTCACGGAGAGTCGCCGCTGCCGGTCGGTCCGGTTGCGCAGGCGCAGCAAGGAAATCTTTACGGTCGCGTCGAGCGGCACAAACTGCAGCAGCTCTTGCGAGATGCCATGGCTCGTGTGCTCGAAGACGGTGTAGCCCTGCCCATGCCTGATGATGTATGGCTCGGCCTCGCGTATCGGGAGGGGTGTCGGCGTCCAGACGGTGCCTGAGTCTTCGTCGCGCAGGTAAATCGCCTCGCCGGTCGTGTCGCTCACGGCATCGTTACACCACGGCGTCAAACGGTTCTCCCGGCTGTTGACGGCCCACGTATAACCGCCGCCGGTCTCTGTCACCTGAAAACCGAAGTCCTGCGAATTCGCCACGACGTTCAGCCACGGCGCGGGCGTCCACTGGCCTTCACCAAGCACCGTCACGTACTCACGCCCGTTGTTGCTGAACCCGCCAAGGCCATTGAAGAATGAGAGGTCGGGGTGCGTGACGGTCGGTTCCGGATACCTGCGCGAAGGCCAGCGCGGGACGAACGCCGGTGGCAGTGGGCCCTCAATGGGTCGGCGGACCAATTGATCTTCGATCGGACCACGGTCCGTGACGATGACGACCCGCGCCACCGTGTGAAGCAGGATTTTGTCCGCGTCCGGCATCACGTCTGTCCGCCGCAGGAAGACGCCGCCCGGCTTATCCAAGAGCGCCTGCGAGCCGCTGATCCGGATCAGGTTTTGCAGCTCGTCCTGAAGCGATTGCGCGTAGCTCGGCGGGTGATCGTTCAGGATCACAAGATCAAACGAGAGACCCTTCAGGCGCAGGTATTCGTGACCGCGCAGGATCTGGCGCACCATGTTGAGGTCTTCGGCTTCGCTGATCCGCACCAGCACAATCGGCAGGTCGCCGCTCAGGCCGTAGGGCCAGAGGCTCGCCTGGGTCTTTGTGTTGAGGGCCAGCACATGCGCGCGCGGGCGCAAGCTCGGGTCTGAATAGAGCAGACGCCCTCCCAGGCGCTGGAACAGATGCGCCTCTTCCGCGTCCATATTCAGATGGCGCATCTCGACCTGCGATTGTGTCCACGCCAGCGCGGCCTCTCGCTCGAAGGTGCTCGGATCGTGATACTTGTCGGCGAGCCTGAGCGCTTCTTCACGCGAACGCGCCACGGCCGTGGCAAATGAGATGCGCGCCGTTTCACGCGGTTGAAGGCGCACGCGCTGCCTTAAGGAGAAGACCGGGTCGAGCACCGCGCCGACAGTATTCGAGAGCGGACGATCTTCCATGACGGCGACGGGCGCGGCCGGCGTGTGACCCCG
>CAYLJO010000251.1:0-8682 GCA_964383905.1 uncultured Blastocatellaceae bacterium
GGTGCGAATGGCAGACGGCTCACGGCCTTCTGAATGTTGTACACTCAATTACCGCAGAGATAGCCCGCGATGTGCATCTGAACTCGCTTAACTTCGGCTCTGGAACTGGCAGCGCCACCAAAGAGCAGCACCAGACCGAGCAGAGCTAGAGTGATATTCCTTCTCATTTCCATTCCCCTTTTCTAAAGCAGGCAAATAATTCTTGCGTGCCCGGCGCGCCACTAATAAAGAGCACGACCGGACACGCGAACGCCCGAACAACGCGCGGCCTACCCGTCGAGCAGGCACACTACGGCCTATGGTCTTTAGATCAGGAGTGCGAGGTGGCGGATATATGCGGGATAAGAATCTTGCTGATAGCCAGGTGGTGAGTTGTTTCGCAGGAGCTTAACATTCAGCACGACAGCAGAACGTGGGATAACTGCGCCGTGAAGAACCGAAGCAATCGAAGGTGAAAACTGGAAACTGCTCGCCGGTGCGGTCGTGCCGGGCGACGTGCAGTTAAGCGCACAGCACAGCCGAGCAGCTTGGACGGCGGGCGCATTGCTTTGAGCTTGAGCCTGCTCGCAGCAATCAGGCATACCCATCATGGGGCAGCTATGTTCGCCTGAGTGCATGGGCATACCGGCCAGCGCGCTACCAGCAAGCGCCGCAATCAGAATCAGAGATGCAGACCATTTCACCATTGCTCAGAAAAGAATGTATTGAATGATTGAGCAGCCTGTCAAGAACGCCGCCAATGGATACCACAAAGAGCGCCATGAGCGGATACTGCGTAGGTGGCGCAGTATCCACGCTCAATGCAACCGAAGTGATTCACTAGCCATCCCGTCTTACGATTGCGAGACGCCGACACCCGCCGACCGCATCACCCCTTCATCAATACCTTGCCCCGCACAGCAGCTCGCAAGTTTCCCGTCGATCACCACCGCAGGAACGCTCTTGATGCCGTAATGCTTGGCTCTCGCCGCCACCTCCGTTTTGTGCATATCCAAGACCTCAACATCGTGAGTGTCGGCGGCGAGCCGCTTGACCGTCTCGATGGATGTCTTACAGGTCTGACACCCGGCGCGTACCCTTTCAGCTTCTCGGCGAAGGCGTGCGAGAGCAGTTGCGTCCCCGCTTCCCCGCCCGGTCATGGCGCGTCCACAACGGCGCGTCCGACTTGAGCGCGTGCAGCCTCTCGGTTGATCTGAGGTAATCCAGAAGTGCTTCCCTCACCTCGGGGCTGCCAACCTCACGGGCCACGTAATCCCCTCCCTTGATTTTGCACCGCACGAGCAAGTGATCCTCTTCGAATTCAAGATCCTTCCCCCTGAGGCTGATGACTTCTGAGCGGCGCATGCCCGTCATCACGTAGAAGAGCAGGAGCGCGTAGTCGCGCTTGCCGACGATCTCGCCTGAGGCGGCCTTCGCTCCGACCACCTCCAGCAGGGCACTCAGTTCTTTATCCGAAAGGGCATGGGTCGCTTCCGTCTGGTAGGCACGATACGCCATGCCCACAGACCTTTATACCGGCAGCAGCAGACACAAAGCGTCGGCCCTCAAGGCCGAACAGTTGTCACGTAGATAAACTTGCCGCCCCTCACCTGTAAGACCGGCACAGGCTTCACGGCCGCCCGCTCGGAGTTGAACGAGATCACCCCCGTGGCGCCGGCAAATCCTTTGGTCGCCGCAAGGGCATCCCGAAGCCTCCGCGCCTCGGTCGTCTTCGCCCTCGCGGCGGCGTCGGCCAACAACTTCACGGCGTCGTAGCCGAGTGCCGCGCCCTCGTCCGGATCCGTATGGTAAAGCGAGCGGTAACCCACGACGAACTTCTGCGCCGCAGGCGAGGCATCCCCGAGGAAAAAGATCGCCGTGGTATAAACGCCCTCCATGTCGCGGAGTGTGGACTCGTCCCAGTAGCCGGGGACGTTAGACCCGATGTGCGTCAGCAGAGGGATGCTTATCCCCAGTTGGCGGGCCTGCCGGGCGAACTGGGTGAAGAGCGGCCGCACGAAGATTACATCGGGTTTCGCGCCGCGCGCGGCCGTGAGCTCCGCGGTGATGTCGCGCTGAGAAATTACGAACACCCCCTTTTGTATGACCTCGACGCCAGCCGCCCTGCACGCCCGCTCCATGGAATCGCCGCGCGAAAGGTTCGAGCTTGGGAATAGGACGGCCGCCCTCTTAGCCTTCAGCGTACCTGCGGCAAAGCTCGCCAGCGCGCTGTTAACTTCGTCCTCCGGGCGGTCGGCGCTAAACACGTACTCGCCCGGCTGTGTCGCGGCCCGCGCCGAGAGCATGATCGACGGGATCTCCGCGCTTTGGCCTACCCGCGAGACGGCGTCGCCGGCCGTAGGGTCGGCCACCAGGGCGTCAGGCCTCACCTGTTGTAGCAGCTCTCTTAGAGTCCCCTCGCCGTGGGAGGAAACCGCCTCGCCGACGTCACGCACGGATACTTGAACCCTCTGCCCCGTTGTTCCCTCAGAAGCGTTGATCTCGTCGGTCGCCATCCTGATGCCGTTCCGCGCCGACTGGCCGAAGGGCGCGTCGCCCCCGGTTAACGGAAGGGCGGCCAGGATGGTCAGGGGGGTAAGCCGCCCGGCAGGGGGCGTCGGCGTGGCCGCTGGCAGCGGTGCCGCTTTCTCTGGTTGTGCCGCTGTTGATTTCGCCCCCGAAGTCTCCCATCCCCGGTTCATCAACATGATCAGCAGTGTCCCGATAACCAGTAACGCGCCGATGCCGCCGATAATCCAGAGCAGTCCTTTCGATTTTCGCGCCGGCTCTGGGAGCCGCGTGGGCGCCAGTTGACCTCCTTGCCAGAGGGGCTGGGGACCTGAAACCGGTAGTGTCTCGGGGGGCACTGGTCCTTTTGCAAGCCGCGCCGGGACAACCGTCTCTTCGCCAGCAAGTTGCGCTGGGGCGAACGTCTCTTCCGTCGGCGGTGAGTCGCCCTTGACCCGCCCACCCCCGCTCACCTGCGGTCGGGCCCGGCCCGCTTCATTGAGCATCCGGCGCAGTTCAGCGGCTGAGGCGGGACGCTCATGAGGATCGAGCGCCACGGCCTGCTCTAGCACAGCGGCCATACCACCTGGTACCTCCGGGTTCATCCGGTTAACTGTCGGCAGCGGATCTGCCTGCCCTGCCCAGACGGCTAAGGCCCGCCGCGGCGCATCAACCGGCACCCTGCCCGTCACGAGGTGGTGCAGCGTCGCGCCCAGCGAATACAGGTCCGCGCGCGCGTCAACCCCTCCGCGCAAGATCTGCTCGACCTTCTCCGCACTGCTGACTTGGAGCGTCGCCTCCCACTGCGGGTCCACCCGCAGGATCTGCTCCAGGGGCGAGTACGGCAGCGAATAGGCGAACAGAGAGGTCCCCGTGAGCGTAGACAACTGCCCGACTGCGCCCTTGGCCAGCCCGAAGTCGAGCAGCATGATCTGGCCGCGTTTACTGAGCTTTAAGTTCTGCGGTTTGATGTCGCGGTGCAGCACCGGCGGCTCCTGCGTGTGCAGATAGTCGAGCGCGTCGAGCAGTTGGTCGGCCCAGTCGAGCACGTTCACGAGCGGGAACCCCCTCCCCTGACGCAGTAGCAGCATGGCGTAGAGGTCGTCGCCCGGGATGAACTGCATGACGAGGAATTGACCGTCGCCCTCGGTGAAATGATCGCTGACCCTGGGCAGTGCCGGATGATCAAGGTTGGAGAGCAGTCGGGCCTCGCGCTCGAACTGCCGGCGCACAAGATCGAGCGTCCGCCGGTCCAAATGCTCTGCCCGGACGGAGATCTGCTTGAGGGCGACGGCGGAACCGAGCCGCTGGTCGGTGGCCTGATAGACGGTGCCCATGCCGCCCTGGCCGATGGGGCGCACGATCAAGTAACGGTTCTGCAAGAGGGTGCCCGGGGTGAGCATAAGACGATTCAGAACTACGGCATGATGAACGCAGGCCGGTGGATTTGCTAATCCCCTAACTATTTTACCTTATCGCTAAATCTCGGATCCTCTCCCAGAAACAACGATATTCACCTGCCAAGATCAATTTCTGTCACAGGGCTGCTACTCAAGCCCGGGCGTTGATCAATATAGTCCGATGCTACTTTGACAAAGTAGTATTAGGCTTGGATTCTAATCTGCGGAGAAAATGTGCGCAACGTATTTAAACCGCGGTCTGAAACGTCAGTGTATCGCACATTGATACTTTGAAGATTCGGTAGTTTCGCCAGGATAGCGATGTCGGAGTCCGACACCAGAGTACCCGATAAATCGAGCGAAACTAATTGCTGCAATTTAGTGAGCGCGCCCAGTCTTTGCACGCGCGTGTGCGCAACTTGCAATTCCTTCAAATTGAGCATGCCCTTCACCACCGCCAAGCTCATTGATCTATGATCCTTCGGATAGAGAACCGATGAGGGTAGCGCAGAACGTCAGCTAAGAAGAGGCGCGAGCCGACTCGCCATCAGCATGCGTCCGACGGATCAGGTTAGCTCGCGGCTTAACCTGAGCGTTGGCTGCTAATACCTTTGATATCCTCATCCTCAGCAAGGTGAGCCTATTTATGATAATTTATCTCAAGCAATTTGTTGTTATCCTATCATTTCTCACTTTCTCCTGTTTAATTAGCTTCATACCGGCACTGGCACAAGGACCTGTCAGACCCGGTGCTCCAACATCTCATCAGAACCCATGACGGACGCCTCGCGGAGGTGCTCGACCGCGTCATGTTAATGGCCGAACGCTCCGAGCTTGAGCAGATGGAAGCGACCTACGCCGCCCGCCACGCCTCAACATCTTCGGGCACAAGTGGCAAATAAAGTTATCCTCTGGTGCTAGTTGAAAAGGTTGTGCTTTCATCTCTAAAATGAATTAGATGGCCAGACCACACGCGGCAGGAGACGAAGATCATGACCACCGAAGACAAATTCCGTATTCGCGCCCTTTATACCTCCTAGTGGGTCATTTGACAACTGAATAGCCATTATCGCTGGTACCGCCTGCATCGCTCGCATCGAACACGAGAGTGTTCGTCGGGAGCTATGATTTCCATTTGAGAAGAGAAGGTGACAGATGGCGAATAGATCAGTTTCGATTCATCTTCAAGTTCATCGACGGCAATCTTGATTTAGAAAAATCGGTCTGACAAATTGAATAGGAGTTTTACCTGATGGCTTACGTCCCTCTTCTTCTCTCATTACTCGCTGTAGATTTGCTCGCCGCTATCAGCCCCGGCCCGAACTTAGTTCTGGTGACGCAGGCGGCAGTTCGACGCTCGACTTTACGCCACCGTCAAACGCTGGCTCAATCGCATGGCTGGAGCCGTGATGATCGGATTCGGCGCCCGACTGATGTTGGCGCGCGATTGAGGCTGAAGACGCTTGAACGTTAAGGCAGTATCTGGCAACCCTGCCGCAGCGGCGCGCCCACAGAGCTTTCGATCTTTAGCGGGAGAAAGGGCTTAGGTAGGCTCCCCGCGCGCCCGGTTGCAAGGCTATCGCTCAGCGTCTGGAAGGTAGTCCATCTGCCTGCGAATCCGCTCCCTACCCTCCCTCCCGGCGAACCTCTCCACCAGATGAAGCCCCAGATCAATTGCGGAGGCCACTCCGCGTGCAGTCACAACGACGCCCTCGTCCACGACCCTTTGATCCACCACCTCGCCGCAGAACCGCTCCAGTTCCTGGAAAGCGTCCGGGTGCGTCGTCGCTTGCCGCCCCGCAAGGAACCCCGCCGCGCCTAAAAGGAGCGAGCCGGTGCAGACGGAAGCCTTCAGTTCGCAAGGCGCGGACGTTCTGAGCCACCCGATGAAACCCGCATCATTAATTAACTCTCTCGTCCCGAAGCCGCCCGGCACGATCAACAGATTGTAATCGCCCAGCGGCTCCCCTACTCTGGTCGGCGTAAACGCCAGCCCTAGGCTGTCAGCGACCTCTTCGGAATAAGCGCAGATGTCCCAGCTCAGGTCCGGCATCAACCCCATTGACTTGAGTCGCGTCAACGGGTCATAGACGCTTATGAAATCTAGGGCAGTCATCCCGTTAAAGACGATGAACGCACCTTTAACCCGTGCCCCACCCTTCTTTGACCTGAGCCTACAGCCAACTGACTACCCTGGCGTTGCCCGGCCTTGGGTTACTCATTGCTGGTCCACTTGCCGCTGGGCTTGCAGGTGCGGGAGCGGGTGGACTGACCGGCGGATTGATCGGCGCTCTCGTCGGGCATGGTGTCCCGAAAGAGCACGCCGAAGAATACGAAAAAGGGATTAAGAAGGGTGGCGTCTTCATGGGCGTCAATCCGCGCTCAGATGAAGACGCAGCTTATTTCGAGAATGAGTGGAAGCACCACGGTAAAAGCGTCCATGCGGTGGGTACAGGTACAGGTGCAGTGGGCGGCGCCGCGACCGGAGCTGCGATCGGCTCTGTGGTGCCGGGCGTTGGGACGGCCGTGGGCGGAGTTGTCGGGGGTGTGGCCGGAGCTGTCGGAGGTCATGAGGTCGCCAAGAAGGTGAATCCTACGGATAAGGACCGCCGCTAGGCTCTGAAGCTGGCGTTGTTTCATAAATGACTGGAAGATCTACCATAGCAAGAACATCTATCGCTCTAGGAGATGTTCCTAAATCAGAGAGTAAAAAAGGGGGCCGGGTGAACCTCGGCACCCTTTTCGGTTGAAAGCTCTATCAACTTATATTCACTAAGATGAGGAGGACAAGGCTATGCAGTTAACAGTTATTGGAAGTGCAATTGGATTATTTGCACAGGTTGATACACGAGCCACCAGTGGAGATGGAATGTCGATCTTCGCTTGGATCATCCTAGGTTTAATCGCCGGCTTCATCGCAAGCAAGCTCGTTAATAAGAGCGGAGAGGGGCTAATTCTCGATATCGTTTTAGGCATTGTCGGTGCCATCGTGGGCGGGTTTGTGACGAGACTGCTGGGAATCAGTCAGGGCGTCTCTGGCCTCAACATTGCCAGTCTGTTCATTGCTGTGATCGGGGCAGTGATCTTTTTGGTGGCTTACCATGCGATTCGACGCACCGTATAGCAAGGACAAGACCAATAGGGAGAGATAATCATGAAGAAGCGAATAGCTGCGCTGCTGATGGGTATGATGCTGGCGGGGTTGTGCGTCGGGTGTAGCGGGGATAATACGAACACCGTAGGTAATCCGAGCGGCAATAGCACAGCTTCCAACACGAACGCGAACAGCAACAGTAATGGGGCCAATCGCAACGGTATAGTTGAGACGAATGACAACGTTAATGCCAAGATAAATGGCAACACAGCTCCGGCTAATACGGGTGTGTTGACCAACAATAATGGCAATAAGAACACGGCAGGTGTTTCTTCAACAAACTCGAACAGCAATACCCGCAATGGCAATAGCACGGGCGGTAATCACAACGCCAACAGGCCGTAAAATAAATGCACAAGGGATGATGGGTTAATAGACCAGGCCACAGTGGTTCAGCTGCGCAAACGATCGGCGGAACAGTTTAACGGTTGAATTAACCGGGCGCGGCAACAGGCATTCAAATTTCGCCGTATGCGGATGATGAGAGCCATTCAATCCGCGCTCCGGTTCGATGAATTGTTAGGCCGCTCGTCGTGAGGCGGGACGCCGTTGAAACTATTATTCTTGATTATCCTGGGGCCATTCGCTCCCGTCTGTATACTGGATGCGTTTAACCCAGAAAAGGACTTGGCGTATTGGCCCGACCGGCCTGCCGTAGCTCAACCCATCACGAAATCCGCCACCCCGACCGAGGCTCTTTGACTCTCCGGGCCTTAACAGTGGATATTTGTGGCCATTTTCCGCATATGAAGACTCTACATCTCTCTTATACTGGTAGGTTTCCACGTTCGCTATCTCGTACCCCGATATGACCTTCTCGCCAGTATTCTCAAGAGTTAGCTGAGCATTCCAATGGGATTCTTGACAGCTGGCATTGACGAGCCTCAATCGCGCAGTCGCTTGAGGCTGATCTGCGACTGTGAATGTGACTTCAGCGCAGGGTGTTTCGACTGGCGGCAACTGCTCGATGTGCAAAGGGCGTATCCACCTGAGGGGATTGATGAACCAGGCAAGCATGCCGATGCTGAAAGTAAGGAGGGCGACGGTGAGATAGAGGGTGCGACGTTTCATGACTATTCTCTTTGAGCGGAGGCTATCATAGGTGATCTACTTGCCACAAGAGTCTTAATCGAAGCACAGCGGCCTAACGCGAAGCTAACCGGCGCGACAAAACAGTTAACTCTGTTTGATCCAGGTAGTTGGCGTGATATACACATGCTGATTTTAGCAACGCCGGAGATTCAAAGGGCTGTGGTCGTCATCCTTGCCCTTTTGCGATCACTCCTTGGGCTCATATTGATATTGGCAGCTGTCAGCAAGCTTCTTAATCGGCGGATATTACTGGCAACGGTACAGGCTTACAGGATTTTACCTGAGCCATGCGTCGTCTGGTTTTGTCGTGTATTACCGTTGAGCGAGCTTCTAATAGGTACTTGCCTGCTTCTAAAGATGCTTGAACCCTGGAGTGAGGTGGCGGCCGCATTGCTCTTTGGGCTATTCTCAGTCGCTATTTCAATAAATTTGCTTCAAGGTCGTCGCAATCTTTCTTGTGGCTGCTGGGGGACTGAGGGGAAGGGGCAGATTGGATGGGCTCTTGTGGCCCGGAACTTCGGTTTTATTGGAGCGGCAGCGGCTTGCGCG
>CAYLJO010000252.1:0-8673 GCA_964383905.1 uncultured Blastocatellaceae bacterium
GAGTTAGCGGGAAAGTGTGGAGGATCCACTCAGGGGCAGCGCAATCCTTCGGCTGGGAGTCGGGCAGTTCAAATGTAAATGGCAATTTCATTTTAATGGCTCAATATGCAGTCGAGGCGGGTTGGCGAAATTAATGGCTCAATATGCAAAGAAGCCGATCGCTGCAATCGGCGAGAAATTGCTGGGGTTCGCTCGTTTTGATGAGCTTGAGGCTGATCGTGCGGCTTTCTACAATACCTACAAAGCTGGCTATAATCCCTCTGCCTTATCTAGGGTGTTAAAGCGGCAGGCGCGGCAAGAGAAAAAGGGGATGGGTAAAGGACAATACGGATGGTATCAATTCCTTGTCCTCCTTTTTGGAAATCACCCGCCCAGTGCGCAACGCTCACTAGCTCTATCGTGGGAATCAAACTTTGTAAAAATGCCGGCGACGGGTTCCCGGCATAACAGCGCCGCATTTGATGCGATGAAGTTGAGAATTGCCAGCATGTCAGTACAAGATTGAAGGATTGATAGCGGGGCGCAACCGAACAAAATCGCACAGACTGGGCCATCAGCCGGTACGACGTGCTGCCAAATCGCGTGATGGTCTATCTCTGGCCGCGAGCCGGAGGCATTAAGTTTGATTTCCGCTTCCGTCCCCGGTTTAGACTGAATGCGAAAACCGCACCTTCGCTTATCTACGATTACTACAACCCGGAAGCGCGAGCGATACTCTTACCAATGACATTCAGCGTAAGGTAAGTTCAACATAAAGAATCAGTGACGTAAAGCATATAATGGCGCCGAGGAAGCAGCGATACCACGACTCCACACTGATGGCATCAGCTGGAAGCGTGGCGATGCAACAGAAAGGACCATCCCACACCAAGCGTTGAACGTCATCCATCGTGCGGTATAAAGTAATGTTAATGCTGAGGCTCATCCTAGATCTCTTTTCGCCGCTTTTGCTTTGCCTTGTGCTGTCCGCCGGCACCCTTGCTCAGGATAATCAGGCCGCGAAGAAAACAGAGGCGGTTCAGGTTCCAGGCGGGAGCTCAACGGTTACGGGACGCGCAATCTACGAGGATATGGGAGAGCCAGCGACGAGGGAGCGTGTGCAACTTATCGAGAGTGAAGCGCTGTCCAATCCTCCTCCTGCGCGGCTTCGCGTTCCTACCGCCATCACCAACCAGAATGGCGAGTTCGAGCGCCGCGGCGCATAGCAGCCGGAGAGTATTACGTCATTGTTCTCCCGGTCGATGAGCACGGGCAGATCTTTCCGCTTCCGCGTCGATCCGGCGATAGTGCTGCCGACGCCGCGAAGCTGGAGCAGTTCAGCATCTAAATAAAAGTCGCGGTCTATGACACGCCACCGAACAAACGATGCACCGGACTAGCAATTAACTTGAGTCTAACTTCGGTGTTGATTGCTTGCCGGTGATCTTCGCGTTGGGCTGCTTGGAGGGTCTGGATGTATTAACATAACAAATGGTGTGGACATCAGTGTATCGGTACCCTGTCCATAAATGTAAGGCGACATTGCGGTCGTAGATGGCCCTGAATGCGAGCTGGCATCTACGACCTAACACAAATCAAAGGGAGTAGGTATGGTATCTGGTTATCGTCCCTTAATCATGATCGTTCTTCTCCTGTTCGTAGCCGCCTTTCGGGTAAACGCGCAAACGCCCGAGGAGTTGAGTCGGAAATACGGTCCACCAGCGGACGGACATTACACGTTGGGTAATGGCATCGTGCTGACTGTCACTTTCTCCAATGATAAAAGGCCATGCGAGATGATCATTGAGCATCGACGCCCGCTCACGGCGGGCGAGGTGGCCGCCAAATTCGTACCACCGAACCTGGTGGGTGCAGTGATGGATGAAATTGTCCCGGAGAAACAGCGCGGTCGACGTATCAACGACATGACCTTCTCTTCGGGGATAAATTCCATCCGCAATGCTGAGTTTGAGAGAGTCAGGATTAACCAAGTTATATCTGGCGAGTTTGTTTCGGGGAGGAGCACCATCATAAACCGTGCGGTAATTTACTGGAAAGCGGGGGGTTGTAAGCCATCAGATTATTGACCCGCTATTAGTCTTAATGCTTTGCTACGGAAATTTAGGTGTGCTCATTCGCGGTCGGCTCCATCCCCTTAGATGCGTCGTCATGTAATCGCGCCCATCAAATCCCATGCTTCAACGCCCGGCCGACGGATTACCGAACGTAACGCGACGCATTTTTCACCGCCCTCATCTTAGACCGGGCGACGTATGCTACGCCGGAGATAATAGAAGCCGCCGCATATCAATAATGTCAACAGAATTAGACAAGCGGTTCTCAGTGGGCCAAAATCTTCCTCAGCATAAATATTGGCGCCGACCCTTAAACCGAAGCCAAGACTGCCCATCAACAGATAGAACGGAGCCATGAAGTAAACGAAAGCAGATGACATCGCCAGCCAAATCAAACGGCTGGTCGGGTGTGTCCGAATCATTCGTGGTTGAAATCCGGTCCCTCTACAGCACCGCATGTCACGTGATTTAATGACTGCTGCCGATTCTCAAAGCTAATTTTATCGCCCTCGATACCGCTAAAACTGTTATTGATGCCGCCGCCGCTGATGATACTAAAACGCGCACCTTAAGGGCCAAATAGAAGGCCGGTTGAAACCGTCGAGGGCGACGGGTATGATCATACACGTTCGCAGCCCCGCCAGCCGCACGACAGGGCCGAGCGAGGTTTCTCACCTCCGAGAGGAGTATCTGCTTATGCGCCGTCCGGCACTCTCCGTACTGACCATCTGCCTGTTAGCGACCTCGATCGCCGCACGGGCGCAATCCCCCCCCAAAGAGGCCCAGGAGGCGAAGGTGACCGGCTCAATCACGGGACACGTTACCGCCGGCATGAAGCCGGCTCAGGGAGTACTCCTGGTGCTGACGCGGGCCGATTATAGCCCGCAACAAAAGGCAGTCGCGAAAGCGACGACGGACAGTGACGGGCGCTACAAATTGACCAACATTCCGCACGGCCGCTATCGCGTGGTGCCGCTCATTCCCGCCATGGTCGTCTCCGAGCAAGCCGATTCGTGGTCCCCCGGCAAGGAAGTGAACATTGCCGCGGGGGAAGAGATCGAAGGCCTGGATTTCAAGCTCGAGCGCGGGGGCGTCATCACGGGCCGCGTCACCGACGGCGACGGTAAGCCCGTGATCGGTGAGTATGTCAGGATCGAGCGGGCCAAACAGGGCACTCAGAAGCCGGCCTCGCCTGTCGTGAGCCAGTACCAGTTTGATACCGACGACCGGGGCGTGTACCGGGCCTACGGGGTGCCGGCGGGCCGCTATCTGGTCAGCATCGGGGAGGGTAAAGAGAGCGTCTCCATCATGATGGGCAAAGCCCTCCACTTCCTCCGCGCCTTTCACCCCGGAACGACAGAAGAGTCGCAGGCCGAGGTGGTGGAGGTCACGCCGGGGGGCGAGGCGACCGGTGTCGATATCATGGTCGGGTCGCCCCCGAAGAGCTACGAGGTGGCGGGGCGCGTGCTCGACGCCGAGACCGGTCAACCCGTGGCCGGCGCCGCCCTCGCCTACGGCAAGGTGGTGGCCGGCGGTAAGTTCATGGGGGGCTATGGCGCGGACGGGACCAAGACTGACGCGCGGGGTGAATTCAAGCTCGGCAATATCGCCCCGGGGCGCTACGGGGTCTTCGCTTTCCCCGGCGGCAGCGCCTTCTCGCGTGAGCCGAGTCCGACCTACAGCGATGCCACACAGTTCGAGGTAATCGACAGTAACTTGAGCGGGCTGGAGATCAAGGTTCATCCTGGGGCGACCATCAGCGGCGTCGTGTCAATAGAGGGAGTTAACAACCCAATTATTCTCGCTAAACTACCGGAACTTACTCTTGGCATCAACGTGAAGACTCCTGACCTGGGGGCGCCCAACTTTAGCTCAAGCAGGGTCGGCGCTGACGGCAGTTTCCGGGTCACAGGTTTGCGCCCTGGCAGGGCGGAGATCCGCATCGCCGACTATCCGCCGCCGAAAGGGCTTTCGCTGCTGAGCGTTCAGCGCAACGGCGTGGACCAGCCGGAAGGCATCGAGGTCGGGCCGGGCGAGCGGATCGAGAACGTGCGCGTGGTCATCACCTACGGCACAGGCGTCGTGCGCGGGCAGGTCCAGGTGCAGAACGGCGTCTTGCCCCAGGGCACCCGATTAGTGGTCTTGGCGCATCGCGTCGGGGGCACGGCGCCGCGGGTCGGCTGGGCCGGGGTGGACGCGCTCAACCATTTTCTGATCGAAGGCTTAAGTACGGGCGAATACGAGTTGTCATTGATCGTCTACCCGCCCTCGGTGACGCCCATCCCTGAGCTGCCCCCGCCGGCAACAAAGAGAAGCGTCCGTGTGGAGGATGGGGCGGAAGTGCCGGTGACGCTCATCCTCGACCTGAGCCAGAAGGAGAATGGGGGTGCGCCGCAGTGACTTTGCAGGGTCGTAACCGGTCGAGACTCTTCCACCGACGATGGGCGGGGCGAAAACTCGGACCCCTGGCTTGCGCAGCAGCCTTGCTCTACCTGTTACCCGGTTGTACCGGTGTGCGGGCGGCTGACCAACAGAATAATGGCGGCACGCAGACAGCGGGCACGCGCGCCGAGCCGCGGCCGATGGGCTCAATCGGCGGGCGGGTCGTGGGCGAAGACGGGCGGCCGCTGGCCAACGTTCAGGTCTACCTCTCGTCTCGCAACGGAGCGGAGCGCGGGGGGAAGTCCGCTCACACGGATGCGGACGGGAAGTTTCGCTTTGACAGCGTGGAAGCCGGCGTCTACTACTTCGGAGCCTTTTTACCGGGCTACGTCTCCGCGTCTGACCCGGCATCTGAACGGGGCGAACGGGATTACTACCGCATTGGCGATACCGCGACGATAAAGCTGATCAAGGGCGGCGTGATCACGGGCACGGTCACCAATACGAATGGCGAGCCGGTGATCGGCGCGACCGTCAACGCCCTCCGCGTGCGTGACGCCGAAGGCCGGCCCGTGGGAGCGACCGCCCGGTTCTACGGCCCCTCCACGCGGTCAACAGATGATCGCGGTATCTACCGGCTATACGGACTGAGTCCCGGCTCCTACATCGTCATGGTGGGTGGTAAGTCACAGTGGGCGCCCTCCTCCCAGTATGACGGTTTTGTTCCCGTCTATTACCCTTCGGCGACGCGCGATGCCGCTTCCGAAGTCAACGTCACGGCGGGCCAGGAGGTGGCGGGCATTGATATCCGCTACCGTGGTGAACAGGGGCATTCCGTCAGCGGCACGGTGTCGGGCGGAGCCCTTCCGGATTCCTACATCAACGTTTGGCTATGGCCGGCTCAAAGTATGATCCCCGAGGCAACGACCTTCTTGTCGGCGCGTGAGGCGGGCGGAGCCGGCTTTGAATTCGACGGGGTGGCGGATGGCGACTACGATCTGATCGCGCAGTCATCATCCCCCAAAGGGGAGAGCTTTGACTCCGAGCCGCAGCAAGTCTCGGTGAGGGGCGCGGATGTGACGGGGTTGAAGCTCAAGCTCTCGCCGATGGGCTCGATCTCGGGCCGTTTCCTTGTCGAGGCGGCGCGTGACAGGGGCGCGGGGGCGGGATGCGGGAGCGAACGCCAGGCCACGCCGGAGGAGGCGCTCATCCAGGCCCGATCGGATGGGCGCGGAGGCGGTAAAGTGCGGCGGCGTTCGCCCTTCTCTTCTTCAACTATAGATGTCACCCCGGATAGTAAAGGCGAGTTTACGCTGCGCAACGTCGGGGCAGGCCACTATCGCATCGCGGCGCGGCTGCCCGTGGAGAGCTGGTACGTCCGCGCGATCACGTTTGAGGGGGCATCGAACGCGACGGCGACGGCTTCCGCCCGGACATCGGCTGGGCGAACAACCGAGGCCGTGGCCCGCAGCGGCCTCGCTATCAGATCCGGCGAGAGGGTCTCGGGGCTGACGATTACGGCGGCGGAAGGCGCGGCACAAGTGCGCGGGCGGGTCGTGGCTCAAGAAGGCGCGGTGCTGCCGGCGCGCCTCCGCGTGCACCTGGTGCCGGCAAGTGGCGAGAGCGCCGATGACCCGCTGCGCTTCTCCGAGACGCTCACGGCCGATGGGAGCTTCACCTTCAAACAACTGGCGCCGGGTCGCTACCGGGTCATCGCCCGTCCAGTCTCTGAGAAGGGAGAGGCCGCAGCGAACAATCGGCCCGCCGCCTGGGAGGCGAATAATCGGGCCACACTGCGGCGCGAAGCCGAGCGGGTAAATACCGTCATTGAGCTGAAAGCCTGCCAGCGCGTAGATGACTATGTCTTGAGGTACCCGCAACCGGCGAGCAAATAGGTCGTGTCCTTGTGGTCAGCCGCGGCGTGACATCAATCAGGTTGATGAGAAGCGTTCCGTTCTCTTTTTAGCCTGAGCGTTGACGGCCAATGAGTTAACGATCTCTTACTCCTTATTCTCACCGCCCAGATCTAAAACCAGTGACACCTCTGACTCCGTCCCATCCTCGACCGTGACGGTCTGCTTGACCGGCGCCGGGTAGGGTGAGGGCGTCACCCCCGGCACCTCGACGTAATCGGCCGTCGCCGTCAACTCGTAGCTGCCCGGCGCCAGCCCTTTGACCCAGAACAGCCCGCTGGCGTCGAGGAACTCGTAGCGGACCTGCTCTCCGCTCGCCCGCTTAACCTCCAGCCTCCACATCCTGTTGGTGGGGAGATTGCCGCCCGTGACCTTGATCTGCCCGCGGATGGAGCCCGTCCCATACGCCAATACCACCCGCACGCCGCCGATCCGCTCGCCGGGCAAGACATCCATCCCGTCGGTGACCGTCACGCCGTCGCGCTCGACGCGGATAAAGTTGAAGCCTTGCGGGAGGTTGCCCGGCGTGATCCGTGTCCTGCCGGGTCGCACCCCCGTGAACTCGAAGGCGCCGCTAGGGCCGATCCGGGTACTGAGAAAGACTGGGCGCGTCCATTGGCCCACCACAGCTTCCTGCGTCTGCACTCGTTCAGCCTCCAGCCACTCGCCGGACAAACGATTGACGAGCGACGGCGCGTCGCTGCCTTCGACGGTTACGGCGCCGCTGATGGTCGCACCCCGACGGGCTTTGACCTCCAACCCGGTCACGTCTCTGTCAGTCACCTCAAAGGCTAACGGGTCACTGTAATACCCCTTGTTCGGGCCGCCGGTGAAGGCGATCTGAGCCTCGTAGCGGCCAGGCGGGTAGTCCTTAATCTCAAATCCCCCCTCGGGGTCGGCCGTCACGCCCCCCTCGGTGCCGATGGCGGATCCCGAGCTGACGCGAAAGGTGATGGTAACGCCGGGGACGGCTTGACCGTCGGTCTCGTCCACCACGCGCCCGCGGATGACGTAGTTTTTGTCCGGCTGACCGAGACGGATATCAACGCCCGCCGCTTCACCGCCCTCTGCCACCGCGACCGGGACCGCGAGCGCCGGGGCTGTGACGCCTGGGTGAAAAGTCTGATGATAGCGCCTCACGCCCGCGGCGGCGTTATTTACATAGACCAGGTAGTGGCCCGCCGGAAGGCCGTAAATGCGGTAAACCCCGCGGTCGTCGGTATCGGACCGCCCCCCTGCGTTGCCTGGCGAACCCTGTTCGTTGGTCTGCGCACAGCCGACCCACGCGCCGATCACCGGCCTGCCGGCAGAGTCGGTCACGCGGCCGGTGATGACGCCGCCGCGGGTCAGTTGGAAGTTGATCCCTTCGATCACCTCACCGCGGGCCACGCTTAAAATAAGGCCGACCAGGCCGTTGCTCGAATGCAGCCTTGAGCCCGACTGATTTGTGCCGGGGCCCTCCGCGATGACGAATGAGGGCGCCACGGGCTTAACCAGATACCGCCCTTCAGGGACTCCCGGGAGCCGGTAGTTGCCCTCCTCGTCGGTGAGAGCATTGGGCAAGCGAGTATTGACGGTGGTCCCCCCGGAGGGCTCAACGACCACGGCGACACGCGGCGCGGGTTTGCCGCCGATGGTGACACGGCCGCTGATGATGGCCGACGATGGTTCGCTTTGGGGTTGCCGTTGCGCCTGGATGCCCGTCATCAGGCCCCAGAGCATAACGAAGAGAAGACCGAAGCGTATGCTGGCAGGCACCACGATTCTCCTTTAAAACATGACAGTAATAAGTAACACCCTATTTTATCTAAGAGCGTAGAAGAGCTAAAGGCGTAGAGGAGACCTGACGAGCGAGAAGTGCCATCGCCGCAAACCTCTGCGGCTTTCTCCAGGTATCAGGATGCGTCATTGAGTTCTCGCCTCAACCTGGGGCCCGGAGCTTTTACCGTAACATCGAGGAGGCAATTGATCGCTGCGATGTTTTTGTCTCAATTCTCGGTCGTGGTCATCGTTCCAGCACATGGCTGGTGCCCTCAGACTAACCAGTCCAGTCCGTTGACCTCGCGCCCTTTTTGGCGTAGAACATCTGTGCGCCCAGTCACGTCATATTGTTCATTGATCGATGATCTTTCGGAGCAAAGTTATGAATCCCCTCAAACCATTCTCACCTGCTGTGCTGCTTTCAACCTGAGAGAGTTTTTACGACATTGTAAACCCACAGGAGAAAGGGAGGCGCTGCAAAGAATTCTTGGCAGGTGAGGCCGCACCGAACGTATTAAGAATTAGTGTGGTGCGGTGAATAGACTCAACCCGTCTCAGGCTCA
>CAYLJO010000253.1:0-8625 GCA_964383905.1 uncultured Blastocatellaceae bacterium
CCTATGCTAACCTACTGCTCGATAAAATGAAATTCATTTTGTTAGGAGTTCTAAGTCAGCCATATCGGTTTCTTCCTTTAATTCTATAGCAGAAGCTTTTAGGATATAGCGAAATGCTACCATGTAGAATGGTTACCCTTAATTTTTGGTGATTGTGTACAGGTACTCAAGAGGTACTCAAAACAGCATTTTTATCATCTGCATAAGGAGTACTAACCTCGCATGGCAAGCACAGAAGGGTTCACCATCGGTGTCGAGGAGGAGTATCAAATTATTGACGCGAGAACGCGCGAGCTTCGTCCGCGTGCCCATCGCATCCTGCCGGGAGCGCAGGCGGCAGTTGGTGACAGGGTGACGCCTGAACTCTACCTGTCACAAATAGAGATCGGCACGCCCGTCTGCCGCACGCTCGCGGATGTCCGCGCTGAGCTGGTGCATTTGCGGCGCGAAGTGATCACAGCGGCGGAAAGGGATGGTAGCCGAATTGCTGCCGCCGGAACGCACCCGTTCTCACACTGGGAAGGCCAGCAGATCACCCCGAAGGGACGCTACATAGGCATCGAGCAGGACTATCAACAACTCGCGCGCGAGCAACTCATCTTCGGTTGTCACGTACACGTCGGCATCAATGATCGTGAAGCGGCTATCCAGGTAATGAACCGTGCCCGCCCGTGGCTGGCAGTGATGCTCGCGCTGACGGCGAATTCTCCTTTCTGGCTGGGAGTAGACACCGGCTATGCAAGCTTTCGTACTGAGATCTGGCGCCGGTGGCCGACCGCGGGTACGCCGCACGCTTTTGCTTCGCGCGCCGAGTATGACGCGCTTGTTGAGGCTCTGGTGCAGACCGAAAGCATCACGGACGCGACGAAGATTTATTGGGACGTGCGTCCCAGCGCGCGCTTTGAGACGATTGAGTTTCGTGTAACGGACGTATGCATGATGGTGGACGAAGCGGTAATGGTGGCCGGACTCACGCGCGCACTGGCGAGAACCTGTTACACGGCGGCAATGCGCGATGAGCCTTTTGTGGATGTGCGGCCCGAACTTTTACGCGCCGCAAAATGGCGCGCGGCACGTTATGGTCTTGACGCAGACTTGATAGACGTGTTGGCCCGGCGGGCAGTTCCGGCGCACGAAATGATCGAGAAGTTTCTCGTCTTCTTACGCCCGCTGCTTGAAGAGAATGGAGAGTGGGCCGAGATTTCGTCGCTCCTGCGCGATGTGATCAAGCGCGGCACAGGTGCAGCACGGCAGCGTCAGGCATACATGCGCTCAGGCCGCTTTGAAGATGTCGTTGATTTGATTGTTACCGAAACGGCAAAGGGTGTAACCGATTGAACCGCAGAGGACGCGGAGGAAAAGCTGGATATCTGCAAAAAGAGCGCAGGGCCCTTGTTGTCTCTGCGCTCTTTAGTTTGCCGCCAATGAGAGGTCAGTTCTCATTGCTTCTAATGGCTGGCGCCCCCTTCTCTTTCGGCGCGCTCCTTCGCCGCGGCGATGACGGCCTTCAATCGCGCGATCTTCTGCTCGTGCGTTTCTCCCGGCACCGGGCCCGATGCGCCGGGGATGGGGTTTCTTGGCGCGGCTGACTTGGGCGGCACTGCAGGCGACTTCTTCGGCACCGAATCCGGCGCAAGGTCTGCGGCCGTCTCCGCCCCGGCGGCAGGCGAAGCGGTTGCCGCAGCCGGGCTCAATGGCACGGCTGAAGCCATGCCGGTCGAAGCCTGCGCTTCGGCGGCCGGTCGATGCGCGTCGGCCTGCGCGGATGAATCCATGCCCGAAGTGGAAGCGGCGGTCGGTGTCGTGTGTCCAGCGGGCTGAGCTGCAGCCGGCTCTCCCTCACCCGCCGCCTCCTGACGCCGCTTGGCCTCGGCGACTACAGCTCTGAGGCGCGCGATCTTCTGCTCGTGTGTCTCTCCCGGCACCGGCCCGGATGCTCCGGGTATCGGACCTAATGAGGTCTTAGGAGCAGATTTCGCCGGAGGCTTAGCCGCAACCGGTGCGGCGGCCTTTTCGCCCGTCGCCTTGCGCGCTTGAGCTTCTGCGAGAAGCCGCGCTTTTTTCTCTTCAGGAGTTTCGCCGGCGGGCGCAGGTGTGGCGGCGGGCTGCGCGGCAGCTCGTTTGGGCGCGGCAGCAGGCGCAGCGGCCTTGGCGGGAGCATGCTCCGCCTGCGGTTCTGCCAGCACGTGCACCCCTTTTTCATTCTTTGTAATCGCCGGCAGCGTGCCGCCAGCCGCTTGCAGGAGGGCCGCGAGTTCTCTTTCGACGAAGCGCTGCTGCTTGTCGGGATCACGTACATGCCCCAGCGGCGGACCCATGTAGAGCGTGCCGCACACCTGGCATTTGAAAAGCACGTCGTTGCCGCGGAGGTGCTCTTCGGCTGCCTCGCCGCCCGTGCGCAACTGCTTCAAATGGCCGTTACACAGCTTACCCTTCTCATTTCTCTGATTACAGACGGTCTGGGCGTTCGTGATCTTTTGCGGTACGTTAGACGCTGATTCTTGTGGCCCGCTCGCCTCAGTTTTCGCTGCGGACGCGACGACACTTTGCGGCGTGTTAGCGTTGACATTCGTTTCGGACGCGTTGGCTGACATAACTTTCTTTTGATTCCCTTTGCCAGATCTTAGATGAGATGCAACCTGCGCAAACAAATTTATCTTACACGGAGAAGTCAAAATGCAAAAGTAAAAAGGCCAAAGTGTGGACCAGAGATCAAATTAATCGAAAGTGGTATCGGCCTGACTTTTCCTCTTTACCTTTTCCTTCTGCCTTTCATGCTATGCTAAGCGGCGCATGTTAAGAAGATTGCTCGGTTCTCTGTGGCGCGGTGCGCCGAAGAGCTTACGGCGATGGAGCGTGAGGCTGATCGAGCCGCGCTTCACAGTCTCGACGGGGGCGGTGGTTCTGGATGAGCGTGGCCGCGTGCTACTGCTCAACCACGTCTTTCGCACAGGCCACGGCTGGGGCATCCCCGGCGGCTTCATCGGAAAGGGCGAGCAACCCGATGAAGCCCTCAGGCGTGAATTGCGGGAAGAGGTCGGGCTGGAGCTTGAGAGCGCACGGCTGGCTTTTGCGCGCACGCTTAAGAAGCAGGGCCAGGTTGAAATAGTCTTCCGGTGCCGCGCGCGCGGGCCTGTACGGTCGCGGAGTCTTGAGGTCAAAAGCGCGGAATGGTTTGCGTTGGATGCGCTCCCGCAGGAATTGACCCGCGAACAACACCGGGTGATCCAACGCGCCTTGAATGAGGAACAGTAGCCGTCCTAAGATGAAGATAGGTTTAACGAAAATTAATGGTGGTCGCCGGAATGATCAAGTCGCTTTTCTATATCTTGCTTGTGGGAGACTAAAGAATGGTAAACCTGATTCCATCACCTGAGACGGTGATGCAAATCTTAAAGCGCACGGGGGCCTACCGCGAAGGCCATTTCGTTTACCCGTCGGGCAAACACACTCCTCACTACTTTCAGATGCCGCTCGCCTTCCGCTACTATGACACGGCGCGGGTGTTGGCCGTCGCTTTAAGCCGCAAGTTTCGCATCGAAAGGGATGTCTCCAGTCAGTTGCCGAAAGTCGCGATCATCAGCCCGAGTTCCGGCGGCATCCCCGTCGCTTTTGGTGTGCGTGAGGCCCTCAGCGCTGAGCAGATTTACTGGGCCGAAAAAGAGGGCGACAGTCGCATGTTTCGTCAGTACGTCAATCAGGGTGAAGTCCACCCGTGCATCATCGTCGACGATATCATCCGGAGCGGCCAGGCCGTCGAAGAGACGGCCAATCTGGTCAAAGAACTGGGCGCAAAAATCATCGGCTGCGGCAGCATCGTGCGCTTCACTTCTGCCCTGACTCATCTCGACGATGTGCCGATTAAGTCCCTGGTAGAGTTTGACTCAAAGCTGTACGACAGCGGCGAAGAGTGCATCGAGTGCAAACGTGAGGCGCCCGTCGAGCACTTAAGATTCTAAGAACGTGAATAGATAGAAGCTTCTACTATCTACGGTTGACAATTGATGGGCTTACATTTCATGGCGATTGGCGAGCGCTTTATCCATCGTCACTTCATCGACATATTCGAGGTCACTGCCGACGGGCATTCCCATCGCGATGCGTGTCACGCGCACGCCGAGCGGCTTTAACAGGCGACTGATGTAGTTGGCCGTCGCCTCGCCTTCCGTGTTCGGATTGGTGGCGAGAATAACTTCACTCACTTCCACGCCGTCATTATTCTCCGGTTTCAAGCGCGGCAGGAGATTCGCCAGGTGCAGATCGTCCGGGCTGATCCCGCGGATCGGCGACAGGCTTCCGTGCAGCACGTGGTAGAGACCCTTGTAGCTGCGCGTCTTCTCAACCGCCACCAGATTGTACGGCTCTTCGACGATGCAGATCATCGAGCGGTCGCGCGTCGTCGAGGCGCAGAAGCGGCACGGGTCAACGTCCGTCAGATTGTTGCACACGGAACAGAAACCGATGCGCCGCTTGACCTCGCGGAGCGCCTCGACGAAGCGTTCGACGTCGGCCTCCTCCGTGCGCAGGATGTGGAACGCCAGGCGCTGCGCCGACTTTTGTCCGATGCCCGGCAGGCGTTTGAATTCGTCTATTAATTTGGTGACCGGCTCGGCATATTCAAGCATAAGAATATTTCGAGTTTTGAGCTCCGAAGTTCCGGTTCAAACTTAACTCGAGGCATGGAACATCGGAGCCCGAAACTTAAAAGAGGCCGCCGAGTCCGGGCGGGAGCATGCCGCCGAGCTTGCTTTTCATGGCTTCGTCAACCTTGCGGTTCGCCTCGTTGATGGCGGCGAGGATCATGTCCTGCAGCATCTCGACATCGCCTTCTTTCACGGCTTCCGGATCGATCTTCAGCGATTGGATCTCGTGGTTGCCCTTCATCTGAACGGTGACTACGCCACCGCCCGACGAAGCGTCGACGCGCAGCTCTTCCATCTCCTTCGCCATCTTTTCCTGCATCTGCTGCGCCTGCTTCATCATCTGTTGAATGTTGAGCCCGCCGGGAAATTTCATCGAAATTACCTCTCTTATCGGTTGATTGATAGATTTGAGAATTCGCCCCGTCACCATCCTAGCTTTCATCAAGCCCGAACGCAACCTCAGGCAAATAGCGATGAATGATGAGCGCCTCAGTGACGAATAAAAGCCGCCCAGCTTCCCTTTTCATCCTACATTCCGCACTCTGCATTCATCGCCCAGTTGTGTTATAAGCCAGTACATAGAAGATGAAACGCTATACCATCAAACGACCTCAATCCGCGGCGACGGAACATCTGGCGCGGTTTCGCGCCGAGTTGAATGAGGAACAGTATCGCGCGGCGACCGCCCCCCCCGGCGCGGCATTGGTCGTGGCGGGACCAGGCTCAGGCAAGACGCGCGTGATCACGTACCGCGTCGCCTACCTGATCGAGCAGGGCGTCGCGCCGTCGCGCATTATGCTCGCGACGTTTACGAATCGCGCGGCGCGCGAGATGCTGCGTCGCGTCGAGCTGCTAACCGGCGGGGGCGACACGCGCCGCGTCTGGGGCGGAACGTTTCATCGCATCGCCAACCTCATCCTCCGCCGCCACGCCGCGTCTCTCGGTTATGAATCGAACTACACGATCCTTGACGCGGAAGACTCACGCGATTTCCTCTCCGCTTGCGTTGATGAAGCGGGCATCGACACAAAGGCCCACCGCTTTCCGAAAGCGGAAGTATTACAGGATATCATCAGTTTCGCGAATAACACGGACAGGACAATTGAAGAGGTGGTCGTGCGCCGGTACCCGCACTTCGAGCCCTTGTCCCAGCAGATCAAACGCCTGGATACGCTCTACACGGAACGCAAGCATGAGCGCAACGTGATGGACTACAACGACCTTTTGCTCAACTGGAAGCGACTGTTATTAGAGAAAACGGAGGTCGCGAATCTTTACGCCGAACAATTCCAACATATTCTGGTCGACGAGTACCAGGACACCAACAAGCTCCAGGCCGAGATCATCGACCTGCTCGCCGTCAAGCATCGCAATGTCATGGTCGTCGGCGACGACGCGCAGAGCATCTTTGCCTGGCGCGGCGCAGAGTTTACCAACATCTACGAGTTTCCGCAGCACTACCCGGAAGCGCAGATTTACCGGCTCGAGACTAACTACCGCTCGACGCCGGAGATTCTCGCGCTCGCCAACGCTTCCATCGCCTCGAACCGCAAACAGTTTCCCAAAACGCTGCGCGCGGTACACGGCTCAAAGGGTCTTGCCCCGGGCCTCATCCCGTGCCGCGACGCGGACCAGCAGGCGGCCTTCGTCGCCGCGCGCATTCTCGAGCTCCGCGATGAAGGCATCCCGCTCGAAGAGATCGCCGTGCTCTACCGCTCACACTATCATTCGCTCGAGCTGCAACTGGAATTGACGCGCCGCGCCATCCCTTACCGCGTCCGTAGCGGCGTCCGCTTCTTCGAGCAGGCGCACATTAAGGACGTGATCGCCTACCTCAGAGTCATTACCAACCCGCGCGACGAACTCGCCTGGAAGCGCGTCCTGCGGCTCATCCCGCAGGTCGGCACGGCCACGGCGAACCGGATCTGGGAACAACTGGCCTATGCGCCCGACCCGCTCGCGCTCGTGCGGCGCGCCGATTTCGCGGCTTCACCACGCCGCGGCAGCGGTTGGGCGGAATTTCTCGTGCTGCTCGAAAGCCTGGTTCATGACGAGACGCGACAGAATCCCGCGAAACAGATCGGGCTGATACTCTCGCGCGGCTACGCGGCGCACCTGGCCGCCACTTATGAGAATGCGGAAGCGCGGCTTGAAGATCTGCAGCAACTCGCCCGCTACGCCGCACGCTATCATTCGACCGAGGAATTTCTGGCGGAACTCGCACTGCTTTCCACCGAACGATTCAGCGCGCCGCAGCCGGTCGCCGGCGAAGATGTCGTCATGGGCGGCGACGAGGACGAGCTTCTCACGCTCACCTCCGTCCATCAAGCGAAGGGCCTGGAGTGGCGCGTCGTCTTCATCATCTGGGCGGCGGAGGGCAAGTTTCCCAGCTCACGCTCGCTGCGCGACGCGGAGGGCGAAGAGGAGGAGCGTCGCCTCTGGTACGTCGCGCTGACGCGCGCGGGCGAGCAGCTTTACATCACGTACCCGCTGATGATTACCGACTACAACCGTCAGACCGTTATCCAGACACCCGCGCGTTTTGTCACGGAGGTGCCGCCCGAGCTTTACGACATCTGGGCGCTCGAAGAAGAGAGCGTCGAGGCGCTCGACGAGCCCGAGGACGACTCGCAAAAGTACATCAATTGAGGATCAATTACGTTGTATGTCACAACCGATCAAAAGCTCCGACGACTCCTTGCCGGCGATCGAACGCAGCTTAGCGGCCGAGATCAAAATATATTACGACCTTGTGGTCCCCTTTGAGCGCGAGGCAAAAGAGCGTCCACGCCCGACCTTGATCGTGTTGCACGGCTACGGCGGCAATAAAAGGCAGATGATGCGCGAGGCGCAGCTTCTATCACCGCCAAACTTCGTCCTTGTTTCTCTGCAAGGTGTGCACCAGCACCTCAAAGAACCGCGGAACGAGGGCGGCCCCCTGCGGTACGGCTTTGGCTGGCTCACAAATTTTCATCCCGAGGAATCCATCGAATTGCATCACAATGCGCTTTTGGATCTCATCGATTCATTGGTCGACGAGGGAATCACCGGTCGGGAACAGGTCTTTCTTTTAGGCTTTTCACAGTCTTGCGCCGTCAATTATCGCTTTGCCTTTACGCACACGGGGCGCGTGTGCGGCGTCATCGGCATCTGCGGCGGTTTGCCGGGCGATTGGGAAACAAGCGGGCTTTATAAGCAATCGGATACGGGCGTGCTTCACCTCTGCGGCGCACGCGATGAGTTTTATCAGCCCGCGCGCGTGGGTGATTACGCGTCACGCCTTCGCACACGGGCACGCGACGTTGAGGTAAAAAGTTATGACGCCGGACATGAAATCGCGCCCGCCATGCGCGACGATGTCCGAGCGTGGTTAGAGTCTCATGTCAATAGTTAAGAGCCGATAAATCTTATGACCGGGCCATAGAGTTTGAACCGGCACGGCGGATGCAAGTATATTCGTGGCCTGCAATGACCAAACCGCCGGAGTAAAGCGCGCCATCTATGAGTCGTATATTCTTCATTTTAATGATAGTACTTGCGCTACTCGCGGGTACGTCGGCAGTAGCTATGAGAGAGCAAGCTCGCCCGACCGGTCTCAAAGCTGATCAGCGTGATGCGAAGATCATTGCGGCCGTACGCGCGGTGCTCGACGCGCAGGTGGCGGCATGGAATCGCGGCGACATTGAAGGCTTTATGGATGGCTATGCACGCTCAGCCGGCACCGTATTTGTTTCCGGCGACAATGTGACGCGCGGCTGGCAGACCGTCCTGGAACGCTACAAGAAAAACTACGGCTCGCGCGAGAAGATGGGCACTCTCGCATTCACGGATCTTGAGATAACTCCGCTCGGCCGCGACGCGGCAGTGGCACTTGGCCGCTGGCAACTGACGCGCGCCAATGATACGCCGCACGGCCGCTTCACGCTGATCTTTCGCCGCACGGCAGCAGGCTGGCGGATCGTTCACGATCACACTTCATCTG
>CAYLJO010000254.1:0-8616 GCA_964383905.1 uncultured Blastocatellaceae bacterium
TCGGCAATGTGGCATTGGCCAAGGAGGAGAGTCGCGCGATGTGGGGATTCAGATCATTAGAGACACTGATCCAAGACCTACGCCATGGCATGAGGATGCTGGTCAAGCATCCCGGCTTCGCAATCGTAGTAGTGCTGGCGCTGGCGCTCGGCATAGGCGCTAACACAGCCATCTTTAGTGTGGTAGACGCTGTATTGCTGCGCCCCCTTCCTTACCAAGATCCCGGCCGGTTGGTAATGGTCTGGGAGAATAACCTTTCCAAAGGGAAGGACCGCAATGTCATTTCACCGGCCAACTTTTTGAACTGGCAGGAGTTGACCCGATGATCGCTCTTCGTTACGAGTGAATATCGGTAGCTCGATTTCGTAAACTCCTCTTTAATCTTTCACGGGGCTTCCTCACAACGGAGCCCGCCGGTAAGCCTTGACATTCTAGGCATCCCGCGTCATACTATGCTTTGGTATTCTAGGTATCGTCTCGCCGCCGGGTGAATACCTCTGGAGGTGGTTATGACTCAATCGAAGGCCGATCTGCTGCAGGGCACGCTCGACATGCTGATCCTCAAAGCCCTTTCCTTAGGCCCGCTGCACGGCTACGGCGTTATCCAGCGCATCAGGCAGATGTCTGACCAGATGTTGTCCGTCGAACAAGGATCACTCTACCCGGCGCTCTACCGGATCGAGCAGCGCGGCTGGGTCACCTCAAAGTGGGAAGTCAACGAGACCGGCCGCCGGGCCAAGTTCTACTCGCTCACGAAAGCAGGCCGCCGGCAACTCACCATCGAAGAAGAGAGCTGGGACAAGCTGGCCCTCGCCATCGCGAAGGTTCGGCAAGCGACATAAGGAGCAAGTGCCTATGAGGTGGCTCAACATTCTCTTAGCGCGTCTGGGCGGACTATTCCGCCGCGAAACAGTTATTGACGACATTGACGACGAGTTGCGCCTCCACATCGAGATGGAAACCGAGACTAACATCGGGAGGGGGATGCCGCCGGAAGAGGCGCGGGCAGCGGCGCTCAGGGGCTTCGGTAATCTGGGCCGGTTCAAGGACGTGGCCTACGAGATTCGTGGGGGTGGTATGTTAGAGATTCTGTGGCAAGACCTCCGGTACGGGGTGAAGATACTATGGAAGAATCCCGGCTTCACATCTGTGGCAGTCCTGACATTGGCGCTGGGCATCGGCGCCAACAGCACGATCTTCAGCTTTGTTAACGGTATTTTGCTGCGCCCGCTTCCTTACGAGCGTCCTGAGCGGCTGGTGCTGCTTAATGAGACGGTCCCGAGGCGAGGGATTACTTCGATGGGCGTGTCCTTTCCGAATTTTTTGGATTGGCGCGAGCAGAACAACGTCTTCGAGGACATCGCCGCGTACGACGATCGCAGCTTTACACTGGCAGGGACGGGAGAACCTGAGCAGGCCACTGGTGGAATCATCTCCAGCGGCCTCTTTGAGATCCTCGGCGTGGCCCCGATCTTGGGCCGAACGTTTCGGCCGGAGGAAGACCGCCCCAATAACGATACGGTGGTCATCCTGAGCCACGGCCTGTGGCAGCGCCGCTTCGGATCAAATCCCGCGATCATCGGCCAGTCGATTACGATCAACAATCGCCCCCGCACCGTGGTCGGAGTGATGCCGCCCGGCTTCAAGTTTCCCGACGTGGCCGATCTATGGGTCCCCATGGCGCTCGATACAACAATGTGGACGCGCAACGATCACGGCTTGAGCGCCATCGCGCGGCTGAAAGATGGTGTCACGCTTGAGCAGGCGCGGTCAGAGATGGTCGCCGTCGCCCGGCACATCGAGGAACAGAATCCGGTCACCAACGAGGGGCTTAGTCTCGACGTTCTCAATCTGCGCCAAGCACTGGTCGGCGACTATCGACAGGCTTTGTTGATCCTGCTCGGAGTTGTCGGCTTCGTATTGTTGATCGCCTGTGCGAACGTCGCCAACCTGCTGCTCGCCCGGACTTCGGCGCGGCAGAAAGAGATGGCGATTCGCGCCGCGCTTGGAGCAAGCCGCTGGCGGGTCATTCGGCAGTTGATCACCGAAAGCTTACTGCTCGGCGTGATGGGCGGCGGGCTCGGTTTAGTCTTGGCCGTATGGGGGCTCGATCTACTGCTGGCGGCGGTTCCGATAGAGTTCCCCTTCTGGATGAAATTCAACCTCGACGGGCGCGTGCTTGGCTTCACGACCGCCGTCTCGCTGCTGACCGGAATTATCTTTGGCGTCGCACCTGCGTTGCAGGCGTCGAAGGTTGATTTGAATGAAACGCTGAAAGAGGGCGGGCGCAGCGGGACGACAGAC
The DNA here is from genome assembly GCA_964383905.1 of uncultured Blastocatellaceae bacterium. Classification (GTDB taxonomy): domain Bacteria; phylum Acidobacteriota; class Blastocatellia; order Pyrinomonadales; family Pyrinomonadaceae; genus CAYLJO01. The sequence continues at coordinate 2,305 of CAYLJO010000254.1, forward strand.
GCGGGGCGTCGTCGCTTGCGTAGTCTGCTGGTGGTCGCCGAGGTGGCGCTCTCGCTCGTACTGCTCGTCGGAGCGGGGCTGATGATGCGCAGCCTTCTGCGATTGCAACAGGTCAATCCGGGCCTGAATCCGAAAAACGTGCTGACGATGACTGTATCTCTGCCGCAGGCCAAGTATCACGAGCCGGAGAAGCAGAGCGCCTTCTTTCATCAGTTGCTCGAGCGTGTCAGAGCGCTCCCCGGGGTGGAGGCGGCCGGGGCAGTCTCAAACCTGCCGCTGAGCGGATCCAATTGGGGTCGAAGCCTCACGGTCGAAGGGCGCCCGGTGCTATCCGTGGGTCAGGCCCCTTTCATCAACCACTGTGTGATTACGCCGAATTACTTTCGCGCGATGGGTATCCCCCTCCTGATGGGCCGCGATTTCACCGAGGCGGACGCAAAAGACGCGCTCAAGGTGACAATCGTTGACGAGCGGCTGGCCCGCGAGTACTGGCCGAACGACAGCCCGCTCGGCAAGCGCATCCGGTTCGGGCCGCCGGAGGACAACGAGCCCTGGCATACGATTGTCGGGGTGGTCGGAGAGGTGCGGCACGCTCGTTTAGACCTCGTCGCCAGAGAGAGCATTTACGTGCCGTATCTTCAGATTCCACAACGCGGGATGGCGCTCACGGTCCGCACCGCCACGAATCCCTTGAGCTTGGCTGCCGCCGTGCGAAATCAGGTGAGAGAGTTAGACCACGATCAACCGGTGGCTAATGTGATGCCGATGACCGAAGTCGTCTCTAAGTCAGTTTGGCAACCGCGTCTCTACACTATTTTGTTCGGTGTCTTTGCCGCCGTGGCATTGATCCTGGCTGCAGTCGGGATCTACGGCGTGCTGTCGTACGCGGTCACGCAGCGCACCCACGAGATCGGCATCCGCATCGCCCTCGGCGCACAAACCCGCGACGTCCTCATCCTGGTCCTCGGCCACGGCCTGCTGCTGGCCTTGACCGGGGTCGTAATCGGGCTCGGCGCGGCCTGCGCGCTGACGCGCCTGATGGCCGGTCTGCTCTACGGGGTGAGCGCCACGGACGTGGTGACGTATGCGGGGATCTCGGGGCTGCTGACGGGCGTGGCGCTGCTGGCTTGCTACATCCCGGCGCGGCGTGCGACCAGGGTCGACCCCGTGATTGCTCTTCGTTACGAATGAACACCGGTGGCCCTGTTTAATTAAACATGATAAGGAAGCACTACGCAGGAAGATATTAATATCTGTTCGGGTCTTATTGAATCTGCGCAGTCGCGAGCTTGCGGGCGGCGAAGTCTTCGAGCACATCAAAGACCTCCAGCGCATAACGCACGTTGCCGAGGGGCGCAGAGACCTGCACGCCCTGGATCAGGTCACGCACTTCCAGGAGCGACTCGCGCGCTATCTTAAGCCCTTCGGCGCGCGCCGCCTCTTTGCTCTTCTCGGAAGCAACACGCATCCGCTCCATAATCGACGGTGTGACGCGCACGCCCGGCACTTCGTTATGTAAAAACTCCGCATTCCGGTATGAAACGAGCGGCCAGATGCCAGCGACGATAGGGATCCGGACGTGCTCAATACGCCTCAGAAAATCGCGCAATTGATCGGTGTCGAAGACAGGCTGCGTGATCGCATACTGGGCTCCGGCTTCGACTTTGTATTCAAAACGCTTGATCTCCTCATCGAGATTGATCGCGCCTGGATTGACTCCCACACCGATACAGAAGGCCGTCGGCTGTCCGATCGGATTGTTCCCGAGATCCAGCCCGTGATTCAGTTTGTTGACCATGTTGGTGAGGCCGATGGAGTCGATGTCGAAGACGGCCGTGGCGTCAGGATACGGGCCCATCTTCGGCGGATCGCCGGTGATGAGCAGCAGGTTGCGCAGGCCCAGCGCGGCCGCGCCAAGCAGGTCTGACATCATGCCGAGTAGATTCCGGTCTCGGCAGCAGTAGTGGAGGACGGATTCAATGCCGATCTCCCGCTCGACCAGGAGCGCCGTCGCCTGCGCGCTCATGCGAGTTTGCGCGCGCGGGCCGTCGGGGATATTCACGCCGTCAACCCCGGCCTCCTTCAAGAGTCGAATCTGATTCAGCGTTTTCTCCGGATCACAACCTTTCGGCGGGAGGACTTCAACGGAGGTGACAAAATCGCCGTTGGTGATCTTTCGCGACCACAGAGACCGTTCTTCGGGCGGAACGACTTTGATATCAGCCGGGGTCAATTCCTGGACGCGCGCCAGACCGGCTGCGCCGATGACAATACTTTGCTTGCGCGGTGATGCGGCGCGGACGGCGTCCGAGATCAGCCTGATGTGCGCGGGCGTCGTGCCGCAGCAGCCGCCGATAAATTTCGCGCCCGCCTGAATCAAACGCTTGGCGAATTTCGCCATGTATTCGGGCGAGCACATGTAGAATTGTCGCCCCTGAACGTCACGCGGCAAGCCGGCGTTAGGCTGTGCAGATAATTTCTTGTTCGTAACATTGCGCATCTTCTCAATCCCGGAGAGCACGTGGGCCGGGCCGACGCCGCAATTGAGACCGATCACGTCAGCGCCCCATTCATCGAGTCGCGCCGTGAACACTTCTGTCGTTGTGCCGAACGAGGTGTTGCCGTCCGGTAGGATGGTCATCTGGGCAACGATCGGAAGATCACATAACTCGCGGACCGCGCGGATGGCCTGGCGCATCTCCGAGATGTCGGAGAAGGTTTCGAGCACGAAGAGGTCAACGCCGCCTTCGAGGAGCGCAGACACCTGCTCCTTGAATAAGTCCTTTGCTTCTTCGAAAGAGGTCGGGCCGTACGGCTCGATGCGCAGACCGAGCGGCCCCACCGCGCCCGCCACATGGCATCGCTCACACGCGGCCTCACGCGCGATGCGGGCGGCGGCGATGTTGATCAGGCGCAGGCTTCCTTCCAGGCCGTATTGCTGTAAATTGTGCGCGGTCGCGCCGAACGTGTTGGTTTCCAGGATCTCGGCGCCGGCCCGCACATATTCGCTGTGTACCTCACGGACAAGGTCAGGGTTGCTGAGGTTCAATTCATCATATGACCGGTTGATATAGACGCCCTTCGCGTAGAGCATGGTGCCCATCGCCCCGTCAAAGACGTGAATCCCGTCTCGCCCGATCAGTTCTCTAAAGTTCTCCATATATCTTAGAGCCTCAAAAAAGGGTGATCAGCTAAAACTTCATACCGATTACCGGCCGGTGATCACTCTTATAAATAAAAGTCCCGCGCCAAACAACGCGGGACTTCAACGGAATTCGAAGTTTGCGGGGCCGCCCCTTCGGGCCTTGCCGAGCTGTTTAGCGGGTTATTTTGCGTGGCCGCAAGTCGCCTTAACTCACCACGTTTATAAAGCGAGGTTATACGCCCCTCCCCCGCCCCCTGTCAAGCATTGAAACCCCGGCCGGCGCGCTCCCGGCTAACGCCTCTGACAGCGCGGACAGAAGTATGTGGAGCGGCCGGCATGTGAGACGCGGCGGATACGCGTCCCGCAGGCCGGGCACGGCTCGCCCTCGCGGTCGTAAACGCGCCAGTGACCCTCGTAGCTGCCCCCGTAATAACTACCGCCAATATTTTCCAGGTCAACGTTGAGCGTTGAGCCGTGCGCAATCGATTCCGTCAATACATCGAGGATGGCGCGGTGAAGGCGGGGGGTGCGTCTGTTGGAGAACTCGGCGGCAATAATGAAAGGGTTTGCGCGCGCCATAAACAACGCCTCGGCCACGTAAATGTTTCCCAGGCCCGTGACCCTGGTCTGATCAAGCAGGGTCTCTTTCAAAGTGCGTCGCGAGCGTGAGAGAGCCGAGTACAGATAGTCAGGAGTGAACTCATCCGAGAAAGGCTCAGGCGCCAGCGCCCGCAGCTCTTTAGTCTCGTAAAGCCGCGCGGCGGGTACGATTTTCATCATCCCGAAGTGGCGTTGGTCGGTGAAGACCAGCCGCCGGTCATCATCAAGATAAAAAATCGCGTGGGTGAATTTCGGCAACCGCGCCCCGGCCGGGAGGCAGAGAAACCTCCCCGTCATACGCAGATGCGCGACGAGCACCCGCCCGCCGTCGAGTATCATCAGGAGATGTTTCCCGCGCCGCCCGACCGCTTCGATGCGGGTGCCGCTCAGCATCCGCGCGAATTCCCGTGGGGAAGATTCAGGCGCGAGCCGCGGGCGCAGCAGTTTGGCCGCAACGATGCGCCGCCCCGTTACGGACTTGCCGAGCGCGCGCGCTACGAGTTCCACCTCCGGCAGTTCAGGCATAGGGTAAATGGGCGAACTGTCAAGGCTTTCGGGAAGCCGGCGGAATAGTTACGCCTGAAAGAGGCCGGCTTATTTCAAGCCGCTCGCCAGTTGTTGGCCTTCGTCAAGCAAAGCGTTTGCCTTCGCTACCGAGGTCGCTTCTGAATAGGTTCGCAAAACAGGCTCGGTGCCCGACTGGCGAAATAGCAGCCACGATTCGTCGCCGAATATCAGCTTCGTGCCGTCCAGGGTCTCGACATGCTCCACTTTGTACCCTGCCACTTCGAGCGGCGGGGCAGAGGCGAGCGACGCCACCAACTCCTTGCCGCGGCCGACCCCGACGCGGGTGTCGCGGCGGCGAAAATAAAATTCTCCGAACTCGCGGTGCATATCGCGCACCATCTCCGACGGCCGCTTGCCAGCAGCTACCACCGCTTCGAGCAAGAGCAAACAGTTCAATATCCCGTCCCGTTCAGGAATGTGCCCGCTGACGCCGATGCCACCTGATTCCTCCGCCCCGATCAGGATATTATCGCGCAGCATCAGCTCGGCGATGTACTTGAAACCGATGGGCGTTTCGTGCAGCGGGAGGTTAAGCGCGCCGGCGATACGCTTCGTCAACACCGATTGCGAAAAGGTTCGCACCACCCCGCCCGCCATCCCACGCCGGCGGGCCAGATGAAGCAGCAAGAGCGGGACGACCTCGTGCATCGTCATCGTCTCGCCGCGCTCGTTGACTGCGCCCAGCCGGTCGGCGTCGCCGTCTGTGGCTAAGCCGATACTTGCATTCGTCTCCTTAACGCGACTCTTCAGGGGCCCAAGATTATGATCAATCGGTTCGGGGTTGACCCCGCCAAACAGCGGGTCACGCCCGGCGCGGATCGTCTCAGCTCGGACCTCGCCGCCGCGTAGAAAACTTTCGACCCAGCGCCCGCCCGCACCGTGCATCGAATCAATAATGACGCGCGAGTGTGCGCTACGCAGGCGAGCCAGATCAACGTATGACGCGACCTGTTCGCGGTAGCTCTCAACGGCCGAGGTGATGATACCGGCCGTCTCTTTGGTATTGGTATTACGCCGGACGGGCATGGAAGCGCCCACCAGCGATTCGACGGCGGCGGTGGCTTCCGGCGGTGCGCTGCCGCCCCACGGGGCTTTGATCTTGAAGCCATTAAACTCCGGCGGGTTGTGTGAAGCGGTGATGACGATGCCGCCCGCCGCCCCGTGTCGGCGCACCGCCCATGAAACAAGAGGCGTCGGCACGTCCCTTTCGAACATGGCGATGCGCAAGCGGTTGCCGGCGAGGACTTCCGCCGCGCGCTGAGCGAATTGTTCGGAGAGAAAACGCCGGTCGTATCCGACGATGACGAGCGGGGAGCGCGACTCCTGTCGGGGTGGCTGTCCGGCGAGGGCCGCTTCTCTGATGACGCGGCGAAACATCTCAGTTTCGGCCTCTTCTTTACTGATCTGACCAACTTCTACCAGTTGTTTCGCGAGCAACTGGTCTGCGGTCTTGAGGGAAGCCCCGTCACCGGTTTGTTGTAAAAGATAGTCGGCGTAAGCCTGGGCCACGCGTTCGAGGTTTGTGAAGGTAAAATCCTGGGCGATAACGGCCCGCCAGCCGTCCGTACCGAAGCGTATCGGCGCCGGCTTCATCTCTTGATTCACGGCGCCGCGCCTCCGGTCTGTGTGTAATCCGAGAGTGAAGTTTTATCGCCGAGGACGGCGCCCGCGCCGACAATCGCGGCGTGGCCGATGTGGCAGCCACGCCCGACGATGGCGTTTGTCAACTGCGCGCCGGCGCCGATGCGCGTATGGGACCAAATGACGCAATTCTCCACCCGCGCCTTCTCTTCGAGATAACAGCCCTGACCCAGCACGGAGTTGATGATTTGTGCGCCCGGTTTAATGACGCAATCGTCGCCGATCAAAGATAGCTCATCAATTTCAGCGACCGTGGCCGCATCAAAATTGCCGCGCCGGTCTTTGAGATGAATGCGTCCCACACGGTTGGCGAGCAGGTCGTGGTGCGCCTCTAAATAGCGCGCCGGCGTTCCGATGTC
>CAYLJO010000255.1:0-1628 GCA_964383905.1 uncultured Blastocatellaceae bacterium
ATCTCGACGATCTCGATCAGTTTGGTCGGGTTGGAGTCGAGATCAACCATGTTGCCCGCTTCCTTCGCCGCCTGCGTGCCCGTGTTCATCGCCACGCCGACGTCGGCCTGGGCGAGCGCCGGCGCGTCATTCGTTCCGTCGCCGGTCATCGCCACCAGCTTGCCGCCCGCCTGCTCGCGCTTGATCAGCGCCATCTTGTCTTCGGGTTTGGCTTCGGCGAGGAAGTCATCGACGCCCGCCTCACGCGCTATCGAAGCGGCGGTGAGCGGATTATCCCCCGTGATCATCACCGTCTTGATCCCCATCGAGCGGAGCTGGGTGAAGCGTTCCTTCATGCCGCCCTTGACGATGTCTTTCAGGTAAATGACCCCGAGCACCCGTTTATTATCGGCCACGACGAGCGGCGTACCCCCGGCTTTGGAGATCTGCTCGACGGTCTCTCGCAACTCATGCGGCGTGCTTCCACTATGCTCGGACACGTATCTCTCGATGGCCTCGGCGGCGCCTTTACGCACCTCGCGCCCGTCAATGTCTACGCCGGACATACGGGTCTGCGCCGTGAACGGGATGAAGTGTGCCTCGTGCGGCGCGAGCTCACGCCCGCGTAAGCTATACTTCTCTTTCGCCAGCACGACGATGGAACGGCCCTCCGGCGTCTCGTCGGCGAGCGATGAGAGTTGTGCGGCGTCAGCCAACTCCTGCTCGTTGACGCCCGGCAGCGGGATGAACTCTGACGCCTGGCGATTGCCGAGCGTGATCGTGCCCGTCTTATCGAGAAGCAGAGTATTCACGTCGCCCGCCGCCTCGACCGCGCGGCCTGACATGGCGAGCACGTTGTGCTGGATCAGGCGGTCCATCCCGGCGATCCCGATGGCCGAGAGCAACCCGCCGATGGTCGTCGGGATCAGGCAGACGAGCAGCGAGACCAGCACAAAAATTGTCTGCGGCGCGCTCGCATAAATGGCGAAGGGTTGCAGGGTGACGACCGCCAGCAGGAAGATGATCGTGAGCCCCGCGAGCAGAATGTTGAGCGCGATCTCGTTCGGCGTCTTCTGGCGCTCCGCTCCTTCGACCAGAGCGATCATGCGGTCAATAAAAGTCTCGCCGGGGTTCGAGGTGATGCGCACCTTGATCTGGTCGGAGAGGACGCGTGTGCCGCCCGTCACGGCAGAGCGATCACCGCCCGCCTCACGTATCACCGGCGCTGATTCCCCGGTAATGGCCGACTCGTCCACCGACGCCACGCCTTCGATGATCTCGCCGTCGCCCGGAATGAACTCGCCGGCAACCACCACGACAATGTCGTCCTTGCGCAACTGCGGCGCGTTGACGGTCTGAATCCTGCCGTCGGGCAGCAGCTTTTTGGCCACCGTTTCCGTTTTGGCCTTGCGCAGGTTATCAGCCTGCGCCTTACCGCGACCTTCGGCCATCGCCTCGGCGAAGTTGGCGAAGAGCACCGTGAACCACAGCCAGAGCGTGATCTGCAGCTCAAATTTCGTGTCGGTGACGTTCGGGATCGGCGCGACGAGGCCGCGGATGAGTTGGAGTGTGGTCAGCACGCTTCCGACTTCGACGACGAACATCACCGGGTTTTTCATCATCGTGCGCGGGTTCAACTTACGAAATGA
>CAYLJO010000255.1:1728-8553 GCA_964383905.1 uncultured Blastocatellaceae bacterium
AACGCCCCGACGATCACGATGACGCTGACGAGCAATACGGTAAAAAGGGGCGTCGTCACCGGGAACGTGCCCAGGCTGGGCGGCACAGTCTTCTTACGCACAAGACTGCCGGCGATCGCGAGCATCGGGATCATCATCAGAAAACGGCCCATCAGCATTGTGAATCCGATCGTCGTGTTGTACCACCTGGTGTTGGCCGAGATCCCGGCAAAGGCCGAGCCGTTGTTGCCCGCCCCCTCCGTGTAAGCGTAGAGAATCTCCGAGAACCCGTGTGGCCCCGGATTGGCGATGGCCGACGTCCCGAACGACGGCGAGACGATTGAAACGGCCGTGAAAGTGAGGATCACGAGCGGGAAGATTAGCACGTACAGCATCGCCATCTTCACGTCGTAGGACTCAATCTTCTTGCCCAGGTACTCGGGCGTCCGGCCCACCATCAGCCCCGCGATGAAGACCGAGAGGATCACGAAGACCAGCATGCCGTAGAGCCCGGAGCCGACCCCGCCGTAAATGATCTCGCCGAGCATGATGTTGATGAGCGGGACCATCCCGCCGAGCGGCGTATAGGAGTCGTGCATCGAGTTGACCGCGCCGCACGAGGCGTCGGTGGTTATGGTGGCCCAGAGCGTCGAATTGGCGATGCCGAAGCGCACCTCCTTGCCCTCCATGTTGCCGCCCGGTTGCGCAGCAGTGGCCGCCTGATCAGTGCCGGCCAACAACGGGTTGCCGCGAGACTCAGCCCGGTATGCGGTGATCACCCCGGCCAGGAAGAGAACCGCCATCGCCGACCAGACGGCCCAGCCGTGCTTCGGCGACCCGGTCATGCGCCCGAGCGTGTAGGTCAGGCCGGCCGCGATGGCGAAGATCGCGATCATCTCCAGCAGGTTCGAAAGCGGCGTGGGGTTCTCAAATGGGTGGGCGCTGTTGGTGTTGAAGAACCCGCCCCCGTTGGTCCCCAGTTCCTTGATGAACTCCTGGGAGGCCACCGGCCCCTGGGCAATCGTTTGCTCGGTGACGTGCACGGTCTCCTGCACCGTCTTACCGCTCGCGTCCTTGATGACATTGCCCTCCGCGTCCTTCTTATCGACCTGCGCCGTCTGCGGGTCGATGATCTTCGCCGTGTCATAGGGACGGAGGTTCTGCACCACCCCCTGCGAGACGAGAAGGAGCGCGCCGACAACGCAGAAGGGCAGCAGCACCCAGAGGGAGGCGCGTACGAAGTCCACCCAGAAGTTGCCGATGGTCTCCGCCTCGCGCCGCGCGATGCCGCGGACGAAGGCGATGGCGACGGCAATGCCCGTGGCCGCCGAGGCGAAGTTGTGGTAAGCCAGGCCGGCCATCTGCGTAAAGTAACTCATCGTCGTCTCGGGCACGTAAGATTGCCAGTTGGTGTTGGTCGTAAAACTGGCCGCCGTGTTAAAAGCCGAGCCGAGGAAGCCGGTGCTGGAACTTGAGGAATCGACACCGAGCAGACCCTGGGGATTGAACGGCAGGTAGTATTGCACCCTCTGGATCAAGTAAAGCAGGAGCAATGAGACGGCGCTAAAAAGGAGCATGGACGCCGCGTACTCGGTCCAGCGCATCTCGCGCGTTTCGTCCACCCCGGTCAGGCGGTAAATCAAGCGCTCGACGGGCCTGAGCACCGGATCGAGGAACGTCCGTTCACGATTGAACACGTGCGTCATAAAGACGCCCAGCGGCTTCGTGACGGCGAAGATGATCGCGAGATACAGCAGTATTTGGAACCAACCGTTGAAAGTCATGTTAGAACTTCTCCGGGCGCAGGAGCGCGTAAGTGAGATAGACCAGCAACAGCGCAGAGACCACAAGACTCAGGATTGTTTCGAGATTCATGGCGCGCTCCCTATTGTAATTTCTCACACCCGCGCACGTACGCGAGCGCAATGAGAAAGAAGACGATCGTCACAACGATGTAGATCAGGTCCAACATAAACTCTTAGTCTCCGGAATATAATATTGAGTCACCCTTACCAGGCACCCTCCTTGCGGCCCCACCACCAGATCAGACCGACCGTCGCGGTGTTCTGCTGCTTCTTCAGTACGCCTTCCTCCCTGGTGAAAAAGTAGCGTTGATTTGAGAAGTCGCGTCGCCACTCGTAGCGCATCAGGAACCCATCGGCCAGCTTGTAGTCGAAGGTCAGAGTGGTCTCCTTGAGCGCTTGGGTCACACCGCTGAACATTCCACCCCGATCTGAGAGATATTCCGCTCGCCCGGCAAGCGCGACCTTGGGCGTGAACTGATAGCGCGCGTAGACCGCGCCGCCATCCACATGGGAAGGAGCTGACGACCGGCCCGGCGCTTCATGTCTCCATAAACGTTGGATGACGTAGTCGGCCTCCAGCGCCAGCGCCAACTTCGGCGTCGCCTGCCAATTGGCGTAGCTGTCAAAGATATGCAGACGCCCGTCGGGAGATGGCCGGACCGGCTGGAAGCTGAGGCCCGGCTGGAGCGGTATGGCGGTGTTGTTCGGGACCGGCACAATATCGGGATGCTCTTGCCCCAGGTAATAGTTCACAGTCCAGGAAATCGTCTTGCGCGGCTGGATGACCACTCCTGCCATCTGATCCTTGAAAGCATTGAACGGCTCGGTTTGCTGTGTGCCGTTGACGATCCAATAGTTCAGGGCGAGCTGATCGTTGAACTTATAGTTAGCGCGCACACCCATGTGGTAAAAAGGCAGGAAGTCGAACCAGAAGGAGCGTGAGTAGTTCATCTGGTCCTTGGTGTAGTTGCCTTCAATCCCCAGCGAGCTTGACCACTTACCGAAATCCACGGTTAAGCCCTTGCCGATGGGAGCCACATACGTCCCGTAGGCCTGGAAGATATGCCGGTATATTTGCGGCCGCGGTTCGTTGAAGGGATTTCCCTGCAGCGTGTCCGTCGCCTGGCCAAACTGCAAATCGAGGCGGGCGCCGAAGCGGCGGCCGGCGGCGACGTCGGGCGCGTGCTCAAAGACTATGGCCGCCTGATTCAGGCTGAAGGCGTTGCTGAGCACGTCATAGGCGCGCAGCAAGTTGACCCGGCCGATGGGCCGGTTGAAGTTATAGCCGTAGTAGCCGTCGAGCGTCACGTTGATGGTGGTGTCGCGGAAGAAGTCGAACATAGCGCGGTCCTCGGCGCTAACCTTGCTCTTGTCCTCGGCACCGGTTTGCTGTTTCGTCGGTGCCGGCTGCTGGCCCTCTTGCCCGGTTTGGCCAATTCCTGGAGTCGTCGTACGACGCACTACCGGATTGAGAGGCTGCGTCCGATCCACGGCTACTTCGGCGGTCTCATTTTGACCGGAGCTTGCCTTCTTTGCCGGTTGTGGCGCTGCACGCCGCTCGGCTTCGAGCTGATTGACGCGGTTTTCCAGCCGCTCGATGGTCTGCCGCATTTGCCTCATCTCTTCGATTAGTGCCGCGGTATCCTTCCCATCGGAACCGGGGCCGCCGGTGGGCAGGACTTCGCTGCCTTCATGTGCAGCGCGTAAATCCTGCCCGGTAGCTGGTGCGGGCGTACTCTGCGCTCTCACGCTAACAGTTGAGACTACAAGGATGAAGCCGAACATAAAAGGAGGATTGGCAAATCCCTTCATATAATCACCCCCAGGTTTGTTATACCTATCTCCCTCTCAGAATTTGACGAGCAAGGCCGCCGTGGCCCTTCTCTCGAATTTGCGCAGATCCGGGGCAAAACCCGGCACGAATGATCCTGGGGGACCGGTATTGCCTCCTGGGGGCGTCACGCCTCCGGGCCCGGCGAAGTACGGAACATTCGCCGCACGGTGGTTGTACTCCAGGCGGAAGGTGATAAACTGGCTCGGCATATAATCGAAAGTGGCTGATGCGTCCCACGCTTTGAACTTGTCCCCGGGATTCGCCGTAAAGTAGGGCGTCCCGGAGAACGCTGTCGCCCCATTGATCGGCGGCAAAAGCACCAGATAGCGCCCCGGGTTGTTGATCGCGCCCCCGCCGAGCGTCAGACCGAATAGATCCTTGTGGAACCAGAACCGGTTGTAGGCCATGAAACCCAGGAAGTACTGCGACGGTCTATCGGGGGTGCCGCCCTTGCAGCTCACGCCGCCGCCGTATTCACACCCGGCATCGACCGTCACCGTGAACGCCGCCTTGTCGAGCGTTTTTAATGGCCTGTCGTAGTACTTGACCTGGATGCTGTCGTCGGTATGGATGCGCTTGCGCCCGGGGACACCCAGCGTGTCTGTCCCCCAGTAATTGTTGAGGACGACGGAAACCGAGCCGTTCGGGCGCCACAAGATCTGCCTGCCGATGCCCGGCGCCTTGTTAAACTTGCCGTAGGACTGCCAGCCGTTGATCAGCCACGGCTCGATCTTCAGCTTGTCGCTGGGAAAGATCTGAACCCGCAGGCCGTTGAAGAACCACGGCGTGTTGGACGAGACATAGGAGGGCTGGTACGACCAGTTGTCGAACTGGTAGAAGCTGTAGAGGCCAATATAGGAGAGGAAGATCCCGGCGTCGATGTTGATCCCATTCAGCTTATTAATGTGGTACCCGCCGCTGGCCTCAGAGATGTAACGGTATGCGTTGTCGAGGCTCCATTGGCCACGCCCGGGGCTGGCGTCATTACGTGGTGTCGTTTGCGAATACAAACCAAACTGCGTCAGCAGCCTGCCCCTCACGTTGTTGTAATGAAAGTCACCGCCGAAGGCGAAGTGCGTCAGTTGGAATTCGTTCGAGCGAAAGACCTCGCTTGAGCCGGAGATCGTGTCATCCTGCGGATGGTTGAAGGAGTGGTGATAGGCGACGTCGACTCTGAATTCGCCCGTAAAGACTTTCGTATCGAGAGGGTACTCCTTCTGCCGGCTGTTGCCCGTCAGCCAGGTAAAGTCGGCGAAGGCAAACGGCTCTTTTTTCTGTTGTTTGGGCAAGCTGCCTGCTTTGTCCTGGGGCTGCTGTGCAGGCGCGGCCGGCGCATCCGGTTGAGTCGCGAGCGCTGTCTGTTGAGATGTTGGTTGAGAGGCGTCAGAGCCCGGTTTCCTGGCGACCAGCGATTCGACCTCGGCGAGCCGCTTCTCCAACTGGTCGATGCGGTTAAGCAGCGCCTTCTCGCGCTCACTCAAGACGGGATCGTCCCTCTTTTCCTCGGCTTTCACGGCCGATGCCGGCTGCGCCCGCCCGGAAGGTTCGGCCGGGGTGGGCGTCGGCTTAGCGGACGGAGAAGGAGTCGGTGTCGGCGTGGCCGGTGCATTCCCATCGGAGGGTCTTGAAGTTGCTGGCGCCATCGCTTTATCGGGATTATCCGTCGCCGCGAGAGTGTCCGTGACCTTGAGTTGAGCACTATTAATCTGTTGAGAGTAGATGCTTCTTGCGCCGCCAAATAGAAGTAGCGCAACCATGATTGCGACCATCGGTTGATTGATCTGTCGCCCCATGCGGTGAGCACAAATCAAGACCATTTTCCGAGATTGAGGGATTGGTTTTTTTCTATCGAACATTTTTTGGGGTTAACCTTTCAATTTTATCTACCAGCTTTTAGTTGCGCCGCCACGACCTCAGCACATTTTTCAAATGAAGGCTCCTTCTTCCAGTAACATTCGAGACCTTTGGCCGAGAGCACGATGATTGGCACCGGGAGGTAGACCATCACCCCCAGGTCTGTTTTACCGACCGCTTTATTCGCCCCTTTTGCGCTTCGACAACTTCATTGGCGATCGCCAGCCCTCTGCCCGGTCCCCGAAGGCTGGTGAGTGCTGGTGCTACCGAGCGAAAAAGGCGGCCTCCTCCTGTCGCCCCCCCGTCCTTATTACTTCGTGGGCGCTGGCCCTTCCTTTTCTGCCAGTCCCGCATCTGAACTCTTTTTAACGTAATGGAACGGCTCCGCCTGCAGCCCGATCACCGGCGGCCACTCATCATCCTCATCATCTGTGCCTGAACCCCCATCGCGGTCAATATACTTCGTTACTTTAACGACCGCACCTTTATTGTAGCTGCCCCTGAGGAAGAGATGGCGCAGGAGTAGTAAAGCGCAGGTCAGCCCGAGGGCGGCAGCCATCATCAGCAGATCTTCTTTCATTAGGAATTCCTATCCCCGGATGAGAGAGCGTCACGCACTACAAATTCATCCGGCGAAGAGGAGGTTAGCACCGGCCGCATAAAGAAGGCGTAAAGAAGTCATAAAAAACTTATAAAGATTGTAGTAGTGATGAGTCGCGCCGGCTGAATTTTCTCCGGCGTCGCAAACTGTTGAAGTCATACCGGTTAGAGCGTTGTCAACGGTTCACGTGTGCTGGTAATAGCGCCCCTGCCGAACGTGTCGGTAAGCCATACCCCCCATTTATTTGCCACAAGTTGCGAGACACCTCCGCAGGCAATTCAGGTAACGCTACGATCTATCCGAGTGATAATAAAGTCAGGTGAACGCGAGCCACTCCGCCTTACTGATAACGCTACGATCTATCCGAGTGATAATAAAGTCAGGTGGTAGCATCCGATCTAAAGCTTGCGCATCATGTCGGGCTAAAGCATGATGGAACTCGTTGGTAGATTTCAACACCTCATTCCTCATAGTGAGTTTGATCCGGTAAGCAGTCCATCCGGCAGAAGCGTTGATACCGGCAATAAAGGTGAGAAATGCTATAGATAGGCGAAGGATGAGAGGTAGCATGTTTTCTTCTCCTGTTAGGAGATTCTAACGCCTATTCATCGAAATGGTTCCAATAGATAAGCAATCTAACGCTGGAGCTGAGCCGCCGCCTGATACTATAACTGATAAGAGGCTCATTTATTGGCGGTCGGCTTTGATAACTGGTTCTACATGAAAGCTAGAAAGTCGCTCGGCGCAGAACT
>CAYLJO010000256.1:0-8501 GCA_964383905.1 uncultured Blastocatellaceae bacterium
TCTAATGATATAATCTCTCAAAGAGCTTATTTTGACGGAAGTTAAACCCTCGCGGGGCGTCAAGGTTACTGAATGCGCGACGGTTCAGCGAGAACTCGAAGCATGGAAAAGCATCACATCAATGCGACTCATTTTGGAAATAGTATCAGGCTCTCAAGCTGGTAAGAAGATCGTACTGGAAGCAGGTCGAGTGGCCCGCGTGGGACGCACTGGAAAGGCTGACTTTGCGACACAAGACTCCTACATGTCTGGCGAGCACTTCGCTGTTGAGAACGACGGTCAGACAGTCCGCATTCGCGACCTGAACAGTCGCAATGGCACGTTGCTTAATGAGGAAAGAGTGGTCGAGGCGACGCTTCATGATAATGATCGGGTTTTTGCCGGTCAGACCAATTTCGTCGTGAAGATCGAGGGCGCCGCGCCAGCAAATGTGCGGCCTCCGGCGGTCGAGTTACTTGAGACCATCCGACCGGGAACCTCCCGGCCGCTACCTCCAGAGCCGGAGACCCCTACTAGTGGCCTGTCCGCCGCGCTTCCTGACCATCCCGCGCCACCTGACGTTGCGACAGCGCTTACGCGTGATCAGGTGAGTTCTGGCGAAAGGGCAGAGCCATCCGAACCTCCAGCGCTCGAACATCGCCCCGCCGAACATCACAAAGAGGATCACTTTTCGGAAGATCCTTCGGCCACCCCAGCGCCGGATAGTAGCATGCGGCAAGCGTTAGGATCCTATGCGGCGGCAACGCCGGAAGGTCGTTTGCTCAATATCTTGAGGACACAGCCCGAGCCGCTGTTTGCCCTCGTTGACGCTGCAAATGAACCGCAGGTGATTGATCTTTTACGGAGCTCTCGGGAAGAGTATCAGTCGCTCTATAAAGAAGAGGCCGCCGCCTCGGTTACGCCATACCTGGTGCGGTTGCCTGCGCAATCACCTTTGCTGGAGAGGATGGTGCATGACGGCTGGGGGCATGATTGGGGAGTGTATCTGACTTGTCGTTGGCCGCTTAAAGCGATCCGCGATTACTTCCGACAGTCTTTGATGTTCAAAACTGAAGATGGACAGGAGTTCTTCTCCCGTTTTTATATCCCTAGCTTCTTTCGTGACTTCCTCATAGGGTGCACGCCCGCCGAAACTAAACTGTTTTTTGGTCCAATCAGTTCGTATCTGATGGAAGATAAAAATTCAGCGGTCCTGCTTCATTTCACAAGAACTAGCAAGGGAGCCGAGCTCAAGAAGCGATTGCTGTTGCTCCCAGAGCCATAACTCTAAAGCCCGGCGGTCGGCTGCTGCCTCGCGACGCACTCTGATCTCTTTGAATCCCCATCCATCTCTTCTCCCTTTCATCTCTCGCAAGCCGGCTTCGATTGCCCATCCTTCCGGCCTACAGTTGCCTCACCACTCTGCTCGGCTCTGAGGTCGATCCGGTCGGCGGCGATCAACCAAGCCGCTTTGCGCCCTTCTCGCCCCCCATCAAGAATTGGCCGCGCTTGCACTTGATGCTTGGCTCCTGAGATTGTTCTGAACACTTCTTCGTGGGATCCGCCGGCGGGCGGTCAGGCCTCTGACGGGCCTCGCAAGGTTCTGCCAGGGGGCACGGTTCCTTCTACGGCACCGGCATCCTTGAGCAGCTTCGCGATCCGCGCATGGTTTCTCCTCCGGGCAAGCGTGAGGAGGTCTACCCCAATCCGATTTCTTACATAGACATCCGCGTCCGAGAGTAATAGGGTCTGCACAATATCAGCGTGCCCCCCCAATACCGCGTATGTTAAAGCCGTATTACCAAAATTGTCTTCCTTATTCACATCAGTACCTTCACCTAGCAATCTGAGTAGATGTGACATGTCGCCTTTATTTGCCGCCATCATTAAGCTGGTGATGCCATGGCGTAGCTCGGTGATTCTGCCAGCCCGAAGAGCCTTCTGGTTAGCGTGTGGGGGGTGCGGCATCTTTGCATCCTTTACGCGATCGGTGACCGGCGCGAAACTACCATGTAGTAATTCACGTTTTGACCGATCCAGAAAATCTGCTTGTGTTTGTCTTAGCTGGGAATGGTGGGCCGCACTACCACGAAATTCCTGTGCCTTAACGCGCGAGGTGATTGAAAAAGCAGACTAATTTTTATCTCAGATTTGGTGGCGAGTCAAACGTCAATCTAAGCGGTGAGGGGCTGTGGACGCCATTTTTACTAGGACCCGCCCGATCAACGGCGCCGGCACAACCATCCTGCTTCTTGGGACCGAACGCCCAGGAGGCGCTTCGGTCGACGGGGGGTCCGCCAAGTTGACCCCATCCTAGCTGAAAAACATGGCGGCAAGGCTGGACCCGAGAATCCGGCTGATACCTGCTGGCCGTGTAAACGTCACAAGGGCAGCGATCTCGGCTTCTTCGACGTTGTAAACGTTGTGTAACATGAACCAGTCATCAAGCGTTTATTACATACCGGAGGTCCATTGGGCGGTCGCCGAGTTGAGTGATGCGCAGAAGGTGATGATTCCTTCATATATGAAGGAGCTGCTATGGATTTTCACCAATCCATGCTCATCCACATGTACACAGCATTATCCTATTTATTTCTCTACTTAGGGGTTCTGGCTTTTTCTGTGCTAGGGCACCTGAGTGTATCGACTTCATAAGGTCTGAGTGAGAAAAGGGCAGCCATTTCTGTGCTATGCTGCTCCGTTCATAACGCGAACCAGAGGGAGTAGCTGGTAAACAACCGTAGGTGAGGTGGTGAACGACAAAGAGGCGGCGACCCGATCGGTGAGGTCCAATTTGAGTTTGACCGTCACGGTCGCCTGTAGATCGGCAATAACACGCCCGAAGTGGCTGCAAGACAAGGAGGAAAAGCAGCCTTCGGCCACAAAGGACGGGCAATCCTCTACCGCCTGGAGTCGGCAGTCTCCTGCCCGAATTATTATGAGAAATAGTATCCAGGAAGAGTTGAAAGACGTGGCAAACAATGCGGCAAAAGAATTAAACGTCAACTGGTCCGTGAAAGAGGCAGACCGCGAAGGCGGCCCGGGCTCCGAACGCTGTTACGCCGTTTTCGATGCAGGCGATCTCGGACGCATCAGAATCCCATTTAACCGGCGGGCTAATCGCAAGAACACTGTCGAGGAGATTAAGAAAGAGATGAAGAAGCATTTAAGAGGAAGGGCCGCATCGGGAACTTAAGAGCGGTGCATGAAAAATGTCAGGGCGATAGGGTCTGCGTTTAGCCGTGAATATGTTCTGTCGCTTGAACTGTCGTGGCCATGACTGGCCCTTTGTTGATCCGGGCGCCGCCCCCTGTCGCTGTTTAATCCCTCGATCGCCGAGCCCTGAGGGCTTAGACCGGAGACTGGTCGGCGCCGACAGTTGGCCGGCATTGCAATGCCCGCGTTGATGGCTACTTTCACGATGTTAACCGGCAGCCACAGCGGGCCCCTGTGATGCGTTCACTTGGCGAGCGATCCTGGGTCAAGAATAAATCCAAATCTCTTGGTCATATAGACGCGCGGCGACGACTTGCTTAACCTCCATGCGCCAGCGTCAATCACAAAGTGCGCCAGTGGCGCCCCGAAAACCGCTCCGACGACGAAGTCAAGGGATTTGGTCAGGATCACATTATTCTTAATGAGTTCGACATCCTTTAAATCGGCCACCCGATAAAATAGGAGGCCAACCAGCAGGGTCAAGAGGATTAACTTGGCAGCGTTGCCGATCTTGGTTCGCCAACCGCTGGGCTCAGAGTTAACCGAGACAACGGTCATAAAAATAAAGTATTGGAGGCCGTGCGCGATGGCATAGCTGAAGAAGGTCACGTTGATGTTGCTGGACAGATAAATGGGAAAGAAGAAGAAGATCAAAGTGAAGAAGAAGAGTGTTTTGGTTAGCGATGCGCTTCTGATATGTCTCACAAAGACATAGAGGCTAAAGATGAAGACTGCCAGAAAGCTGTAATACCCGACTTGATACAGATGGTTAAAAAAGCCGTGCAAATACGGTGGCGCGACACCCATCCCTAATATTTTAAAGGTTCCGAGAATTCCACAAAGTGTCGCTAATGAAAGCACCAGCTTTTCCATTCGGCGAGGAGGTCTATTTTCCTGCGCGATCGAAGCCAAAGAATAAATACCCGTATTTTGACGCCCGTAATGATAGGCCTGCCAGGCCCAGAAAATGAGGAATAAATAGGCTTGAACCGTCGGGTTTGAAAAGGCGAAGAGCACCCCAGCAATAATGATAAGAATGATTGGGGAAAAAAGATATCGAACCTTATTTTCTCCTATCAGAGTGTAGAACTCTTTATCCGTATAAAAGAAGAGGGTCGCAGGGACGTGCGCGCCTCCGATAAATAAAAGGATGACCTTAATCTGTTCCAGGTTGAAAGTGGGACTCTCCATCTGGCCGATCGAGATAAAAAAGGCCATCGGGATCCAGGTGCTTAATAGCAGTGAGAGCAAGAACACGCGCTTAATAACATCGCGACGGGGATCTATGGATCGAGCGCGCCCACCAGCACTTACGTTTTGGGCATTGAAAAAGTAGTGCATCCGATTATTAGCCCCAAAGGCGATAGCGCCAGACGGCTTGAACGTGCGTTTAGTTTCTTGATTGCGTTGGTAGGCGTCGGCAACTTTAACGAAACCTCGCAGAATTCCCCTTTCTTCAGATCGGGGATGAATGCGTAAGCCTTTTAGGCGACGAATTTTAGCACAGTTTTTCCCGTATCGAAACTTCAATTGTTCCCGCGATGGCGCTTCCTCTATGCCATTTATGCCTTAGACTTTATGCCGCTGCCGGAGGTTGTCAAATGAGGATTGCATCTTGAAGGTGAGAGTGCAAGTGACGATCAGCTTAGTGCTCACCGTCTGCCGAAGGTTCTTCACGTAAGCGCGCGCGCAAGGGACTACATGGAACGGAAATCGCTAATCCGCCCGGATGGTTTCTGAAGCGCTAGCAATCTGATAGTAATTGCAAGCTGGGAGCTAGGGCCTGTTGCCGTTCGTGCCGGCGCCACCGCCACCGCTTGAATTAGCATTTCCAGTGTTAGACGTGCTGTTGGTGACCGCGTTTGTGTTCTGTGAGCCAGTCATGGACGTATTGGCGCTCGTTGAACCGGTCGTCGCGGTACCGGTCGAAGCCGAATTGCCACCCATGTTGCTCCCGGCGCTGTTCGCTGCAGAGTTTGAGTTATTTGTGCTACCTGTCTTCGGATAGTCGCCGCTGTCGCAGCTCGTCACAAAAACGGCTGCCGATAGTAAGACTAGAAGAACTAACGTTCGTTGCATTAAGCTTCCTCCCATACTTTTACCTCAAACATCGGAGAACATAGAGGGATTACGCAACCGACTGTACCAGATTATCCGATCACGGTTTGTACGCTGACCGACATAACCAAAAGTTATCGCGGAGTGCGCGGAAGAGGAGCCCGAGAGGAACTAATTAACGCCCCCTTGGATGATCTCTTTTTATCCGCACCCCCTGCGACGGCAACCCATTGTTCGACATCCACCCGATTATTCGCCACCAAACCCGATGTCCATCACCCATCCCCACTTATCTGCAGAACGCGCCTTGACACTTCCGCCGCTATAGTATACAGTCCCTCCATTATATTAACAGATCTTTACGCTGGTGGTACTGGTGATTTAGGTTCACACAAATCCACTTGATAAGCGTCCGAGGGCACTCGCGTTAATGTCTCGCGCCGGGGCTCGTGCGCGGGACTTTTCTCTGTGGGTAGAGATGGTTATGGTGGTGCGGAAAAAAGAGAATAAGGTTGAGCGTGCGAAACGTGAGCGCGATGGACTTGATTGCCTCGCAGACCTGCTCACCTATGCGCGGCAAGGATTTCACGCAATTCCCGAAGACGACCTCAACGTGCGTCTGCGGTGGTACGGTCTATACACCCAACGACCGCAGGAAGAGGGCTTCTTCATGCTGCGCGTGAAAGTGCCGAATGGAACGCTCACCCATGGGCAGCTCCACAGGCTGGGACAATTATCACTGCGGTACGCGCAGAACACGGGCGATCTCACAACGCGGCAGGACATCCAGCTTCACTACGTGCGGATCGAAGATGTCCCCGCAATCTTTGGCGAGCTGGGGCAGGTCGGTCTCTCTACGGCAGGCGCATGCGGTGATATCGCGCGGAATGTCACGGGCTGTCCGCTCGCCGGGATTGACGCGGCGGAGTACATTAATGCCGAACCGTTGGTTGAGGCCGTCCATCGTCATTTCCTCGGCAACCACGATTTCTCTAATTTGCCGCGCAAATTCAAGATCACCATCTCAGGATGTGCTGCTTATTGCACCGGGCACGAGATCAACGACATCGGGCTGATCGCCCTCGGCCAGTCTCGCGGCGGGGTCGCCTTCGACCTGTGGGTTGGTGGGGGGCTTGGGGCGAAAGAGCGGTTCGCGGAGCGCCTCGGGGCGCACGTCTCGCCGGAAGAGGTCGTCGAAGTTTGCCACCACATCTGCGCGATCTTCCGCGACCACGGTAATCGTGAATCGCGTGCGTCGGCGCGCATGAAATTCCTTCTGGCTCAATGGGGACCGGAGCGTTTCCGTGAAGAATTGGAGGGTCGGCTCGGCCGTAAACTTTTAAACGGCGAAGCGCCCGCGGTAGTGCCCGTGACAGCTAATCGCGCGCACATCGGTATCCTGCCGCAGAAACAACCGGGCCTTTACTACCTTGGAGCAGCAACCAAACGTGGGCGATTGGCGGGCGTCGAAATGATCGAAGTGGCGCGGCTTGCCCGCGCACACGGTTCTGGTCGCGTGCGGCTGACGACCACACAGAACCTCGTGGTGCTGGATGTCCCGGGGAAAGAGTGTGACGCGCTGGCTTCGGGCCTCGCTGCTCTTGATTTACAGGTGGCGCCCTCTTCTTTCCGCACCGGGACGCTCGCCTGCACGGGCAAGCAGTTCTGTAAATTGGCGGTCACCGAGACGAAGGGGCGCGCTTCTGATCTGATCGAGTACCTGGAGAGGGTTCTGCCGGAATTTAAAGTCCCCTTACGGATCAGCGTCACAGGCTGCCCGAACAGTTGCGCGCACTACCAGGTGTGCGACATCGGTTTTGTCGGAGACTTCATTCACACGCCCGGCGGGAAGAAAGAGGCGTACCGGGTCTACCTGGGTGGGCACCTCGGTGCTGGCTACGCATTTGGCCGTGAGCTCAATCAGAAGATTCCGGCCGATGAGATCAAATTTTATGTTGAGCAGCTGGCGCGGACCTACCTTCAAAATCGGCATGGCGAAGGCGAGAGCTTCCAAGCTTTTATCGCCCGCCATTCAACCGAAGAGCTGGAGGCTCTCGGAGCTCACCAGGAACTAAGGGCGTTTGTATGATCAATGGGGCGCAGCGTGCGGTGCTCGTCGTCGGGCACGGTAGCCGTCGTCGAGAGGCTAACGAAGATGTTCGCGAGGCGGCGCGGCGCATCGGCGAGCGCTGTGGCCTTATTGTCGAAGCAGCCTATCTGGAGATCGTCGAGCCGGATATAGCTGAGGGATTCAGCCGTTTAGCGCATCGCGGGGCGCGCGAAATCATCGTTCATCCCTACTTTCTCTCCCCGGGCAGGCATACGCGTGGCGACATCCCCGTCAGAGTTCGTGAGGCCGCAGGCCGGCACCCCGGCGTGTGTTATCAAATCTCAGAGCCGCTGGCAGCCCACCGCCTGGTCATTGAAGCTTCGGTCGAACGCATCCGTGAAGCGGAAGATCTGATGGCGAGTACTCTTTCATCAAGCGGGGGGCGCTGCGGCACCGTCTATCTGGTCGGCGCCGGGCCGGGGGACCCTGGCCTGCTCACGATCAAGGCCCGCGACCTGCTCGCGTCGTGTGATGTCATAGTCTATGACTATCTGGTCAACCCGGAACTGCTTCAACACGCGCGCGTACCTGCCGAGCGCATTTATGTCGGCAAAGTTGGGGGCGGACGACAGACTCCGCAGGAAGAGATCAATCGTCTGCTCATCGAGCACGCCCTGAGCGGAAAGAACGTGGTGCGTCTCAAGGGCGGCGACCCGTTTCTGTTCGGGCGGGGGGCCGAGGAAGCTGAGGCGTTGCGGGCCGTAGGGATCCCTTTTGAAGTCGTGCCCGGCATCAGTTCCGCGCTGGCCGTTCCGGCCTACGCGGGAATTCCGCTGACGCACCGTTCTCTCTCTTCTTCGGTGGCTATCTTGACAGGGGCGCACGCCGCTGGCCGGGAGTATTCACAGATCCCATCCCACCTCGCGTCGGCGGACACAATCGTCACCCTGATGGGTGTCGCCCATCTTCGCGAGATCGCCACAGATCTGATCGCTGCGGGGCGCTCGCCCGCGACGCCCGCTGCCGTTATTCGCTGGGGAACATATGGCGGGCAGCAGACCGTCACGGGCAGGCTCGATTCGATCGCTGACGCGGCTGAAAAAGAGCACATGCGCGCCCCGGCAGTAATTATCATCGGCGAGGTGGTCGCCTTACGCGAGCAAATCAAGTGGTTTGAAACTGACGTGGCCGAACGTGC
>CAYLJO010000257.1:0-2968 GCA_964383905.1 uncultured Blastocatellaceae bacterium
CCTGGGGTTACGCTTCCGTGGCCGTATTTTCTAAGCCGCCCAACAAATGCGGCGGAGGCGGAAACGGCACGAGCTTTGAGCTTGACCACACGGCCTGAGAGTGGGTTCCGGATCATATCTAGGTAATAGGGGTTTAAAGCCATGACCCAATCTATCCCCATCATTCGCCGTGCCACTGTTGCCGATGCCGGCTTATTGTCTGAGCTGGGAGCACGTACGTTCTCGGAGGCCTTTGCTGCCGATAATAAGCCTGAGGACATGGCGGCTTACCTAGCTGTCTCATTCACGCCGGCGCGGCAAACGGAGGAATTAGCCGATCCTCTTTCCGTCTTCATGATAGCTGAAATTGATCAGGTGGCGGTGGGTTATGCCCAGCTTCATGCGGGGCGCGCTCCTGAAAGCGTGACGGGCGCGAAGCCGATCGAGATCGTACGGATATACGCCTCTCAGGAGTGGCTCGGCCGCGGCGTCGGCGATGCCTTGATGTGGGCTTGCATCAGTGAAGCCCGGCGGGCGGGCTACCAAACGCTATGGCTCGGGGTATGGGAGCGTAATGCTCGCGCGCGGGCCTTTTACCGCAAGTGGGAGTTTCGCGATGTCGGAGAGCATATCTTTCAGTTGGGCGCCGACTCGCAGACTGACGTATTGATGGAGCGCGCAATATGAATTGGAGCGCGCCGCCGATCCCGATCTAAGACCCTTGGCCCATAAGATCTAGTGTGAATTAAGGAGGGCACCTGGACGTCAAGGCTTATCTCCAACGAATCAACTATCATGGCTCGCTCATACCCACCGCCGAGACCTTGCGGCAGCTGCAGGTGGCGCACCTGCTCGCGGTGCCTTTTGAGAATCTCAGCATTCATGCAGGGCGACCGATCACTCTCGAGGATGACGCTTTATTTACCAAAATCGTCGAAGGCCGTCGGGGCGGCTTGTGCTATGAATTGAACGGCCTTTTTGCGGCCTTGCTGCGTGAGCTGGGTTTTAAGGTGACGGTGCTCTCGGCTGAAGTCGGCAAGGCAAATGGAGGGTTCGGACCGGACTTCGACCACATGGCGCTGATGGTATCGTTGGAACAGCCCTGGCTGGTCGATGTCGGTTTTGGCGATTCATTTCGAGAACCGCTGCCGCTGGATGAAACTGGTGAGCAGGTACAGGACGAGCATGCTTACCGGATTACACACGACGGCCCATACCTGATCCTGATGCGGCGCGATGAGGGAGGCCAGTGGCAGGCTCAATACCGCTTCACGCTACAGCCACACCGGTATGCTGATTTTGAAGAGATGTGCCGCTATCACCAGACGTCAGCGGAGTCACACTTTACGCAAAAACGCATCTGCACACTGGCCACGCGGGAAGGGCGCGTGACCCTCAGCGAGATGCGTCTCATCACCACGGGTAAAGCGGGCGAGCGGCACGAGCAGATACTAAGGAACGAAGAGGAGTATGCGGCGGTGCTGCGCGAGCTCTTTGGCATGCCGATGGTTGCCTGAGAACTGTGGGCCCTGTACCATGCCTGCCTCGATTAATATTCGATGAACTCGCGACGTGAAGGCTTGACCTGTCACCGCTAATTCGCGGGTCTGCGGCTCGCGGTATACTGTGCCTCACTCTCCAATCTTAAGGGGGGATACTATTCTGGAAGGCGCGGCCAATTTAATGTATATTGTAGCAGAAGGCGCGAGACAAATTTGTTAGCCCAGTTTGCTTTGTGGTTTTGTGTCTCACGCCTTCCCGGGTTGGCGATCTACTCCCAACAATAAATTCAATCTCGGTGCGGAGAGACGATGTCATCCCCGATGCAGCAACTCATATCGCGCGCGTATTTTACGGATTTAAGAAGGCTGGTGGAGCAGGGTACGGACGAAATCACCCGCCGCTGGCTGGCGGCCGTTCGCGCCGATACGGAAGTGCCCTCGACAGACGGCGTATCGGACCCACTCCTCGTCGACGCCGTCCCGGTCGTGCTGCGCGAGATACTCCGTGTCATCGAGATGGAAGAGAGTGAGATCGAGCATGCGCACATCTTCAACGCTGCTCATCACGGCCGGTTGCGCGCGCGCCAGAATTTCGTTGTCAAGGAGCTCGTGCGCGAATACCAGCTCCTGCGCAAGTACATCTTTCTGTACCTGCAAGAGCATCTCGGCCAGTTGGTGGAACGCGATGCGGGCGAGATGCTGACCATCTACCGCCGCGTCGGACTTGCTATTGATGAGGCGATGCGCGAAACAATCGAGGCCTTCGTGGAGGAGCACACGGGTGAATTACGACACCTTTCGCGCACGGACAGTCTGACGGGCCTTTATAATCACCGGACCTTTTACGAGCGTCTGACGGAAGAACTCAAGCGGGCCGCGCGTTACAACAGCCCGCTCTCGATTGCCGTCATTGATCTGGACGGTTTCAAGGCGGTCAACGACATCGGCGGGCATCAATTCGGCGATCATTTGCTGGTGAAATGCTCTCAAGTGTTGAGCGCAACGCTGCGCGAGACAGATATTATCTGCCGTTACGGCGGGGATGAATTCAGCATCATCTTCCCCGAAACTTCGCGCGAGGATGCCGGCGGGCTCATGAACCGTTTGCAGGAAGCGTTCAAAGAGCTCGGAGCTAAAGAAGGCGCACCCGCTTCATTCGGCCTCAGCTTCGGGCTGGCCACATACCCGGAGCATGAGGGCCCCGCTATAGACCTCGTGCGCGCAGCGGATGAGCAACTGCTGGCGAACAAGCAAATTGGGCGAGCTGCTAAATAAAGCCTTCACAGATTGCTCACGCGGAAAAAGCGGTGTCGGGAATCGCGCGCTTGACGATAACGGCCTTCGACGGTTCAACCCCCACTCTTCTCTCACTTCGCCGCTTGCCGCCCGGTCTGCTGTAAGGCATGCAGATACTCGGCCTGTTCTGCCTGTGAGATCTCGTAGGCAGCCATCATGGGTGCGCGCGCCATCAGATGCGCCGGACTCTC
>CAYLJO010000257.1:3068-8487 GCA_964383905.1 uncultured Blastocatellaceae bacterium
CTCCTGTCGGTAGAACTTCACGGCCTCCTTCATCTTATCGAGCCGGAGCTGCGCCCCACGAAGATGCGCCTTCCTTCCATCAATTTTGAACGGCACGCGGAAGAGTTCCGACGCGCGATCCCTCACCTCCGGATAATCGTTAAATGCCGGATGAAGGAAACCGCCCGGCAGCCCTCCCGCCGTGATGAACGACAGGAGGTCGTTTCTCATCTCAAGCTCCGTGCGCGGCATCCACGAGTTAGGCTCCGGCTCGATGCGAAAGTCGCCGCGAATGTCCGATTGGTCATGGCTTTCTCCAAAGCGTCGGCCCTGAGAGGCTCGGGTAATGTGACTTCTATGCGCTCCACTTCTGAAGCTAAAGTGATCAGTCGGCGTCTCTGTGGAGTCGGACCGGCGGCGATACCTGAGCTATTGTTCTGGAGGGGGGAAGTCGTCAACAAGGTCAGGCATGAGGAACCTTTCGGGTGCGGCGCGTGTAGTCGGTCGTGAGGGAAAGAGCGACCGCACTCACTCAATTATAACAGAACAGCGATGAGCAAACATATAGGCTGTCTTTAGTGCGGCCGGACGGGCTATGCAGGGGAGGCTGTTACGGCCGACCTTTCGTTATGGTAATTATTTGATTAATATCAGGGATCGCTTAATTCAGACGGGCCTGGCGGGTGTCGTTTACCAACAATGGTGAAAGGGCGGTAAGCAATGAGCGATGAAGGGGAAACCGCAGCCAGGTGGATTTCCATCAGCGCCGGCCGAAAGCTCGGGCGCATAACGGCGACCGCCTCAACACCCCGGTACGACTTTTTATGCGCGACAAAGAGGGGCGCAATGGGAAATCCTGATCCCTTTCTCGAAGCGAGTTGGCGCGAGATGATAAGGACTCGACACCGTTACCCAATGATCGCACGGCCTGGAGCATAATCGATGCAAGAGCGAAGAGGATCTAAGCGCGTGCAAACGCACCTTCCGGCACGCTGGGGAAGCGCGAGCACTATCCACGAGGGGAAGATTATCGACATTAGCTCCAGCGGATGTTTTATTCTGACTGCTGAGCAGGTGCGAACTAATGAGCTATCCAGGGTCGATAGAGTACGATCAAGTGAGCCGATCGCGATCGAAGTGAAGATATCAGAAAATAAGTGGATACAGCTCTATGGTGAAGTGATCTACAAGATAGATAAGATGGGATTTGCTGTACGTTTTACAAGTTTCACCGACCAGGAGATGAAAATTCTGCGAGCCTTCATTGAGAAGAAGATGCGGGAGCAGCCAAAGCCCCGCCCGTTTTCAAGGTTTCATTGACCGGCAGGAGCCTGATGTCGCCTTAACATTCCCATCACATGTTCGGATTATGTTAGAACGGTAAAATTGAATTCGCCTGCCTTTGATGGTAACTCTCCAGGGTTTAACGGCAACCGGCGTATCGTGACCGGCGCTGAAAAACGCGAGCACGTGCGCACAGGCGGAATTGGCGGCGGGGAGCTGCCCCAATGGAAGTACGAGGATAAAGTCGCTCATGAGTTAACGAAAGCGAGACGCGATGCAGTATGCAGTGTTCACCGGTACCCGACGCTATCACTTAACCACCGAGAGCGGTCGCACCACGCTGTGCGGGAGGCCGACCAGACAAAGCAAGTTGGCCCCTTCACGCTTGCAGGCCGCGCGAGTCTTCGTGCGCCCACCTTCCGGGTATGCCCTGTGCTCGATCTGCGGCGGCTTACAGCCGGTCGAAAGTAAACCGGAAGCCGCGCAGGTAATCAAGGAAGCCGGTCAAAGGAAGTGAGCATAGAGTAGTCAATTAACACGCAACGGGTACCTTTGCTCGCGCAACCTTCCGCAGATGTAGACTGCTGTTGCCGATTACTACGTCATAGTATCTGGAGCGATGTTCGCTTGAGTGTATGGAAGGAGGCGATCTGAACCACCGCAGGGCGCGGAGGAACGCAGAGGAAACCCTTAATAAATTTCAGACTCGATAGTAGTAGCTCCCCGCTGATTAATGATGGCTCCTCCGTACGCACTATTGCAAACCGCTGTAGAGCCTCCTCCGACTCTCATAGAAACTGAGAAGCTTGTCGGAGCGCCCGCCCCTTCAACTGTTAGCCGGCGCTTACACCCCTAAGAACTGTTTCACCTTCGCCGCAATCTCCTCCAGTTGCCCGACGTCAACGCTCATGACTAATCGGACGTGCCAGGCATCCGCGTACGGGCCAGATTTTAGCGTGACTTCCATCGCCACATGTCTCAGGGCGTCCATGGCGCAACTAAGGGCGAAATCATTTTCTACCGAGTGCCATTCCTTCACCCCGTCCCAGCCTCTGCGGTGAGCCGCCACATCGGAGAAGAAAGCTGCCAGGCTGTGCGGTTCAAGGATGTAGACCTCTGAGGAAGAAGCAGCTAATTCGCTGGCATTAACGCTCACGCGCAGGTACTCGATTTCATGTTGCTCGCCGGACGACCGCGGCTCCGACAACTTCAGCTCGGCGGCATAACGCGAAGACTTAATGGTGACAGAATCGATCATGGCTAAAAGAATACCGCTAACTTAAAGATCACCGGCGCGACGAACCTTAATCAATACTATTCAACACGGGGCGCGCGGCCCGGGCGTCGTTTGTAATGCTTTATGCTATTCCTATCCCTCGACTTTAGCCAGCAGGTAAGGGCCGAAGACCACCAGCCCGATTAACACCGCGCCGATGGCCGTGATCAGGACTGCGCCAGCGGCAACGTCTTTTGCCTTTCCCGCCAGCGGGTGAAACTCCGGCGAGGCCACATCCGTCAGAAACTCGAATGCCGTGTTGAGGGCCTCTGCCGTCCAGACGGAGATGATCGCTAAGATGATCCAGCACCACTCCGCTTTGGTTAAGCCGAAGTACAGCCCCGCCGCGACCGCAACCCCCGTGGCAAGGGCGTGAATCCACGCGTTGTGTTGGGAAGAGATCATAATCCAGATGCCGATGAAAGCGCACCTCATGCTTCTGATCCTTCCGGTAAAGGTCAGACTCGTGTTGTTATTCATCACTGAAGCATAACGCCGCATTCGCCCGTGCCTCGCCCCTCTCCGGTATAGAAGAGCTCACGATTTCGCGACGAGCACCGCGAGGTCGCCGGCGTGCTCTTCCGTGTACGGTGTTCGAAGCTGCACATTGTAGTGATCCATCAACCACAGCTCGGGGATTATTTCAGCAATCAGCTTGCCGTCGTCGAAAACTCTGACCATTGAGCTTTCCGAGACGACGATGGCGATGGCGTTGGTCACCTGCGAGATGGAGCCCCCGGCCAGATGACGGCTGCCCATGCCGTAGGGCAAGGCCACGCCGGAGGCCATCGCGTCAAGGTAGCGGCAGGCCGCGACAACCACGCCCTGGTCGGACACAACGAAGGCGCCGTCAAGCTGCGCCAGCTCTTTGATTGTCCCGCGAAGATTAAGATCCCTGATGTCTTTGGCCTGATCAGGGTGGCCGGCGAGCGGGTCAAGGATGAGCGGGCGTGAGCGCTCCAGCACGGCATCGGCGTCGCCAAAGGTAAAGAGTGTTCCGATGCGACGGCCTTCACGCCCTTCGCGCGCGATCTCGACCGCTAATTCGATGACCGGCTCTAAATTCGCCTGGTTGCATTTACGCACCTGCCCGCAAATTGACTTGAACATACCTTCGATTCTCATCTCCGAGTCCTGACGGGCACGCGACGCAGCAGCGCCGTGGGGCGAGGCGGCGAATGGCGGGGCCGTGCCGGAAGCCATGGCCCCCGGTCGGGTGCCCTCCCGGACGGCATTGTTGCCGTCTTTTAACGTCTGATTGACGTCAGGCTCGCTGTCAAATAAGAGCTCATCAATGAAGCACCAGCGCCAGCTTTCACCCGGCTCAAGGGATTCGATGATGGGGTGTTCGGTTGAATGAAAGTGGGCGGTGGCGTGCTTGTTCTTCGAATCATCGCAGCAGCCGACGTGACCACAAGTCAGGCAGAGCCGCAAATGGAGCCACGTGTCTCCCAATTTTAGACACTCCTCGCACCCATCAGTCATCGGTGAAACATCTTGAATCCGGTCGAGGTGTTGGCAGGACTTCGTCATCTCAATCTCCTTCTCCCTAATGGCGCACGCAGCGCGAAAGTGATGCGGTTAGTTTAGAACAAGATAAGCAAGTGTGAAAGCGGGCGGGATTTTATTTCGGTCGTGGGGCAAATAATATTTTGTAGACAAATGATCTCATTCCGGTAAATTGGATCCTTTAACATCTGATGTGGCGGGGAATTTTCACAACACAACAGTCCGGGGGTACGAGGTCGGCCCGGGTTTCAATTGACAGATCGAAACCGCTCAACTAGGCTAACCCGTTCTGCTTACAGGTTGTTCCACCTTATCCGCTCGATTGTCACGGTAAGGTGGCGGTATCAACGTTCAAGCCAAAGGAAACAATGCGCCACAGACTAATACTCCTCTCGCTGCTGTTGCTTCAGACGTGGGGCATGACAGCACTGGCCCAAGATCTGCCCGCCATCACGCTGAATGTGGACGCGCCGGACGCGCCGCGCAATGTCCTGCGGGCGAGGCTGGTCATTCCCGTTAAGACAGGGCCACTGACTCTGTTTTATCCGAAGTGGATTCCCGGCGAACACACCCCGACCGGGCCGATCAACGACATAGTCGGGCTGAGGCTGAGCGGGGGCGGTAAGACAATCCCCTGGCGGCGTGACGATGTGGAGATGTTCGCTTTCCACTGCGACGTGCCGGCCGGCGTCAACGGGGTTGAAGTTGCCTTCGACGACGTTTCGCAGCCGAGGACAACCATGACGGCACGTTTGGTTTATAACGAGGCGCCGAACGGGCAAATCAAAATCAACGAACAACTGAGAAAACAGATCGATCTCTCCTACTCTATCGGCTTGATAGTCAAGGACGACGGCCAGGTTCTCGACGCGAATCCCGAGATGACCGCGGCAAGGGCGGGCCTCGCTCCGGGAATGAAACTGATCGCCGTCAACGGGCGCAGATGGTCGCCGGAGATACTGCAGGATGCTATCAAAGCGACGAAAACCAGCGCCGGGCGGCTTGAGCTGCTGGCAGAAAACGGCAGTTTTAACCAGACCTACAACCTGGACTACCAAGGAGGGGAGCGCTACCCGCATCTGGAGCGCGATCGGGCGAAGCCGGACCTGCTTTCGGAAGTGATCAAGCCGCGCGGAGCATTAGCCCCCGGCCAGACCCGGTAGACGCTGGTGGCAGCCTATTTCCGGCGTGATGATCCTCACGTTCTTTGGTGCTGAAAAGGTATCACCTGCTGGTTGTGACA
This sequence comes from uncultured Blastocatellaceae bacterium, assembly GCA_964383905.1. Taxonomy (GTDB): domain Bacteria; phylum Acidobacteriota; class Blastocatellia; order Pyrinomonadales; family Pyrinomonadaceae; genus CAYLJO01. The sequence continues at coordinate 8,360 of CAYLJO010000257.1, forward strand.
GATGTTCCTGAAGCCGGCGCACGTTGGGTCACTTGTGACACCGGGTGTACCAGCTATCGCGAGAACTATGTGCCGGAAGCAGGGATAAGGTAAAGCGGCTGATAGACATCATTCAAGATGTTAGTCTA
>CAYLJO010000258.1:0-8478 GCA_964383905.1 uncultured Blastocatellaceae bacterium
TCACTTCCGCGGTGCGCTCCTCATCGTAAGGATTGACGATAAACGCCTCGCCCATCTCTGCGGCGGCCCCGGCGAACTCACTGAGAACCAGTACCCCATCGCCCCCCTCCTGCTGGCAGGCGACATACTCCTTGGCGACCAGGTTCAGGCCGTCACGAAGCGGTGTGACCCATGCCAGATCGGCCGCCGCGTAGAGAGCCGCCAGCTCGGGGCGGGAGATCCCCCGGCGTATGTAAGTAATCGGCGTCCAGTCAGGCGTGCTAAACTCGCCATTGATTTTCCCGACCAGCTCGTCAACTTCCTGGCGCAGCTCCTTGTACATCGGGATCACCTCGCGCGAGGGAACCGCCACCTGGATTAAAACTACTTTGCCCCGCAGCTCAGGGGCTTGCCTGAGAAGCCGTCGAAAGGTCCGCAACCGGTGCGGGATGCCCTTGGTGTAGTCGAGCCGGTCAACGCCGAGCAGGATGTGGCGGTCCGCGAACCGCCGTCGCATCTCGGCCAGCCGGTTCACGGTCTCCTCGTCCTTTTGCACCAGGTCGGTGAACTCCTGTGGGGCGATCCCGATGGGAAGCGCTTCGAGCCGCACGGACCGTCCGCCGACCTCCATCCGGTCCATCCGGCTCTCGACGCCCAGTACGCGGAGGGTGGAGGTCCGGAAATTCTGTAGATAGCTGTAGGTATGGAAAGCCAGGTAATCTGCCCCGAGTAGACCCTGCAGCAACTCTTCCCGCCGCGGGAGAAGGCGGAAGACTGTTGACGAAGGGAAGGGGATGTGTAGGAAGAAGCCGATGCGCGCGTCCGGCACCGCCTGACGCAGGAGTTGGGGCAGCAGCATCAACTGATAATCGTGAATCCAGACGAGGTCACCCGGGCGTAGGTGTTCGAGAACGACGTCGCGGAACCGGCGGTTAGCCTCGATGTATGCTTTCCAGTGCTCCGGGTCAAAGTTAAGTAGTGAAGGGAAATTGTGGAACAGCGGCCACAGGGTCTGGTTGGCATACCCTTCGTAGAATCCGTGAGCGATCTCCGGCGGAATGTCCACGGCGAAGTATCGCTCCCGCTCCGCCCACCGCTTGAGTAGTTTCTGCCGCTTGTCGTCGGCGACACCCGACGCGTCCCCCGACCAGCCGATCCAGATTCCGTGGGTCCGCCGCAGGATCGGACCCATCGCCGTCGCCAGGCCGCCGGTGCTGCGGTCGGTGCGCCACCCTTCGCCCGACCGCTTGAGAGTTAAAGGCAAGCGGTTTGAAACTACCACCAGGCGGCTATTAGTATCTGTCCCCGAACTCATCGATGACCCCCCTGTGCCCGCGGAGCGTGAAGATTAGAATTCCTCGATTTACCTTATCCCACTTTGCTCTTTTTGAGAAGAAACCAGTAGAAGCCGAACCGGGCGAGCGCGAGCTGGTACGGGCGATCGGTGATCGCGGGGAACTCTGTTTCGCCCAGCATCTCCACCGGCGTTGCCCTCCGGTGCTTTTGCAGATCAAGCTCGACCGGCTGCGCAAACTGCGAGAGATTGAACACGCAGAGGACCGCCTCGCCCTTGTAGGTCCGCGTGAACGAAAAGATTTTCCTGTTTTCCGGCTTGACGAACTCCATCGAGCCGCGGCTGAACACTTGATGGCTGCGGCGCAGGTGAATCATCTGCCGAATCCAGTTGAGCAGCGAGGTGTCATACCTTCGCTGCGCTTCGACATTGACCGACTGGTAGCCGTAGAGCGGGTTACTAATGACGGGGAAGTACAGTTGCTCGAAATCGGCCTTCGAGAATCCGGCGTTGCGATCGGCCGACCACTGCATCGGCGTGCGCACGCCGTCGCGGTCGCCCAGGTAGATGTTATCGCCCATGCCGATCTCATCCCCGTAGTAGAGGAAGGGACTCCCCGGAAGACTGAACAGCAACCCGTGCAGGAGCTCGGTGCGGCGACGGCTGTTATCGAGGAGCGGCGCCAGCCGCCGGCGGATGCCGAGGTTGAGGCGCATCCGGCGGTCTTTGGCGTATTCGTTGTAAAGGTAGTCGCGCTCCTCGTCGGTCACCATCTCGAGCGTCAACTCGTCGTGGTTACGAAGAAACATCCCCCACTGGCAGTTCTCGGGGATGGCCGGCGTCCGCTCTAAAATTTCGACGATGGGTCTTCGATCCTCCTGCCTCAACGCCATGAAGAGCCGGGGCATGATCGGGAAGTGATAGCCCATCTGGAATTCGTCGCCGCTGCCGAAGTAGGCCACCACGTCTTCGGGCCACTGGTTGGCCTCGCCCAGCAGTAGGCAGTTGGGGTAGTTGGCCTCGACATGGGCGCGCAGTCGCCTGAGAAACGCGTGGGTCTCGGGCAGGTTTTCGCAATTGGTGCCTTCACGCTCGAACAGGTACGGGACGGCGTCCACGCGAAAGCCGTCGATGCCGAGCTCCAACCAGAAGGAGACGACGTCGAGCATCGCCCGCTGGACCTCTTCGTTGTCATAGTTGAGGTCCGGCTGATGGCGGAAGAACCGGTGCCAGTAGAAAGCGTGCGCCTCATCATCCCACGTCCAGTTCGAGCGCTCGGTGTCGATAAAGATGATCCGGGCGCCCGTGTATTTCTGGTCCGTATCGCTCCAGACATACCAGTCGCGTTTAGGCGAATCGGACGAGCTGCGCGCCTCCTGAAACCAGGGGTGCTGGTCGGAAGTGTGATTGATGACGAGGTCGGCGATGACGCGGATCCCGCGCGCGTGGGCCGCCGCGAGGAAGTCCTTGAAATCCTCCAGGGCGCCGTACTCCGGCAGGATGGCGTAGTAGTCGGAGATGTCGTAGCCGCCGTCGCGAAGCGGCGAAGGGTACATCGGCAGCAGCCAGATGCAATCAATTCCCAACCACTGCAGGTAGTCGAGTTTTTCGGTCAGTCCGCGGAAGTCGCCGACGCCGTCATTATTGGAATCATAAAAGCCGCGGACGTAGACTTCATAAAAGACCGCGTCCTTGTACCAGAGGGGATCATCCCGCAGGCTGTTCAACTCTACCATCCGCCCAATCCTTCATCGTTTAAGTTCAGTGGCAGCTAGCAAGATACCGGCAAGTTTGCTATCAATGCAAGACTGGCGAAAGTAAAAAGCTTAGACTCCTTAGACAGAATTCACAGGATTGACATGATAAAACCTCGAAAGCTTTTTTGCTATCCTGTGAACCCTGTCTTAATTTCCTGAGGACCATAGAAGATATATGTGATGCCGACCCTATCACATGACAACCGACGGCGCGGCGCCCCGTGGGAGCTTCAATTCGGCGCTTCATGTCTCGCGCACGGTGGCGTGAGGTTTCGCGCCTGGGCGCCGCGGGCAAAACATCTTTCGGTCAGGATCATGGGCGAAGTTCCACACACGATCCCGATGGAGCGCATCGGGGGCGATGTCTTTGAGGTGATGGCCGCCGACCTCGAACCAGGAGTGGACTACAAGTATGTCATCGAGAGTGTGAAGGAACGCCCCGACCCGGTCTCTCTCTTTCAGCCGGAAGGTGTTCACGGCCCGTCACGCGTCCTCGACCCGGGGTCTTTCACGTGGTCGGACACGGACTGGAAGGGATTGGCGCTCGAGGACTACCTCATCTATGAGCTGCACGTCGGGACCTTTACGCCGGAAGGGACCTTCGAAGCGATCATCCCGAAGCTCGCCTATCTGAGTGGGCTGGGGATCACCGCCATTGAGCTGATGCCGGTTGCGGAGTTTCCGGGCGGCCGCAACTGGGGCTATGACGGCGTCCACCTCTACGCACCACAGTCAACCTACGGAGGGCCGCTGGGTCTGAAGAAGCTGATCGACGCCTGCCACGCTCAGGGGCTGGCCGTGATCCTGGACGTGGTCTATAACCACCTCGGCCCGGAGGGAAACTACCTGGCCGACTACGCCGGCTATTTTAGCCACAGCCACCGGACGCCGTGGGGCGCGGGTCTAAACTTTGACGGCCCGGAAAGCGACGGCGTACGACGCTTCTTTATCGACAACGCCCTGTACTGGCTGACCGAGTACTACGTTGACGCTCTTCGCCTGGACGCCATTCATCGGATGTTTGACATCGGCCCGCGTCACATTCTGGAGGAGATCGGCGAAGAGTTTCAGCAGCAGGCGCGGGCCCTCGGACGTTCGGCATGGATCATCGCCGAAAGCGACCTCAACGATGTGCGTGTGATTAAGCCGCCGGCGGAGTGCGGCTACGGCCTGGACGCTCAGTGGAGCGACGACTTCCATCATTCGCTTCACGCCCTGCTCACAAAGACAAGGCGGGGCTACTTCGCGGACTTCGGCCGGGTCGAAGATTTAAGCAAGGCCATCACCGAAGGCTTCGTCAACGACGGTCGAATCTCGGTGTACCGGAGGAAGCGCCACGGCACTTCGTCGGCCGCCCGGCCCGGCCGGCAGTTCGTCACCTTTATTCAGAACCACGACCAGATCGCCAACAGCTACTGGGGCGAACGATTATCCACACTCGTCACAGTTGAAGAGCAGAAGCTTGCCGCGACCGTCCTCATCTGTGCGCCAAACCTTCCCATGATCTTCATGGGCCAGGAGTACGGAGAGACCGCGCCGTTCCTCTATTTTACGAGCCATACCGATCCCGCGCTCATCGAGTCGGTCCGTGAAGGCCGCCAGAAAGAGTATGCCCCGTACGCTTTAGACCGGGAGTTCGCCGACCCCCAATCGCCTGTCACGTTCGAGCGGTCAAGACTCAGGTGGGCGCAGCTTGATCAATCACCGCATCGGGAGATCCTACGCTTTTATCGTGATTTGATCGCCCTGCGGAAGCATCACCCGTGCCTCTCCAACTGCGACAAAGGGCTCACGAGCGTGGAAGAGAGCGAAGAACAGAGTTGGCTGGCGATCAGGCGAGGGGATGCGTCCGGATCGAGCGCAGTGATTCTCTGCAACCTTTCCGCCGCGAGTCAGACCATTCCGGCGACGTTTGTTGGAGACGGATGGCGATTGGCGCTCTGGAGCGCCGATCCTAACTATGGGGGCAGCCGGGACATTGTCGCACCTCCACGAACGGTGAATGCAGGCACTACGTCCGGCTTGAGCATCCCTCTCTCCGGCTGGGGTGCTGTAATTTACCTCGGTTCTAATATGGGCCAGTGAGATCCGATGACGGTACTGCGAGAGAAAGCTACCGGGTAAGTTATGGAATGAAGCTCATCTATAGCAAGTTGCGAATGGATGTAACCCGAAGCCTCACCACGGAGACACAGAGGGGGCACAGAGAATACAGCTTACACCCAATCGCCATCTGCTATATTGTTGTGCGGTGTGGCGCGCTGTGGACCAGGGAGGCCTTTCCGCTCCCTCTACTTGTCAAAGCTTTGGGCCAGGGCGATCTCTTCACGCAGCGACTCGGTGGCCGGCACCAGGCTCGCTTTGGGATCCAGGCAGAAGAGGTCCCACGCCTCATCATTGAACCCCTTTTGCCGTACGTACCAGCGGTCATGCTCATCTCGATCAATGGGAAAGAGGGCGCAGGCCGCCGGTTTGTACCGAAACTTATCCCCTTCCGCCGCGCCGGCGCGGTGCAGCACGCATCTCTGATTGAAGAAGACGCACCAGCCCTGCGAAACACGCATGACGAGTTGGTCAACCTTTCGGCGCCGGCCGAGATAACCCTTCCTGAGCACGAGCGCGCGGGCGGCGGGGGCGCAGCATGGGCAGGAACTTGTGTAAATTGTCTTTGATCAGCTCAGCCTCAATAAACGGGGGGCTGCCCCTCCCGGCAGCAGATGCCGTCGCAGCCCCGGCCATATATACACTTGAACCTCGCTTCCCTGAGGTTGATGCTTGGCAAGCTACGTTCCATCATGAGCTCTTCCGCCTCAGATCACAATCGTCTCCTCACTGTCGTACTCCTCGAAAGCGTCGTCGGGAAGATGCGCCGCGACGCTCAAAGGTCGTGCGTTGTAGAGAAGAGCCACTTTCATTCTTTAATATTTACTTGATAGCAAGATGCGAATGAATGTAACGCAGGGCCTCACCACGGAGGCACAGAGAACGCCTCTGACACCCGATGACCATCTGCGATATTTCCTGCGGCAGTGAGGGCCTTCGACTTGGCGCTATGTTGCCGGCCGGCGCTTAGGGGCAGTTCTTCGCCGGCTTGTATCCGGCTTTCTCTGCCTCCTCGCCGGTGCCGAAGATAGTCCTGCGCTCTACCGGCACCTTCTCGTAATCGGGGCAGGCGGGCCAGTAAAAGGTCTTGGTGTGGGTGTCGCCCCTGACCGGCCCGGATACCTCAGCCCTCTCCTTTTTGGCCTGCTGCTCGCTATTGCGATTGGCGCTGGCGCCCGCTCGCCTCGCGCGCCCGCGCCGTCGTCTCTGCTGCCCCACCGTGGACTCCAGGGGCAAACAGACGAGGGCCAGAATCACTATCAAAATAAGTCTCCATGGGCGCTTCATGATCTTCTCCTGTGATCCGATGACAGGTTAATCGGGGCGGAAAGACGGCTCAATTAATCGGCATACTCCATCTTGTTATTCTTATCCCGGAGCATCACGCTCGACGTTGCTTCGGCGAGCATGATCCGGGCGCTCGTGCCGTCCTGAAAGTCGAGGCTCATCACAGCTCCGCTCTGACGCACAGATTTGACGATGCGGCCGTTCAAGGCGGCTCCGGTCACTTCGCCGCCGGTCTTAATTCCCAGCGTCGAGCCGTCGGTAAAAGTCAGACTCAAGTGATTATCGCTTTGACTCGCCGCCTGGACTGTGCGCCCGGCAAGCAGTGGCGTCAGTTTCTTATTGGCTGCCATACCTTGTTCCCCTTGAATAATTAATGAGGGCAGTTCTGCGCCACCCGGTAGCCCGCTTTTTCTGCCTCTTCCACGCTGCCGAATTCGACCATGTTCTCCGCCGACACCCTGCGATAGTCGGGACAGTCGGGGCGGTGGTAGATCTTACTATGCTTATTACCGACGATCACGCTCGCCCCTTCCCCGCCGCCGAAAGCTGCGTTGCGGCCACCCTGCCGAGTGTTGGCAACGCCCTCGCGGCCGGGTTTTGACTGTTGGGCGACGGGTACATTCTTCTCCTGCCCCGGCTCACCGAGGTACTTCTTGTAGGCGGCAATCCAATCGGTGGCGATCTCCTGTTGTGCGGTCTTAAGGTCCAGCTGGCGGTCGCACACCAATTTATGGAGATGATTCTCCAATACATCTTTGACGTGAGCGTTCCAGTGCTCCGTTTGATAAGACTCCGGCCACAAATTCTTAATCGAGTTACTGCCGCCCAGCTCCAGGCTGATCAGGTGGTCAACCTCGTATTCGTGCGGCTGGTGCGAGGTCATGCCGTAGCGCTCGTAGGCCTCTTTTTTGACCGCCTCCGGCACGTCACGAACCTTCCTGCTGTAGCCCGGCGTGCAGATATCGTCTGGGGTGACGTCGAGAGTGTCGCCCGGAGTCAGATCACGTTTCGGCAGATAAGCCGCGAGCCCGAGCGATATTGAGTCGGTCCTGCGCTCCGGCGTGGCCGCCATGTTTGCGGCGTTCTCATTGGCCGGACCCGAGCGACACCCCCAGCACGAGAGGGCAAGGGCCACAAGGCCAATTAAGACGAACAATCGCTTCATCGTCGGATTCTTTCCCCTGTTCGATACGCAGTTGTTTACCCGCCCGGCAGGCATTTCCCGTTCAAGCGATAGCGTGTAAGAATATCAGAAAGTACGTCCAAATCTATGACATTTTACCCCGAAAATGTGCCTGGCGGATGGCGAGTAACGCCGGATCCTACTGGCGATGGAGAAGCGCGGCCCACGGAGGAATTTTATTTCGTCGGGATTCCTCCGTTTTCGTCGCCCTGGAGGAAACGTTTCGTGAGGATTCGTGAGCTCCCGTGAGATTTCGTTAGCCTCACGCGACGGCAAACTGGTTCGCCGGTGGTGGGTGGGCGTCATATTGTCCATTTTGTCCCCCATTTCATTACATCCGTGTTAACAAATGTGGGTGAGGCGGCGAAGGTCTCCGCGCGGGGTGGCGTTGACGGAGGGATCAACGCCGCCTCTCTGATTATAGCAGGTGCGTCGGGATTATTATGCATGGCAAATGCGGGGTGGTTGTAAGCGGGTGGAGATATCTCCTTAGATGTGCTCAACGCCTTTCGGCAGCATCGGAATCTTCACATGATGTATAATACGGGTCGGGAAAGAGGCCGGAAATGACCAACGAAGAGCGACAAAGGCAGATGGACTTTATCCTGAATCAGCAGGCGCAGTTTGCCGCTGACATCCAGCAGTTGCGCGAGGTGCAGGCCACCACCGAGAACGTGTTGGGGCGATTAGCTACCGCCACCACTGCCGGATTTAAAGAGGTGACTGAAAAGGTTGCTGCGCTCGTAGACGCGCAGATCAGGACTGAGGAAAAGGTTTCAACGCTGGCCGAGAAGATGACCGAGCTGGCCGAATCCCGGACGCACACTGACCGGAGATTAGATGCCCTGATTGACATCATCCGCGAAGGGCGCAAC